>NZ_JASXTH010000005.1:0-391106 GCF_036596185.1 Rhizobium sp. GR12 | reverse complement strand
AAGAAAGTTCTCGCGCAGATGCGGCATGCAAGTTAGCTTTGGATGCCCCGCAAGTCGCGGTTCAGCATGAACTCACAGGGGTACATTCTATTTCCAAGTGCGACATGCCAATAATTTCAATGGCTTCACTTTGGAGATTTTCGCATGTTATTCGCAACTGACCCTCGCCGATCGGCGTCAACTTCATAAGCTTGTTGAGCGAAAAGTGCCGATCAAACGAGATGGCACGCCAGCTCGGTCGTCACTGCTCGACAATTTATCGGGAGACCCGTCGCAACACGTTCCGTGATCACGAACTCCCCGAGTACAGCGGCTATTTTCCCGTCATTGCCGACGAGATCACGCGTGAACGCCGGCGCCGGTTAAGAAAACTGCGGCGACACCCGAACTTGCGCAAGGAGGTCATCAAAAAACTGGAAGCACGCTGGTCGCCCGAGCAGATTGCCGGACGCCTGTTATTGGAGGGGTTAAGCCTTGTGAGTGTGTGTGCCGAGACCATCTACCGGTTTATCTACAGCAAGGAAGACTATGCGCTCGGCTTGTATCAATATCTGCCGGAAGCACGTCGAAGACGCCGTCCGCTTCACTCCAGAAAGCCGCGCGACGGGGCATTTCCCGCCAGCCACCGCATCTCCCAAAGGCCTGATTTTATTGGAAACAGATCGCAATTCGGGCACTGGGAGGGCGACCTCATCGTCTTCGAGCGTCCGTTTGGACATGCCAATGTCACGTCACTCGTCGAGCGCAAAAGCCGGTACACCGTTCTGATCAAAAACCCCAGCCGACACTCGCGGCCGATCATGGACAAGATCATCCGCGCATTCTCGTCCCTACCCGCATTCGCGCGTCAGAGCTTCACCTTTGATCGGGGCACGGAGTTTGCTGCATTCCGGGCTCTGGAAGATGGTATTGGTGCGCGCAACTGGTTCTGCGATCCCAGCGCGCCCTGGCAGAAAGGTGCGGTGGAAAACGCAAACAAGCGCATCCGTCGTTACCTGCCCTCCAATACAGACCTCAGCCAGATGTCGCCGGCAACACTCGATCAGACCGCAACGTTAAAGATATGGGTCGCGCCCAACACTTCCGTTTAAACCGGGTGCGCACTAGTAAAGTGTCCGCTGATAGTCTTTCTCAAGGTCGTCATCCATTTTCCGCATCTCATCCCTGTTGCTGGGTGCGCCTGTCGTTTCATCCAGAATAATCTTGATAAGCGACGGCATTTCGGAGCGATCCTGAAAATGATCCGGGCTCCATAAATGAGACCGCCGAAATGCCTTGGCGCAATGCATGAAAACCTCGCTCACTCTGACGACTATCGCCAGTTTCGGAGCGCGGTCATTGATGCTCATGCTTTTCAGGAGTTCAGGGTCGGTCGCCAACGCCGCCTGCCCGTTCACGCGCAATGTATCGTCGAACCCCGGTATGACGAACAACAATCCGACGTTCGGATTGGCAATGATATTGGTCAACGTATCCAGCCGGTTATTGCCCGGTCGATCCGGGATCGCGAGTGTGTGTTCATCAAGAACCTTGACGAACCCCGCAGGGTCGCCACGAGGGCTGACATCGGCGCGTCCTTCCCCATTCTGGGTTCCGATGCACAGGAATGGTGAGCGCCTGATGAACTCCCGCGCGTGCTCGCCAATTGCGTCCTGACACTTCAATATCGCGAGAGAATGGGTCGCCTCGAACAACCCTCGAAGCGACGGCTCATCCGTTATGGCGAATTCTGGATTGAGTTCGAATGCCGTCATCATACCCCACTTTTTTCACGTTACGCCGTTGTTCCCATCAGCTTTTCCAGACGGAACAGCCCGGCTGTTGCGGACCCGCCGAATGGCTGTTTTGTTGGCTTTTCAGTGCCTTTCACGATTCTGATGTACGTACCTCATAAATATCGATATCGCACATTTCCATTCCAATCAAGGCGTGGAGCACGCACTGGGGGGGGTTCGCGTTCGCGGTTACGGACGCTTCATGAAGGCGGTGCGTGTCATCGGGGTCGATCGGGAGCGGCTATGGACGCCTTCTACGGCGGATAATTCCCTGTAGAAATATCGGGCGGGTCTGCACGTTCAGGCCCTCGCCACTCAGCGACGCTCAGCCGCCCGAAGCGGCCTTGAAAACCGCCAGTTGGTCGGCAAAGGCGCGTTTATAGGCGGGACGCGCCTCACCGCGGGCCACATAGGCTGAAAGGTTCGGATATTCGTCGAGGATGCCCGAACTTTTTATCCTTTGCAGCACCGATATCATCAGGAGGTCGCCGGCACTGAACGCGCCGTCGAGCCAGTCGGCGATCGGCGGTTCCACGGTGCTGAGCGCGGCGAACATCCATGTTATCGCCCGCGCATTCGCATCCCCCGGCAAAAGGCCGGCATGGCGCTCCGCGATGTGGAAAACGATCGCACCGGACTCGAACAGGACAAGGTCGCCCTCTTCATAGGTCGGAATCTGCCCGAATGGCTGAAGCGCCAGATGCTCGGGTTCCCTCATCGCCTTGAAGGAGAGAAGACGAACATCGTAGGGCTGGCCTACTTCCTCCAGTGCCCAGCGCACGCGCGTGTCGCGGGCCAGACCCTTGCCGCCATCGGGCGAGCGTTCAAAAGCGGTAATTGTGATCGTCATTGCCGTTCTCCATCGCGTCTGTTTGGAGATTGTTGGCTCGCGTGGTGCTCGAGCGTCGTTCGCGTTTTGCGCCAGCCGGGAAAGCCATCTTGGCCTGTTTCTGGCCGATCCGGCAGGGGCCGCCATGTCAGGATAGATGCTTGACCGAACGAAAACAATCCTCGTGCGTTTCCGTGACAGGTCATTTGCGTCCCGCTTTCCGGCCTCACGTGAGCTTGATGAAGACGGGCGGCGCGCCCTGCCCGTTTCGAATTTTTGCCGTGAAAAAGCTGGCCATTTCGCGCGAAAACTCTAAGCTCCAGCGCCGGAAATGGATTGCCAGAACCTTCAGGATTTCAATTCAAATCATTAGGGAGAAACCAACAAATGAGCCTTCGTATCAACGACATAGCGCCCGATTTCACCGCCGAAACCACGCACGGTCCGGTGAGCTTTCACGACTGGATCGGCGACGGCTGGGCGGTTCTGTTTTCGCATCCGAAAAATTTCACGCCGGTCTGCACCACCGAACTTGGCGCGATGGGCGGCCTGCAGCCGGAATTCGAAAAACGCGGCGTCAAGATCATCGGCATCTCTGTCGATCCGGTCGAAAGCCATGAAAAATGGAAAAACGACATCCGCACCGCGACCGGCTTTAACGTCGATTATCCGCTGATCGGCGACAAGGATCTGAAAGTGGCGAAGCTCTACGACATGCTGCCGGCGGGCGCTGGTGAGAGTTCCGAAGGCCGCACCCCGGCCGACAACGCCACCGTGCGCTCCGTCTTCGTCATCGGTCCTGACAAGAAGATCAAGCTGGTCCTCACCTACCCGATGACAACCGGCCGCAACTTCGAGGAAATTCTTCGCGCGATCGATTCCATCCAGCTGACCTCGAAACATCAGGTGGCGACGCCGGCCAACTGGAAACAGGGTGAAGACGTGATCATCACCGCCGCCGTCTCGAACGAGGACGCCATCGCCCGCTTCGGCTCTTACGATACTGTCCTTCCCTATCTGCGCAAGACGAGGCAGCCGGGCTGATTTGAAACGGACAAAAAAAGGGGCGATGAGCCATCATCGTCCCCATTCGATCCTCCTGACGGTGGCAATTATGGCTTTATCAGGCCACCATGATAATCGAGCCGATATGCCTCGACGCCGTCACGATAAATCCGCTCGACCCCGGTAAAAGACTGGAATTCGCCCTCATTGGTATCGATATAGGTCATGTCTTCGACCTCGTGAGTGAAGCCGCCGAGAAACCGCCCTTCCCTGTAAAGCGTTGAGAGCGAGTGCTGGATCACCCTGCCCGCCACGGTGCCATCAATTGACGCAGGGCGAATGATGCGACCGTAATAGTTCATGGCCCATAGTGGAATACCCCGATGCCAGACAACCTCCTGGCCGATGAAATCGGTTCCGCCGAAATAACTGTCGATATAATGCCAGTCGCCGTTCCGATAGGTCAGATCGTGCGAGCTGAGGCGAGTGGGTGTCGCGGAGGTGTCGCCGCCGCCCACATAGGTGGCGGATTTGGCCTGCACGATGAATTCTTCCAGCATCGCAAATCTCCTCACCGAGAACATAAAGCGAACATATTCAAATTGCGCGGCAGTCGCAAGTGCGTTCTCGGCCCGGCTTCATGCCATAATTTCACCGATGGCGGGCTTGGTAATCGCTGCTTTTGCCCTTACAAGCGTGGCAGAAATTATCCCGCTAAGAGTACCCATGTCGCAGAACCCGCAAATCTATGTCGATGCCGACGCCTGCCCCGTGAAACCGGAGATACTCAAGGTGGCGGAACGGCATGGGCTGGAGGTGACCTTCGTTGCAAATTCCGGCTTGCGCCCGTCGCGCGATCCGATGGTGAAGAACGTCATCGTATCGGCCGGTTTCGATGCGGCTGACGACTGGATTGCCGAGCGTGCCGGCGAAAACGACATTGTCATCACCGCCGATGTGCCGTTGGCCGGGCGTTGCGTCGCCAAGGGCGCACTGGTGACCGGGCCAACGGGCCGTGTTTTCGACCAGACAAACATCGGCATGGCGACTGCGATGCGCGATCTTGGCGCGCATCTGCGCGAAACCGGCGAAAGCAAGGGATATAATGCGGCCTTTTCGCCGCGCGATCGTTCGGCTTTTCTGGAGACCCTTGACCGTTTCTGCCGCCGTGTCAAAAAATGACGGCACAAACAGAAAGACGCGATCCATGACCCCGGTCAAACCGCAAAGCAACGCCTATCGCCGCCATAAGCCCTTCCTCGTCGCTTTTCTCGTCAGCGCTTTCGGCCTCGGTCTGGCGCTGGTTTTCGCGCGATCGATTGCCATCGAAATCGCAGCTGTCCTGTTTTTTCTGACCTATCTCGTACTGGTGGCATTTCGGCTTCCCAAACTGACGGCGCAACACCTGAGGGCGCACGCCGACAGCGACGACCTGCCGGCAATAGCCATCATCGCCATTACGCTGCTTGCCGTTGGCGTTGCCGTCGTTTCGCTGTTCCAGGCGCTCAACCATTCCGGCGAAACGGTCTGGACCCTGCTCATCGCCTTCGGCTCCGTGATCTTCGGATGGCTGACGATCCATACCATGACGGCATTGCATTACGCCCATCTCTACTGGCGCCCTGAAACCGTTGATGGCAAGCGCCAGCACCGCGGCGGCATGGATTTTCCGGCGACGAAAGAGCCTTGCGGTTATGATTTCCTCTATTTCGCCGTGGTGATCGGCATGACGGCGCAGACATCGGATGTGGGCGTGACCACGACCGCCATGCGCAAGGTCACATTGCTGCATTCCATCGTCTCTTTCTTCTTCAACACGGTTCTGGTGGCGGCGGCGGTCAATGCCGCAGTCGCGCTTGCCGGCTGAACCGAAAACTCTTCTTAAGGGAATGGCTTCATGAACATCGTTTCGCAGAATACGGCCTTTGGCGGCATGCAGGGCGTATTTTCGCACGCATCCGAAACCCTGAAATGCGAAATGACCTTTGCGGTCTATGTGCCACCGAAGGCGATCAGCGAGCCCTGCCCGGTTGTCTGGTATCTCTCCGGTCTCACCTGCACCCACGCCAATGTCATGGAAAAAGGCGAATATCGCCGCATGGCGTCCGAGCTGGGGTTGATCGTCGTCTGCCCGGATACCAGCCCGCGCGGCAATGACGTGCCGGACGAGCTGACCAACTGGCAGATGGGCAAGGGCGCCGGCTTTTATCTCGACGCCACGCAGGAGCCTTGGTCGGAGCACTACCACATGTACAGCTACGTGACGGAAGAGTTGCCCGCCTTCATCGGCCAGCATTTTCGTGCGGATATGAGCCGTCAGGGCATTTTCGGCCACTCGATGGGCGGCCATGGCGCGATGACGATCGCTTTGAAGAACCCGGATCGCTTCAAGAGCTGCTCCGCCTTCGCCCCGATCGTCGCCCCCTCCTCCGCAGACTGGTCCGAACCGGCGCTGGAAAAATATCTCGGTACGGACCGGGCCGCATGGCGGCAATACGACGCCTGCGCGCTGATCGAAGACGGCGCACGTTTTCCCGAATTCCTGATCGATCAGGGCAAGGCCGACAACTTCCTCGAAAAAGGCCTGCGCCCCTGGCTGTTCGAAGAAGCGGTCAAGGGCACGGATATCGGCCTGACGCTGCGCATGCACGAGCGCTACGACCATTCCTATTATTTTATTTCCAGCTTCATGGACGACCATCTGAAGTGGCATGCCGAACGGCTTGGCTGAGGGTTGCGACAGGCGGCGTTGTTCACGGAAACAATGCCGTCGCCAGCGTCGTCGGGCCGGGCCGGCTAAGCCTGAATTCGCGGATGACGCGTTCCGCGACACCGTAAGCGAGATCCTGCTCGATTGACCGATTGTCGAAACTCACCACCGTGGTCGTGAATTTCGCCTCGGCGATCACCTCGCCCGTTGCCACGGCGGCGGCGCGCACGATCACACGGGCCGATGCCCGTTCTCCAAACAGGAAGGGCCCGCGTGTGACGGATGCGAGGCGAATTGTCAGCACCACGCGTGGTCTGATTTCGCCGCGTGCAGTCGTCTTGATCGCGTTCTGCAACTGCGCGTGAATGGATTGCATCAGTGCCGGCGCGACATCCGGTCGGGCCGCAACGAATGCGCCGCGCACATCGTAAAGCAGCCGGTCGGCATTGGTCGCTTCCGGTTCCAGCCTGAAAGACATGAGCGTGAAAGACGCCAGCACAACGATGCCAAGGCGCTTCAGCGTGGTGATCATGATCTGCGGCTCCCCTTACGTGAGGTAGCCGCATATTCGGTCATCAGGGTTAAAAAAGCGTCAAGAAGCGCTCTTCAACGCCTCCAGAACGTTGAGTGCCGCACGCATGTCGACAAGCCTGAGGGCACGGCGCTCCAGCGCCTCCTCATCCTCGCCCCATTGTTCGGCGGTCCAGTCCTCATCGAGATGCGCCAGCGCCCAGGTTTCTTCCAGCGTCTGCTGCCCCTCCGCCAGCGCCAGCGCCAGAATGGCGGAGCCGGTCAGGGACGTCATGGTGTGCAGGGCGGCGAGCGCTATCGGCGTATCGTATTTCCTGAGCGTCACGGCAAAGGCCGCAACGGCCTCCCGTGGCTGCTCGCGATGCATCACGCCTTCGATGAGGATGAAGCGGGCGCCGAGAACATTGGCCGCCCAGTCAAGCACCGGGTCCCAATGATCGATCTGGCGCTGAACCAGCGCGGATGGGTCGCCAGCGCGGTAGCACAGAAGGTCGGAGGAAGAAAAGCGGAGGATGTCCTCGAAAACCGCCTGGGTGTCGTCGGCGATGCCATCAATGGCGGTGTTCACATGCCGTGACACGGGCATGACGACCGGGTTCACCACTTCCTTCTGCGCATCCCATTCGTCGCGAAGCAGGTCCGCGAGCGCCTTGGATGGCAGCACAAGCGGCTTCTTGGCGGGCGTGCGCAGCGGCTTGCCATCGAGATGGATGGTGAAGCCGCCGTCTTCCACGTCAGCAACGGTGACGTCCTTGTAGAAGCGCTTCGGCAAAGGCCTCTGCATCTGGAGTTGCGCGCGAATGATCGGATCGGGATGGCTGAGGCCTTCCGAAAGGTCGTTCAGGAGATCACGCATGGCACGTCCTCATCAGTCGGATAGAAAGGGTCATTCGAGAATATCGGCGGGAACATAGGCCGGGATTTCGCGAGGGTGGCTGACGACCGCATCGGCGCCGGCCTTCCAGAGATCATCGACCGAGGCGTAACCCCAGGCGACGCCGATGGCCTTTGCGCCGGCCGCTTTCGCCATCTGCATGTCATAGATCGCATCGCCGATGACGACAGTGTCAGCCGGAACCATGCCGGTTTCATGGCAGCATTCCATCACCATGGCCGGATGCGGCTTGGATGGGCAATCATCCGCCGTGCGTGACACGATGAAATGCTCGGCAAAACCATGCGTTTCGAGAATATGGGTCAGTCCGCGACGGCCCTTGCCGGTGACCGCGCCGATCAGCACGTCGTCCCGCTTCGCCAGAGTGTCGATCAGCGGCGCGATGCCGTCGAAAAGCGGCTCGATCATGCCCGGCCGGGCGCGGATCGGGTGATAGATTTCCCGATAGCGCTCCGTCATCGCGCGCGCCTCGTCATCCACATGCGCCTTGCCGAGCATGCGGGCGATGGCGATATCGAGTGTGAGGCCAATGATCGCCTTGGTCTCTGAAATGTCAGGCCGAGGCTTTCCGAAATCGACGAATGTATCGGCCATGACGGCATGGATCAGGCCGGCACTATCCACCAGCGTGCCGTCGCAATCAAAAAGAACGAGTTTCATCGGCTATCAGCCTTCCCTGTCGCCATCGGCCACGTCGAGACCGAGCAGGTTCCAAGTCTGCACCATATGCGGCGACAAAGGCGCGCTGACGCGAAGCCGTCCGCCATTCGGGTGCGGAATGTCGATATGGCGGGCATGCAGGTGCAGGCGTTTCTGTACGCCGCCCGGAAAATCCCAGTTCGGATCGTCGATGTAATATTTCGGATCGCCGATGATCGGGTGCCCTATATGCAGCGCGTGAACGCGAAGCTGGTGGGTACGGCCGGTATAAGGCTCCATCTCCAGCCAGGCGAGGTTCTGCGCGGCGGTATCGATGACACGGTAATAGGAAACGGCGTGATCGGCCCCCTCCTCGCCGTGCTTGGCGATACGCATGCGGTCGCCGTCGGGCGTCTGTTCCTTGACCAGCCAGGTGGAAATCTTGTCCTGATGCTTGCGCGGCACGCCGCGAACCAGCGCCCAGTAGGTCTTCTTGGTATCGCGCTCGCGGAAAGCGGCCGTCAGCTTCTGCGCAGCACCACGGGTGCGGGCAACCACCAGCACGCCGGATGTGTCACGGTCCAGGCGGTGCACCAGACGCGGCTTTTCACCCTTCGGGCTGGTCCATGCTTCCAGAAGCCCGTCAATGTGGCGGTTGATGCCGGAACCGCCCTGCACGGCGATGCCGGCCGGCTTGTTGAACACTAAAACCTTGTCGTCCTCATGCAGCAGCATGCGCGCCAGAAGTTCGCTGTCTGCCGAATGTTTGAGATCCTTCGATCCGATAGGGCCGCTTTTGACCTTGAGGTCGGAATCGACCGGCGGTACGCGCACCATCTGTCCCGGCTGCACCCTTGCATCCGTCTTCACCCGGCCGCCGTCCACACGCACCTGTCCCGAGCGCAGCAGCTTTTGCAACTGCCCGAACCCCAGACCCGGATAGTGAATCTTGAACCAGCGATCGAGGCGCATACCGGCCTCGTCGGCCTCGACCTTGATATGCTCGATACCTGCCATGAAATTTCCAGTCTCTCTGTCTTGATCGCACGCCCTTTATCTCTGGCGCGCCGTTTGGATCAAGCCTTTAGAACAAACTGCGGCCCAAGGCCAGCCCGGCGAAAACCGCCGCGATGGAAACCAACAGACTTGCCATGATGTAAACGGCCGAAAGGCCGAGCGCACCGCGTTCGAAAAGCGAGACCGCATCGAGCGAGAAGGACGAAAATGTGGTGAAGCCGCCGAGCACGCCGGTAACCAGAAACAGGCGCATCTCCATGGACGCGTTCAGCCTTCTGGCCACAAGTTCGACGAGGAGACCGATCAGGAAAGATCCGACCACATTGACCGCAAGCGTTCCCCACGGAAAACTCGGCCCGGCAAGCCTCACGCTCCAGACGCCGACCAGATAACGGAACACGGAACCGATTGCGCCGCCTGTGGCGACAAGAGCGATATTCACCATTTGGGGATTGTCTCCGGAGGAAATTGTCGGACCGGGCTGTCCGGTGCATTTCTAGACCATAGCAATCGCCGGCGAAACCCCTTTGCCCGGAGCTTTCATCCATTAAAATACGGTTAAATTGCAAGCCCGCGATTTAGCCTTCCGACAAGGCGCGGCTGTTAATCTCCAGCTTTTACGGGGTCGGCGAAGAAGGCCGGAGGTTGGATGACACAGGTTCTTTCCGTTTCAGCAAATACAGCGGCCTATGCGCTGGAGGCTGTGAAACCGTCGCAGCGCGTGCCGCGCAAGACCGAGGTCGAAGAGGCCATTCACGCATTGGCGCGCAAGGCCGAACAGGGCGACGACTTCCAGCTCAAAGGCTTTATGACGGCGATCAAACCGCCGGCCTTGACGCTCTATTTCCTGACCACCGCCAGCCAGCGTCAGGAACCGCAGGCGACGCTCGAGCAGGCTGTGGAGGCTTACGAGGAGAATGGGGCCGAAACTCGTTCTAAAAATAATGTTTTAGATCAGATTGATATTTAGATATTCTAATTTCGTTTCTGAGGTATGGGGCGATATCGAACCGGCCTCCGGCGTTCAGGTTGCTGTCAGCCCGATTTTATAGATATTGTCGACCGAAGACCGGAAAAATTGCGGAAGCGATCGCTCTCACGCCTTTTCCGCCACGGCGCTGAAAACAATACAATAGACGAAAAGCTTGCGGCTACCGGACCTGTCACGCGTCCCGGTAGCCGTTTTTCGTGGATCAATTATGCTGGTGGTCGCCGCCCTTGGCTGAACCTGCGGAAAGCACGATCTCCACCTTACCGGCCTTTTCGAAGATCAGCGTCACCGGCACCTTATCGCCTTCGGCAAAGGGCTTCTTCACGTTGAAGAACATCATGTGCAGGCCGCCGGGCTTCAGCTCCACCGTGTGACCGGCGGGAATGACGATACCGTCATCCAGCTTGCGCATTTTCATCACGTCGTTGACCATCGCCATTTCGTGAATTTCGGCACGGCCGGCGGCGGAAGATTCGATGCCGATCAGCTTGTCGTCGCTGGAACCGGTATTTTTGATCGTCACATAACCGCCGCCCACCGGCTGGCCGGGCAACATGGCCTTGGTTGCGCCAGCGGAAAGCTCGAGGCTGCCGGCTTTCACGACATCCATGTCCATATCCATGTTCATGGCGGAATGGTCATGCCCGCCGGCATGGGTCTTGGCGGCGACACGGATCGTCGGAGCCGGGCTTTTCAGCGAATGTGGATCGACGCCCGCTGCCGCCACCTCATCCCAGGAAACCTTACCCTTGTCGCCGCAAAGCTGCGTTACCTTGAAAGGCAGGTCCTGCCCCGCCTCCACGCCGGTGATTTTTCCCTGTACGGCAAAGGTGTCGTAAAATTCGTCCGGCAGGTCGCCGCCCTTCCAGCGGATTTCGACTGGCCCGCTTTTGATCTCCTGCCCGTGGTTCTTGTAGGACTTCTGGTAGTCGCCCTTGATGATTTCCAGTTCCCAGCCGGCCTTTGGCTGCGGCTTGGCGGAAATGAAACCTTCCGGCAACTTGATCTGGACTTCGGTGGTGGCAAGCCCGCCGTCACAGCCATGCGGCACCTGGAGTGCGGCAACGATGGTGCTGTCCTGTTCGGCAGAACCATCAACGAAGGTTGCATGGGCGAAGGCCTGTGCCGTCGAGACGGAGGCGATGAACAGGGTGCAGGTGATGATCTTGGTGGTTTTCATTTGTCTTGTCCTTGCGACTGCGGCCCATGAGGCATTGCAGCCGTTGCGTACCGCCAGCCGGCGGCGATGATCCTGTAAAAACGAAGAGATCAGGCGGACAGGGAGGGCGGGCCGCGAGCGGACGGTTTGCGGATCGGCAGGACCGAGAGAAAATTCCACTCTGCGGACAAGCGATTATCGAGCCACGCGAATTCGTTCCTCAGCCAGCTCGTTGCATCGGGCGCGGGCACAAGAATGGAGGACGCCAGCAGGCAGGCCTCGCAGAACAGGATCGCATCACTCGAATGAGCGGGACCGTCCTTGGCGTGCGAGGCATCAACGCCGCCGCTGTGGCCGAGGCAGATCTCGGCAAACGTGCCGTCCGGCAGCCGGTAGCTCTCATCGAGAGCAACGGCAGGTGCCGCAGCGAGCGCGGGCTTGTGGGCGAAACCAAGCGACAACATCAGCATCGCGCAGAAAATGCGAAGCATCTTCTCCACCCCTGTCAGCCGTCGTTTTCGGTTTGCGTCCATACTCAGGCGATACCCCTCTTTCTTGCCGATTTCAAAGGGGAAATTTGCCGCAGGCCCAACCTCTGACTTGGAACAATCGTCGGAGCGCAGCATTTCCTGTCGGTAAGATCATTTCGGAAGGAGAACCGACATGCCAGCCAAATCGAAAGCCCAGCAGAAAGCGGCGGGCGCGGCGCTGGCCGCCAAACGCGGCGAAATGAAGAAATCCAGTTTACAAGGTGCTTCAAAAAGCATGGAGAAGTCTATGACAGAAAAGGAACTTGAGGATTTCGCCTCGACAAAACGGAAGGGTTTGCCGGAGAAAAAATCTGACTAACGGCGCGCGGCATCGAGTATATTCGCCACATACCGTACCCGCGATGGCGCAGATGGAGCAAAAATCTGTTCAGATGCGTCATTTGGTCCTTGCCAATAATGGCCCTTCGAAGATAATGAGCGTCGCATCATCGTTGGGAGAAACCGCTTCAATGCGGTGCCGAAGGAGCAACCGCCCCGGAAACTCTCAGGCAAAAGGACCAGCGGTGACGACGGAACTCTGGAGAGAAGCCACCTTTCATAAGGACGGCTCGCCGAAGGGATAACAATCTCAGGCGACAAGGACAGAGGGGGCTCTTGAACCCGGCGCGTTTTCCGCGTCATGACCTGAGCCCGCGCGATCTTTCGCGCAACCCTGGAGGCGTCCTTGGACGATACCGCCGAGCTTAAAATCACGCCGCTCCATTCCCTGCATCTTTCGCTTGGCGCCCGCATGGTGCCATTTGCCGGTTACGACATGCCGGTGCAATATCCGGCCGGCGTGCTGAAGGAACATCTTCAGACCCGCACCTCCGCCGGTTTATTCGACGTATCCCATATGGGCCAGGTGATCCTAAAGGCGAAATCCGGCAACAATGAAGATGCCGCACTTGCGCTGGAAAAGCTGGTGCCGGTGGATATTCTCGGCCTCAAGGAAGGTCGCCAGCGTTACGGTTTCTTCACAGATGAGAACGGCTGCATTCTCGACGACCTGATGATCACCAATCGCGGCGATCATCTTTTTGTCGTCGTCAATGCCTCCTGCAAGCACGCCGATGTCGCGCATATGAAGGCGCATCTTTCCGACGCCTGCGAGATCACCCTTCTCGACGACCGGGCGCTGATCGCGCTCCAGGGCCCCCGCGCGGAAGCGGTTCTGGCGGAACTGTGGGCCGGCGTGTCCGACATGAAGTTCATGGATGTGCTGGAAATTCCGCTGCACGATGTGCCCTGCATCGTTTCCCGTTCCGGTTATTCCGGTGAGGATGGTTTTGAAATCTCCGTACCGGCCGACGAGGCGCAGGAGATCGCCAAGGCCCTGCTCGAACATCCCGATTGTGAGCCTATCGGTCTCGGCGCGCGCGACAGCCTGCGTCTGGAAGCAGGCCTTTGTCTTTATGGCAACGATATCGACACCACGACCTCCCCCATCGAAGCGTCACTTGAATGGGCGATCCAGAAGGCACGTCGCGCCGGCGGTGAGCGCGAAGGCGGTTTTCCGGGTGCCGAGCGCATTCTGCGCGAACTGAAAGACGGCACATCGCGCCGCCGCGTCGGCCTGAAGCCCGAGGGCAAGGCGCCGGTGCGCGGCCATTCCAAGCTTTTTGCGGATGCCGAGGGCAAGACGGAAATCGGCGAAGTGACCTCCGGCGGCTTCGGCCCATCGGTCGAAGGTCCCGTCGCCATGGGTTACGTGCCAGCGGCCTACACGGCTCCCGGCACGGCGATCTTTGCGGAAGTGCGCGGCAAATATCTGCCCGTCACCGTCGCTGCCCTGCCCTTCATCAAGCCCACCTACAAACGATAATCTTCATCCCATCTCCGGAGAGAATACGATGCTGAAATTTACCGCAGAACACGAATGGCTGAAGTTCGAAGGCGATATTGCCACCGTTGGCATTACCAGCCACGCCGCTGAACAGCTTGGCGATCTCGTCTTCGTCGAATTGCCGGAAGTGGGCGCTACCTTCTCCAAGGATGGCGATGCCGCTACCGTTGAATCCGTCAAGGCGGCTTCCGATGTCTATTGTCCGCTGGATGGCGAAGTGGTGGAAATCAACCAGGCGATCGTCGACGATCCCTCGCTGGTCAATTCCGATCCGCAGGGTGCTGGCTGGTTCTTCAAGCTGAAGCTTTCCAACGTCGCGGATGCCGATACGCTGCTCGACGAGGCAGCCTACAAGGAGCTGATCGCGTAATGACGACGCCCACGGAATTCCACTTCACCGACTATCAGCCCTATGACTTCGCCAACCGGCGTCACATCGGGCCGTCGCCGTCGGAAATGGCGGAGATGCTGAAGGTCATCGGCTACAAGAGCCTCGATGCCCTGATCGACGCCACCGTTCCCTCCTCCATCCGCCAGAAGGTGCCGCTCACCTGGGGTGCCGCGTTGACCGAACGCGAGGCGCTGGATCGCCTTCGTGAAACGGCCAACAAGAACCTGGTGCTGACATCGCTGATCGGCCAGGGCTATTACGGCACGATCACGCCGCCGGTCATCCAGCGCAACATTCTGGAAAACCCGGCATGGTACACGGCCTATACGCCCTACCAGCCGGAAATCAGCCAGGGCCGTCTTGAGGCGCTGCTGAACTACCAGACCATGGTCTGCGACCTGACCGGCCTCGATGTCGCCAATGCATCGCTGCTCGATGAAGCGACGGCTGCGGCCGAAGCCATGGCCATGTGCCAGCGCGTCGCCAAATCCAAGGCCACCGCCTTCTTCGTCGACGCCAATTGCCACCCGCAGACCATCGCGCTGATCGAGACCCGTGCGGCCCCGCTCGGCTGGAAGGTGATCGTCGGCAATCCCTTCACCGATCTCGATCCGGTCGACGTGTTCGGCGCGATCTTCCAGTATCCGGGCACCCACGGTCATGTCAGCGATTTCTCGGGCCTGATCTCCCGCCTGCACCAGACGGGTGCCATCGCTGCCGTCGCCGCCGATCTTCTGGCGCTGACGCTGCTGAAATCGCCCGGCGAAATGGGCGCGGATATCGCCATCGGCACCTCGCAGCGTTTCGGCGTTCCGGTCGGTTACGGCGGTCCGCATGCCGCCTATATGTCGGTCAAGGATGCGCATAAGCGCTCCATGCCCGGTCGTCTGGTCGGCGTCTCGGTCGATGCGCGCGGCAACCGCGCCTATCGCCTGTCGCTGCAGACCCGCGAGCAGCATATCCGCCGCGAAAAGGCCACCTCCAACATCTGCACGGCACAGGTGCTCTTGGCCGTCATGGCCTCGATGTATGGCGTCTTCCACGGCCCGCAGGGCATAAAGGCGATTGCCCAGCAGACCCACCAGAAGGCCGTGCTGATGGCCAAGGGTCTGGAAAAACTCGGTTACACCATCGAGCCGGAAACCTTCTTCGATACGATCACCGTCGAAGTCGGCCATATGCAGGGCGTCATCCTGCGCTCTGCCGTTGCGGAAGGCGTGAACCTGCGCAAGGTCGGCGCGACCAAGATCGGCATGAGCCTTGACGAGCGCACGCGTCCCGCGACGCTTGAAGCGGTCTGGCGCGCTTTCGGCGGCAATTTCCCGATCTCGGATTTCGAGCCGGAATATCGCCTGCCGAAGGAGCTGCTGCGCACCAGCCAGTACATGACGCATCCGATCTTCCACATGAACCGTGCCGAAAGCGAGATGACCCGTTACATCCGCCGCCTTTCGGACCGCGATCTGGCGCTCGACCGCTCGATGATCCCGCTCGGTTCCTGCACCATGAAACTGAATGCAACTGCGGAAATGCTGCCGATCACCTGGCCGGAATTTTCCGACATCCATCCCTTCGTACCGGCCAATCAGGCGCTCGGCTACAAGGAGATGATCGACGATCTCTCGGAAAAGCTCTGCTCGGTCACCGGTTACGACGCCTTTTCCATGCAGCCGAATTCCGGTGCGCAAGGTGAATATGCGGGGCTTCTGACCATCCGCAACTATCACATCGCCAATGGCGGCACACATCGCGACGTCTGCCTCATTCCAACCTCGGCGCATGGCACCAATCCTGCCTCCGCGCAGATGGTCGGCATGAAAGTGGTGCCGGTGAAGGTGCGGGACAATGGTGATATTGATATCGACGATTTCCGTGCAAAAGCAGAGCAGTATGCGGAAAACCTCTCGTGCTGCATGATCACTTATCCGTCCACCCACGGCGTGTTCGAGGAGACGGTTCGCGAGATTTGCGAGATTACTCACAAGCATGGTGGTCAGGTCTATCTCGATGGTGCCAACATGAATGCCATGGTCGGCCTTTCCCGCCCCGGCGATATTGGTTCCGACGTTTCGCACCTTAACCTGCACAAGACCTTCTGCATTCCGCATGGCGGCGGCGGTCCGGGCATGGGGCCGATCGGCGTCAAGTCGCATCTTGCTGCCTATCTTCCCGGCCATCCGACGACGGACGGTCGTGAAGGTGCGGTTTCGGCTGCCCCCTTCGGATCGCCTTCGATCCTGCCGATTTCCTGGAGCTATTGCCTGATGATGGGCGGCGAAGGGCTGACGCAGGCGACCAAGGTGGCGATCCTCAACGCCAACTATATCGCGGAGCGGCTGAAAGGCGCTTACGACGTGCTCTACAAGTCCGAAACCGGACGTGTGGCGCATGAGTGCATCATCGACACCCGGCCGCTGGCGGATAGCTGCGGCGTGACGGTGGACGATGTCGCAAAGCGCCTCGTCGACTGCGGTTTCCATGCACCGACCATGAGCTGGCCGGTGGCCGGCACGCTGATGATCGAGCCGACGGAATCCGAAACCAAGGCGGAAATCGATCGTTTCTGCGATGCCATGCTGGCGATCCGCGAAGAAGCCCGCGACATCGAGGAAGGCCGTGCGGACAAGACCAACAATCCGCTGAAGAACGCGCCGCACACTGTGGAAGATTTGGTTGGGGAGTGGGATCGTCCCTATAGCCGCGAACAGGGCTGCTTCCCGCCCGGCACCTTCCGCATCGACAAATACTGGTCGCCGGTCAACCGCATCGACAATGTCTATGGCGACCGCAACCTCATCTGCACCTGCCCGCCGATGGAGGCCTATGCCGAGGCGGCCGAGTAAACTGTCAGTGCAAACAAACGTACGAAGGCCCGGAGTGATCCGGGCCTTTTCTATTGCGGAAATAGCTGAGGGACCTGACCGGGCTTTCTTGCTGCCGGGGGCTTGCGTTTTTTCGGTCCCGCTTGTCTAACGTGGGGAAGAGGCGGAGAATGTGCGGATGCAAGGTGACGAAATTGCTGTCCTGATCGGGCGTGTTGCGCTCGGGGACCGCTCCGCATTCGCCGCGCTCTATCAGGCAACCAGCCCGAAACTTTTTGCGATCTGCATCCGTATCTTGAAAGACCGGGCGGATGCGGAAGAGGCGTTGCAGGAAATCTATGTCAGGATCTGGCAGAGAGCGCATTCCTTCGCAAGCCGCTCGGGGCATGCCTTGGCCTGGCTCGCCACCGTTGCCCGAAACCACTGTATCGACCTCGTCCGCGCGCGAAAACCCCTGAGCGACGACATCGATACCGTGTTGGACCTTGAAGACCGATCGACCCCCGACCCGGAAATGCAAATAGTAATGCGCGATGAAGGCCGGCGAATCGATAGATGCATGGAGGAGTTGCGGCCGGATCAGGCTGCTGCGGTGCGGCGAGCCTATGTGGAGGGTTTGAGTTATGCGGAACTTGCGCAGGAGATGAATGCGCCGCTCAACACGGTGCGAACATGGCTTCGCCGCAGCCTGCTGAAACTGAGAGAGTGCATGGAACGATGACATCTGGCGAACATAGTCGTGGCAACACTCCGCAGGATGAAGTCCTTGCGGCTGAATACGTGCTTGGCCTTCTTTCGCTGGAAAAGCGCCGAACGGTCGAAAAGCGCATGATGGACGATGTCGACTTTCAGCGCCTCGTGGAGCGCTGGCAGATCGATACCGCAGCGTTCAATGATGCTTATGGCGAAGTCCCGCCCGATGCCTCGGTGTTCAGCCGTATCGAAAACCGCCTGTTTTCCGCCCGCCCCGATGCCCCGGCCGGTTCGTTCTGGCAGTCGCTCGTCTTCTGGCGCAGCGTCTCGCTTGTCTCGTCGCTTGCGGCTGTCGTCGCCATAGCCTTTGCATCAGGTCTGCTTGCGCCGGGTGGCCGGCATGCGGCGCCACTCGTTGCCAACCTCACCGCGCCCGGCAACTTGATCGATCTCGTGGCATCCTACGATGCATCGAGCGGACGCCTGAAGATCACACCGGTTGCGGCAGACAGCGGTGAACGCCGGTCGCTTGAACTGTGGCTGGTGCCACCGGCGGGCAAGCCGAAATCGCTCGGGACGATCAACGCGGCGGTTGACGCCGACATGGTCATTTCGCCCGAGATACGGGGTACACTCGGCGAAGGCTCCGTATTTGCCGTTAGCCTCGAACCATTCGGTGGCTCTCCTACCGGCCTTCCCACTGGCCCGATTGTTGCCTCGGGTACTGCACGTCGCCTGTAACAAGCGCGCAGTTAATCCTTTTTAAAATCAGTTATTTATCATTTTTCCTGACTTGCCTGAAACTTCGAGGGACCAACCTCCGTCTCTTGTGTTGCTACGGATGACCGATAGCGGCCGCTGGAAGGGCTACCTTTCGGGGTCTGGATGTCACCAAGGAGGAATAACGATGCACAAGGTTTCCGTTCGCGCCCTGACGCTGGCCGCAGCTCTTTCAATCGGCATGGTTTCCGCTTATGCCGCAAACCCCAAGGTTGGCGGCGCCGCGATGTTCGAGAACAAGAACATCGTTGAAAATGCAGTGAACTCGAAAGACCATACGACGCTCGTCGCAGCGGTGAAGGCCGCCGGTCTTGTCGAAACGCTTCAGGGCAAAGGTCCGTTCACGGTGTTCGCGCCGACCAACGAGGCTTTCGCGGCCCTTCCCAAGGGTGCAGTCGACGATCTTCTGAAGCCGGAAAACAAGCAGAAGCTGGTCAAAGTGCTGACCTGCCATGTGGTTGCCGCCAATGCGCTGTCAACCGCCATCGAAAAGATGATCAAGGACGACAATGGCGAGCATGACGTGAAAACGGTCGGCGGCTGCGTGCTCAAGGCCAAGGAAAGCATGGGCAAAATCACCTTGACGGACGAGAACGGCACGGTTGCTCATGTAACCATCGCAGACGTCAAGCAATCCAACGGCGTCATTCACGTCGTCGACAAGGTGCTGTTGCCGAAAATGTAATTTAGCGCTGCATGACACGAAACGGCCAGCAGCAGGCTGGCCGTTTTGATGAAAAGGCAGACGACTGGCAGATACGAAGGCCCGGAGCGATCCGGGCCTTTTTTCGTTACGGCAACGGAGTTTTTCGACCGTTGGAATTGCGTATGATTGATCGTCAATCGTTCGCTGAAAAGCCGATGCGGCTCGCATCATTCGGGCAAGATCCTGCCCGGACTTGTCTACCTGATGGCGGTGGCTTGCGACCAGACGACCATCCAGTGACCATCGCGGTGCTCATAGGTGTCGGTATGCCAGTAGTCACTGAGGGGAACATGATGCCCGCCGAAGATGACTTCGAGCTGAGCGCGATATCGAATAATTGCGACCCCGTCGTACAGGCGCACCGCAATCTCGGCTGGCTCCCACGTCAGGTACTTGATTTGCCCGGAGGCTACCGCGCCCAGATAGTCTTCCTTTGAAAGAGGTACGCCGATTGGCGTTATCAACTGAAAGTCTGGAGCATGAAACAGTCGCGCCTGAACGATATCGGCGCTGACCAGGGCGCGAAGTCTGGCGCGTTCCGTTTCACGCAGGAGGTCCGCCTCGTGGGTCAGCGAGGATGCGTCGACATTCGGGATTGTCATAGGTGTTCTCCATTTGATAGCGACGCTGTGCGGGATTACCGACGGGCTGCACCAATCCCAGGACGCACCATGGCAATCCGTGAAATTAGACACTTAGACTGTTTTAGTCCAATCGTCTCTTTTGACACTATGGATTTGAAGTGTCAATGTGACTACATCATGCAGACCGATCAGAAAATAGCCCAGATTCTGGACGCCGCCTTGCCGTTGTTCGTACGCTTTGGCTTTCGCAAGACCTCCATGGCCGACATCGCGCGCGCCTCAGGAATCTCGCGGGCCTCGCTCTATCTGAGCTTCAACAGCAAGGAAGAGCTGTTTCGGGCCGGCTCGATGCGAGCGCACAAACGGACAATGGATGAAGTAGAAGCGGTGCTGGCAGGCCATGGCAGTGCTTTTGAGCGCATGGAAATGGCCATCGCGGTCTTTCAGCGGGAACTGATCGTTCCCTTTGGAAACAGTGCCGATGCAGAAGAGCTGTTTGCGGCCAACATGGCCCTGGCTGAGGATATCACGCTTGAAGCACGGGCGAAGCTGCTGAACATGCTGACGCAGACATTGATAGCGGCCACAGAAAACAGGGAAATCGATCTTGACCCGTTGCAAACCCAACCCGCTCAACTGGCAAATATCATTGTGGCTGCGATGGATGGGATCAAACACGCGCAGAGACGTTGTCCCGATCTTGAGGGTGACACAAGACTGTTCATGCGCCTGCTACGGGTGGCGTTGATGCCCCGGACAGGTCAGTAGGGAGAGTTTGGAGGCGACCGTTCACTGACCCAGATCTCACCGCACCAGACGGATATCGCTCGTCACCACCGTTTTGCCTGTCTTGCCGTCTTTGTCGGTGGTGCGCAGCCGCAGGCCGTTGTCGCCGATCTTTTCGATGGTCATGGCGGCGACGCGGTCGCCGTTGATTTCGCGGTTCCAGCGTACCGTGAGGTTGATCGCATTGCCCCGGCGGTTGCCGGCGAGCGCCGAAGGACGGCCGGAGGGACCGGTATAGGTGCCGCTATAACGCGCACCGCTGGCGGCGAGATCGGCAGCGATGGCGCGCCTGACCACCAAAAGACCACGACAGGTGCCCGACATCCTGAGCGCCGTCGCCTTTGCATCTGAACTGAGCGTGCAATTGACGTTGATCGGCGGCATGCCGATGCGGGTGATCACCGTTCCCTTGCCTGTCCAGTTGCCTTCGAGCGACGACAAAAACGTGCTTTCGTCGGCGGCGGCGGGCAGCGCGGCAAAAAGACCTGCCGCGACGGCGATGATTGAGGTGCGAATTGATCCTGTTTTTTCCATTGGACAACTTTGCCGGTTAGGTTTGGTTCGACCCCTAACGCATCACCGCCTCCGGATGTTCCAGTCCCACGAATTGCCGTTCAGATCGTGCAGCCGACTCGACACAAAAAAGGAGGCCTTGCGGCCTCCTGTCATCATCATTTGTGAAAGAAATGCCCGTCAGCCAACGAAAGCGCGCTCGATGACAAACTCGGCAGGCTTGTTGTTGGCGCCTTCGGTAAGGCTGGCCTTTTCCAGAAGCTCCTTGGTGTCCTTCAGCATGGCCGAGGAACCGCAGATCATGCCGCGATCGATTGCAGGATCGAGAGGCGGTACGCCGAGATCAGCAAAGAGTTTGCCGTTCTCGATCAGCGTGGTGATGCGGCCCTTGAAGGGGTAATCCTCACGCGTGACCGTTGCATAATGCTTGAGCTTGTCGCCGACGATCTCGTTCAGGAACTCATGGTTGCGGATTTCCTCGACCAGATCGAAACCGTATTTCAGTTCGGCCACATCGCGGCAGGTATGGGTAAGGATGACCTCCTCGAACTTTTCATAGGTATCCGGATCGCGGATCAGGCTCGCGAAGGGCGCGATGCCGGTGCCGGTCGAGAACATATAAAGCCGTCTGCCGGGTGTCAGCGCATCCAGAACCAGCGTACCTGTCGGCTTCTTACGCATCAGCACGGTATCGCCGGGCTTGATTGCCTGAAGATGCGACGTCAGCGGGCCATCCGGAACCTTGATCGAGAAGAATTCCAGTTCTTCATCCCAGGCGGGGCTGGCGATGGAATAGGCGCGATAGACCGGCTTTTCACCGACCATCAGGCCGATCATGGCGAATTCACCGGAACGGAAGCGGAAGCCGGCCGGGCGCGTCATCCGGAAACGGAACAGGTGATCCGTATAATGCTCCACCGACAAAACCGTCTCGGCGTAAACACCATCAGGTATCTTGATCGCAAAATCTTCCGTCTTGGCTGGCGCGTTCATTTCAGGTTCCGTTCATTCTTACTCGATAGTCGATATTCTCCGACCGGGCAATTATACCATTTTTGTCGCCTTTTGAAGGCATGAGAATATCAATACTGCCATGTGCGCAGGAAATATGTATCTAAAACTCATATTTCCCGCATCATGCGTCAACCGGCCGCACGGCGACGCCAACTATAGGTCTCGCCGCCGGTGGCCGGCCGGGCCGCCGGTTGATAATAGACCGGAATTTCCGGCAGGCGACTTTCGGACAGGCGACGGATCGCCGTCCCGTTCGTCACCGCAAAGCTGGTAAAGCCGGTGCGCAACATCAGCGGCACCTGGTCGATCAGCACATCGCCGACCGCCCTCACCTCGCCTGCAAAATCAAGACGGCTACGCAGCAGCGAGGCGTGGCTGAAACCACGGCCGTCATTGAAGGCCGGGAAGCTGACGGCGACAAGCTCGATACGGTCGAGATAGGGCTCGAGCCGGGTGACATCGTCAGCCGGAGCGATCAGGACGCCAAGGCCGATATCGTTGCTTTCAGCGGCACGGACGAGGAAATCGGCAAGCGACAGCACCGGCTTCTGCTCGGCAGTCGCCTTCACCTCTTCCGTTTCGATCACCCAGGGATCTTTTTCCACGAAGCCGTCGCGGTTCCAGATTTTCGTCATGGCAATCTCCTCAGGCGGCTTCGGCCGCGGAACCGTAGAGCGCATTCTTGAAGGGTTGCGGCCCGACGCGACGATAGGCTTCGAGGAAGTTTTCTTCCTTCGAAAGGCGCAGGCCCAGATAGGTATCGACAATGGTTTCCACCGCGTCGGTCACCTTTTCCGGCTCGAAACCACGGCCGATGATCTCGCCGATCGAGGTGTTTTCGTCACCCGATCCGCCAAGCGTGATCTGGTAGAGTTCGGCACCCTTCTTTTCCACACCCAGAAGGCCGATATGGCCGACATGGTGGTGGCCGCAGGCATTGATGCAGCCGGAAATCTTGATCTTTAGCTCACCGATTTCCAACTGACGCTCATGCGCGCCGAAACGAGTGGAGATTTCCTGCGCCAGCGGAATGGAGCGCGCGTTGGCAAGCGCGCAATAGTCCAGCCCGGGACAGGCAATGATATCGGTGATCAGCCCGGCATTGGCGGTGGCCAACCCCGCACCCACCAGTGCACGATAGACCGGCTCAAGATCGGCCAGCGCCACATGCGGCAGGATGATGTTCTGCTCGTGGCTGATGCGGATTTCATCGAAGGCGTATTCGGCAGCGATATCGGCGACGAGTTCCATCTGCTCGTCCGTCGCATCGCCAGGAATGCCACCGATCGGCTTCAGTGAAATCGTCACCATGCCGTAATCGGGGTGCTTGTGCGGCGCGACGTTCTGCTCGACGAAGCGGGCAAAGCCCTCATCCGCCCGCTTCCAGCGCGCCAGGCTCTCCCAGCCTTCAGGGCGGTCCTTCAGCGCCGGCGGCGCGAAATAGGCGGTGATTGCCGCAATATCGGCATCCGGCAGCTTCAATTCGCTGTTTTTCAGTTCCGCGAACTCGACCTCGACCTGACGGGCCAGTTCTTCCGCACCGGTCTCGTGCACGAGGATCTTGATGCGCGCCTTGTATTTGTTGTCGCGGCGGCCGTGCAGGTTATAAACGCGCATGACAGCCGTGGTGTAGGACAACAGGTCCTCTTCCGGCAGGAAGTCACGGATTTTCTTGGCGATCATCGGCGTGCGGCCCTGTCCGCCGCCGACATAGACGGCAAAACCGATCTCGCCCTTGTCGTTCTTTTTCAGGTGCAGGCCGATATCGTGAACCTGAATGGCGGCGCGGTCGCGCTCGGCACCCGTTACCGCGATCTTGAACTTGCGCGGCAGGAACGAGAATTCCGGATGCACGGAAGACCATTGACGCAGGATTTCCGCATAAGGACGTGGATCGGCGACCTCATCGGCGGCAGCGCCTGCGAAATGGTCGGCGGTCACGTTGCGAATGCAGTTGCCGGAAGTCTGCAGCGCATGCATTTCCACGCTTGCCAGTTCGGCGAGGATATCCGGCGTATCCGACAGACGCGGCCAATTGTACTGGATGTTCTGGCGGGTGGTGAAGTGGCCGTAACCCCGGTCATATTTGCGGGCGATATGGGCCAGCATCCGCATCTGCTGAGAATTCAGCGTGCCATAGGGAATGGCGACGCGCAGCATATAGGCATGGAGCTGGAGATAGACACCGTTCATAAGGCGCAGCGGCTTGAATGCGTCCTCGGCCAGTTCGCCGGACAGCCGGCGCTCGACCTGATCGCGAAACTGCGCCACGCGGCCTTCAACAAATGCGTGATCAAACTCGTCGTAACGGTACATCTTCTTCCTCAGACTGCGATGAATGCTGCATCGGCCGGCTTGAAGCCGTTGGCATAGTGCATGGTCGGGCCAGCGGCGCGAATGCGCTCGCGAAGCCGCGTCGGCCAGAGCTTGCCATTCTCCTCCACCACGTCGATGACATTCACGTCAACGACCTTGTTGGCGGAAAAATCACGCTTGCCGATTTCCTCGAACGAAGTGACGGCCTCCGCATGGCGGGCGACGATCGCGTCCTGCAGGTTCTCCGTCCATTCGCCATTGGCATCGAGCCAGACGGCGATACCATCGCCAAGGCGGTTGGCGGTCAAAACCTTGTCAGCCATTTGCATACTCCCGTTTGAGGTTCGCTGGCTTTGAGCCAAGCGCAAGCGCCTCGGACCTGTCAAAATTGGCGCCCGCCACCGCATCGCCGATGATGACCATGACCGGACCGGTCAACTCATCGCGATATTCGAGGTCGGGCAGATCGTTCAATGTGCCATGCAGCAGGCGGCGATCCGCGCGGCTGGCATTTTCGATGACGGCCACCGTCGTTTCCACGCCAAGCCCGGCCTCGATCAGCCTTGTCGCGACGGACGCTGCAACGCTGCGGCCCATATAAACGGCAATGGTGGCGCCGGAAACGGCAAGACGGGCCCAATCGGGCAGGACATCGCCGGTCAGATCGTGGCCGGTGGTGAAAATCAGCGACGAGGCGACACCGCGCAGCGTCAGCGGCAATTCGAAATCCGCAGCTGCGGCGAAGGCCGAGGTGATGCCAGGCACGATCTCGTAGCCGATGCCGGCATTACGCAGCGCGGCCATTTCCTCACCCGCCCGGCCATAGACCAGCGGATCGCCGGATTTGAGGCGCACGACGCGTTTGCCGTCTTTGCCGAGGCGCACCAGCAGGCGGTTGATTTCGTCCTGCGACTTGCTGTGGCAACCCTTGCGCTTGCCAACAGACAGGCGCTCGGCATCGCGGCGGCCCATATCAACGATCGCCTGTGGTACCAGAGCATCGTAGACGATCACATCCGCTTCCATCAGCACGCGCTGGGCGCGCAACGTCAGCAGGTCTTCCGCACCGGGACCGGCGCCGACAAGCCAGACGCGGCCTTCGCTGCGTTCGGGCGATAACAACAGACGATTAGCGGCGTCACGGGCGGAAAGCGTATCGCCGAGAGCGACGGCATCTGCGACAGCACCTGAAAAGAACCGGCGCCAGAAATTGCGCCGCAACGCGCCCTTGGGCACATTCTGCTCGGCCACGTCACGATACTGCACGGCAAGGCGCGCAAGCTTGCCAAGCGACGGCGACAGCATCTGGTCGATGCGCGCGCGGATCATCTGGGCGAGAACCGGCCCTGCCCCTTCGGTGCCAATGGCGATGGCGACGGGTGCGCGGGCAACGAGCGCCGGGGTGAAGAAATCGCAAAATTCCGGCTGGTCCACCGCATTGGCGGGGACTTTCTTCGCACGAGCGACTGAGACGATCTCGCGGTCCAGCGCCTCGTCTCCAGTGGCGGCAAAAACCAGAGTTGCGCCATCGACCAGCCTGCTGGAAAAACCCAGGGCCTGATGATCGATGCCGTTATTGCGGAGATAGCGCGCAAAATCCGCTTCCGGCTCGTCGGCATAGGCAACGATATGCGCATTGGTATTGGCAAGCAGCCTTACCTTTGCGAAAGCCTCATCGCCATTTCCGAAGACAATGACCTGCCGTCCCTCAACCCGGAAGAAAGCGGGGAAGGTCGAAAGGCGGTCGCCGGCTGCGGAAAAATCATGTTCGTCGTGCATTGTGCATATATCCCGCATTGCGGCGCAAGATTGAAGAAACAGAAATTCAAGCCTTTCCGGCACCTGGATTTTTATTTCTCGAACACCCCTGTTTTTGAGGAAAACCAACCGGCACCCCTGTTTTACCCCTGTCAGAGGCATCGGAATCCCGTGAGAATCCCTTGACAAACCATGTCCTCGCGCCGAACAAGGGAGGACCATTTTCGTCGATTTCTCCACGCGAAAACCGCTTTTTTTAGAGCGGCACGAAGGATCAGACCCTTGACCAGCCCCACTCTCGCCGCCCGTCTTCTCGATGTCATCGAACACGATATCCTGCCGTTGACGGTGCGCGGGGTCAGCCTCGGAAACAAGGTTTTCGGCGCGGCGATCCTGCGCAAATCCGACCTGTCGCTGGTGATTGCGGAGACGAATAACGAGCTGGAAAACCCGCTCTGGCACGGTGAGGTGCACGCCCTGAAGCGGTTTTACGAACTGGGCGAGAAGCCGAATACCAAGGACCTGATTTTCCTTTCCACCCACGAACCCTGCACCATGTGCATGTCCGCCATCACCTGGGCCGGGTTCGACAATTTCTATTCGTTCTTCAGCCACGAGGATTCCCGCGATGCTTTCGCGATCCCGCACGATCTGAAAATCCTGAAGGAAGTATTCGGGCTGGAGCCGGGCGGATATCGCCGCAACAATGCCTTTTGGAACTCTTTCTTCATCGCCGATCTGGTGGAAAGCGAGGACGATCCATTGAAAAGCACGTTGAAGACGCAGACAGCCCGCATCAAGGCCGCCTATGACGATCTCTCCACCACCTACCAGTCGTCGAAGAGCGATAACGACATTCCGCTGAACTAGAGCATTTCCCGGAAAAGTGCGTAAAAACAAAGAATGAAGGTTTGAGACACGATGGAAGCCTCGAAGGATATTTCCCGCCTGATCGAGATCATGGAAGCCCTGCGCCAGCCGGAAACCGGTTGCCCGTGGGATGTCGTCCAGACCTTCGAGACGATCAAACCCTACACCATCGAAGAGGCCTATGAAGTCGCCGACGCCATCGAGCGCAAGGATATGGACGATCTTTGCGACGAGCTGGGAGACCTGTTGTTGCAGGTGGTCTTCCATGCCCGCATTGCCGAGGAACGGGGCGAATTCGCCTTTGGCGACGTGGTTGAGGCTGTCACCTCGAAAATGATCCGCCGCCATCCACATGTCTTTGCCGTGTCCGCCGCGGATACGCCAGAGAGCGTCAAGCTGCAATGGGACCAGATCAAGGCCGCGGAAAAACGCGAACGTGCGGAGCGCCGCGTGCAGCGGGGTATCACGGAGGATTTCAAAGCCGGATTTCTTGGTGGTGTACAGCGCAGCCAGCCGGCGCTGACCGAGGCACTCAAGCTGCAGGAGCAGGCCGCGCGCGTTGGTTTCGACTGGTCGGACCCCGCTCCCATTCTCGACAAGATCGAGGAGGAGATCGCGGAATTGCGCGAAGCGCTGGCGGAGGGGAAACCGGAGAAGGTCTCGGACGAACTCGGCGATCTCATCTTCGCGCTCGTCAATATCGGCCGCCACGTCAAGGCCGATCCGGAAGATGCGCTGCGCGGCACCAATACGAAATTCCGCAGGCGTTTCAACCACATCGAAACGTCTCTCACCGAAAATGGCGAGACGCTGGAAGAAGCAAGCCTTGAGAGAATGGAAGACCTCTGGCAGGCAGCAAAACGCATCGAACGCTCGCTCGATACGGTTTCGTCCTAGCCCGCCGTCACCCCGGATTTAGTCCGGGGTCCAGTGCGATCAAGTCCTTGATCGCAAAAGACTCTTTCCTCACGACACAGACGCGCCGTGGCTGGATTCCGGCTCAAGGCCGGAATGACGGGGAGAGGTTTTCGGGCCTTACAATCGTTCTCGGAGCAATTACTGCTCCCAGTCTTCCCGCTCGCGGAGGGTCGCTTTTCCAAGCTTCCGTTCCAGTTCGGCGGCCTGCGCTTCCGACAGGCGCACATCGAGAACGACCGAGCCGTCTTCCTGGTCTTCACGGCTGTCGACGATGGAATTGCTGTAAACCCAGGAGATCAGCGGCAATTGCTCGACGGAGAGAACAACGGTCGTTTCCGTCAGAACACCGGACAGACGCCCGGAAATCTCGTCCATCAGGGCATCGACGCCCTCGCCCGTGACGGCTGAAACGGCACGAATATTGGCGCTGCCTTCGGCGCGCTCGATGATGGCGTCATGCACCTCCGGCTCGAGACGGTCGACCTTGTTCCAGACCTCGATGATGCGCTTTTCGGCTTCCTTCTCGTCAATGCCGAGATCGCCGAGAATGCGCAGCACATCCGCCGACTGGGCGGCATTGTCCGGATCGGACATGTCGCGCACATGCAAAACGAGATCGGCTTCCAGCACCTCTTCCAGCGTTGCGCGGAAAGCGGCGACCAGATGCGTCGGCAGGTCGGAGATGAACCCGACCGTGTCGGACAGGATGACCGTGCGGCCATGCGGCAGCTTCATGCGGCGCAAGGTCGGATCGAGCGTGGCGAACAGCATGTCCTCGGCCAGAACGCCAGCACCGGTGATGCGGTTGAACAGCGTGGATTTGCCAGCGTTGGTGTAACCGACCAGAGCCACGATCGGATGCGGCACCTTGCGGCGCTTGGCGCGGTGAAGCTGGCGGGTGCGCACCACCTGCTCCAGCTCGCGCTCCAGCTTGACGATGCGATCCTGAAGCAGCCGGCGGTCGGCCTCGATCTGGGTTTCACCCGGACCGCCCATGAAGCCTGCGCCACCGCGCTGACGCTCAAGGTGGGTCCAGCTTCTGACGAGGCGGCCCTTTTGGTAGTTCAGATGCGCAAGATCGACCTGCAGCGTGCCTTCCTTGGTGGAGGCGCGGCGGCCGAAGATTTCAAGGATCAGGCCGGTCCGGTCGATGACCTTGCAATTCCACTGTTTTTCAAGATTGCGTTGCTGCACCGGGGTCAAGGGATGATCGACGATCACCAGACCGGAATCGGTTTCATCCAGAAGATGACCGATTTCCTCGATCTTGCCGGTTCCGAACAATGTCGCCGGACGCGGCTGGTTGACCGGAACGATGAGCCCTTGTGTCACCTCCAGATCGATCGCGAGCGCCAGCCCCTTCGCTTCCTCCAGCTTGGCTTCGACAGACCGGCTCGCGGTCGCCGGAGCTGCCGCCGCGTCGCGATTTTCGCGTGGCTGTTTGAGGACCGGAACGAGGACGATGGCGCGCATGTCGTCGCGGCGCTTCTCCTGCTCCGGAATGATGGATTCGTTCGAGGTGTCTCGCGTCGAAATTGGCTCAGCCTTATCCAGAAAAAACATTGCGGCCGACCGCATCCGCGCGGACGGCCTTGAGGATTAACCTGACGGAACCGGAAATGTTCCCGGTCCGGGTCGGTTTATGTCGAAGATACCGTCGAGGGAGCCTGATCAGGCCGCGCCTTCTTCGCTCTCGAACATCTGCATCGGCTGGCCGGGCATGATGGTGGAGATCGCATGCTTGTAAACAAGCTGAGAGTGACCGTCACGGCGCAAAAGCACGCAGAAATTGTCGAAGGAGGTGACAACGCCCGTCAGCTTGACGCCGTTGATCAGGAAAATCGTGAGCGAAATCTTCTGCTTACGAACGGTATTGAGGAAAAGATCCTGAAGGTTTTGAGAACGTTCCGCCATGGCGCCGCTTCTTTCTTTTTTGCCGGCAGGGATACCGGAAAATAATCAATCAATAATAAACCGGCCGAGTCTTGTCCCCCGCTTGGCCGACCTGCAACTCTGGTATCAAATCGTGTCCTGTTCCGCAACGGCGAAAACAGCCGAATGAGTACGAGTATTGACCCGCTTTTTCGATTCGAAACAGTCAGAAATATTGTATCGAAACCCGGAAAAGCTGTTCCACGTCGCGGACAGCATCGGCGGACGCAAACAGCACGACGCGGTCCTTCGCCTTGATCTTCGTACTGCCGTCCGGGCGGATCACCACGCCGTCGCGATAGATCGCGCCGATGCGCACGCCTTCGGGCATATCGATGTCGCGGAAGGACTGACCGACCAATGGCGATGTCTCCAGCGCCTCCGCCTCGATCACCTCCGCCGACCCGTGCTGGACGGCATAAACCGAGCGTATGCGGCCTTTGCGCACATGCTGGAGAACGCGCGAGATGGTGACGGCCCGTGGGTTGATATAGGCATCGAGACCGAGTGAATCTGCAACCTCGTGGAAGGACGAGCTGTTCAGCAGGGCGAGGTTTGATTTGCAGCCGAGCTGCTTGGCCATCACGGCCGCCAGAATATTGGTCTGGTCGCTGTTGGTGAGCGTCACGATCAGGTCGGCATCCTGAATGTCTGCCTGCATCAGAATCTTCTGGTCGAGCGCCGAACCATGCATGACGATGGTGTTGCTGAGCTGCTCCGATGCGGCAACAGCCCTGTCGCGATCCGACTCGATGATCTTCACCCGCGTCTTTGGCTGCAACTCCTCGATCTTGTGCGCGACGAAGTGGCCGATATTGCCGGCGCCCGCGATGACGATGCGCTGCGCCTCCTGCTCCTCGTGGCCAAAGAGGCTCAAGGTGCGGCGGGCGTGCTGGCGCTGACAGATCACATAGGCAAGGTCGCCGACCCGCAACTGCTCGGAGGAATGCGCGACTTTCAGGATGCCGTTGCGGTAAACGCCCACCACTGTCGCGATGAGGTCGGGAAACAGGTTGGAAAGCTGCTGCAGCGGTGTGTTGATGACCGGGCAGTCCTCCATGCATTCGATCGCCAGCATGAAGATCGTATCGTCGGCGAAACGCACGACATCGGTGGCACCCGGAAAGGCGATGCGCCTGAGCACCATCTTGCCGACTTCTACCTCTGGCGAAATCGTCACGTCGATCGACATGTTCTCGCGGCTGAAGAGATCGGCATATTCCGGCCTCAGATAGCTCTGGTCGCGGATGCGGGCGATCTTGGTCGGAACGCTGAACAGCGCATGCGCCACCTCGCAGGCGACGATGTTGATTTCGTCATGCAAAGTCACGGCGATGATCATGTCCGCCTGGTCGGCACCCGCTTTCGCCAGCATATCGGGATGCGCGCCATGGCCGACATAACCGCGCACATCCAGTGTCTCGGTAATGGCGGTGATCAACGAGGCGGCCGTATCGATCACCGATACCTCGTTATCCTCGCGCGATAATTGTTCGGCGATGCCGTAACCCACCTGCCCTGCGCCGCATATGATGACTTTCATGCTGTCTCTCTGACGGAATAATCGGTTTCGGCGACTTGGCCTTTATCCCTTATACGCCGAGAGATTTCAGTTTGCGATGCAGCGCCGACCTTTCCATGCCGACAAATTCCGCCGTTCGCGAAATATTGCCGCCGAAGCGGTTGATCTGGGCCACCAGATAATCCCGCTCGAACATTTCACGCGCCTCGCGCAGCGGCAGGGTCATAATGTGCTGATCGCCCTGCGCCGAAATCTTCGGCAGCATATCGCCAATATCCGCCGGCAGCATATCGGCCGAAATCGGTGCCTCGCCGCCCTCTGGACGGGCGAGGATCATCAGCCGCTCGATATTGTTGCGGAGCTGGCGGATGTTGCCCGGCCAGTCATGCGTCTGGAGAACGGCCATGGCGTCGTCGCCGATCTTGCGCGGACGGATACCGGCCTGTTCGGAAATCTGCCGCATGAACATGTCGACGAGGAAAGGAATATCCTCGCGCCGTTCCGACAGCGCCGGCACCTTCACCGGCACCACGGCGAGGCGGTGGTAAAGGTCTTCGCGGAACTGGCCTTCGGCGATCAGGCTTTCGAGGTGATGGGCGGTCGAGGAAATGATGCGCACATCCACCTTCACCCGCTTGCCGCCGCCGACACGCTCGAACTGCTGGTCGACCAACACACGCAGGATCTTGTTCTGCGTTTCGCGCGGCATTTCGCCGACTTCATCGAGATAAAGCACGCCGCGATGGGCCTCTTCGAGCGCTCCCACCTTGCGTGGCTGCCCGGGCAGGCCTTCCGTGCCGAAAAGCGCGATTTCCATGCGGTCGGGCGTGATCGTCGCCGCGTTCAGCGCCACGAAAGGTCCGCTGGCGCGCGAGGACTTCTTGTGCACCATGCGCGCCACCAGCTCCTTGCCGGAACCGGAGGGGCCGAGGATCATGATGCGGCTGTTGGTGGGCGCGACCCTGTCGATGGTCTGGCGAAGCTGCGAAACGGCAAGCGACGCGCCAACGAGTTCAACCGCGTCACCGGTGCGCTTCTTGAGTTCCAGAACCTCCCGCTTCAGCTTGGAATTTTCCAGCGCCCGCTCGGCGATCAGGATGAGGCGGTCCGCTTTGAACGGCTTTTCGATAAAATCGAACGCGCCGCGCTTGATAGCGTTAACGGCGGTTTCGATATTGCCGTGACCTGAGATCATGACCACCGGAATATCGGGATGGCGGCTCTTGATCTCGTCCAGCAGAGCCAGACCGTCGAGCTTCGAACCCTGCATCCAGATGTCGAGAAAGATCAGACGCGGCACGCGTTCCGAAATGGCGGCCAACGCACTGTCGCTGTCGAACGCCATGCGCGTCTCGTGGCCCTCGTCGGACAGAATACCCGCTACGATTTCGCGAATATCCGCTTCGTCATCCACGACCAGAATATCAGACGCCATATGCTGCTTCCTTGTTATTTTTGCCGCCGACCGCCTCGATATAGGGCAGCAGCACTCTGATCATGGCGCCGTGGCCATGGTCGAACTCCGGCGGGGCATCGTGGAGTTCCAGATACCCGCCATGCTCTTCAATGATCTTCTTGACGATGGCGAGGCCGAGGCCGGTGCCCTTGTCCCGCATCGTCATGTAGGGTTCGAGAATACGGTGGCGGTTCTCGACGGGAAGGCCGCGGCCATTGTCGATGATATCGGCCACGAAACGGGAATTTGTCTCGTCGAAGGAAGCGCGCACCAGGATCTTGCCCGGCCGCTTTTCGCCTTCCACCGCCTCGATGGCTTCCGTCGCATTCTTGATAAGATTGCCGAACGCCTGTCCCAGCATACGGGCATCGAACATGCCCTCCAGCGGAATATCGCCCAGCTCCGTTGAGAATTTGGTGTCGGCGGCGCTGATTTCGCGCAGGAATGCCGCGTCCTTCAAAATCGCGCGCAGGTCCGACTTTTCCTTCGTCGGCTTCGGCATACGCGCGAAAGCCGAGAACTCGTCCACCATCCGGCCGATGTCACCGACCTGCCGGACGATGGTATCCGTACACTGGTCAAAAATGGCGCGGTCGCTCTCGTCGATCTGCTTGCCGAAACGGCGCTTGATGCGTTCGGCGGAAAGCTGGATCGGCGTCAGCGGGTTCTTGATCTCGTGGGCGATGCGCCGCGCGACATCAGACCATGCGGTCGAGCGCTGGGCGATGACGAGATCGGTGATGTCGTCGAGCGTGATGACGTAGCTGTCGCGGCTGTCGCGGGCATCCTCGCGGGTCACCTGCACATTGAGCGTCCGTTCCTTGCCGCGCCGCATGATATTGATCTGCTTGCGGAAGTTGCCGCGCGACCAGGTATTGGCCTCAGTCACGACCTCTTCGATTTCAGGCGCGATTTCTGACAGTTGCGCGCCGATCAGCTGTTCGGAGGTCTGTGCCAGGAACTCTTCTCCCGAGGGATTGACGATGGTGATCTTGCGGTTCTCGTCAACACCGATGACGGCGGCGGTAACGCCCGACAGCACGGCCTCAATGAAGCGGCGGCGATCGTCGATATCGTCCTTCGCCTCGATGATCTGCTCCTGCTGGCTGCGCAGTTCCGAGACCATCTTGTTGAAGGTGCGGGACAGACGTCCGACGTCGCCGTCCACGGCGCGAACGGGAACCAGCACATGCATGTTGCCGGTGGCGACACTGTCTGCGGCGCTGATGAGAAGGCGGATCGGACGCACAATGCGGTCAGCCACCGCAATCGCCGTCCAGATCGCGGCCAGAAGAACGATCAGCGCGAAACCGAGATAGAGGATCGCGAACGCGATCTGCAAGGGCGCGCGGCCCGCTTCCATCGCCTTGTATTCGGCGCGGTTCTCCTCCATCAGCCGCATCGCGCTCATCACTTTTGGATCGACGGCGCGCACGGTGTAGAGGAATGTGCCGCTGATACCCTCGAGCTTGATGATGGCGCCGACGAGATTGGTGATACCCGGCGGAATAAGGGTCGGCTGACCGGCGGCGGCCTTTTCAAGCGCATCATGCGGAATGGCGGGAAGCGGTTTTTCCGTCTTGATGTCGGCCTGCGCGACGGCGTCGCCATCCTCCTGCACCAGAAACGCGCCGAGAAGACCTCGGCCCTTGGCCTGGCGGGTCATCAGATCGACGAAACCGGTGCGGTCGAGGTAAAACAGGGCACGGTTGCGGTCGAGGTCGGTGGCCATCGACAGGGTCTGTCCCTGAAGATAACCGGCATTTTCCATCATATAGGCCTGGGCGATATTGCTGGAGGAATCGACGATCGACTGGGTGCGGAGCGAAAACCAGCGGTCGAGACCGACATTCAGCGTCAGACTTGCGAAGATGGCGACAAGAACGGCGGGCGTGATCGCCACGATGGAAAAAAGCACGACGATGCGCACATGCAAACGCGCCGCCGCCCTGCCCTTTTTCCGCGCTTTCAGCAGGCGGTTGATTTCCCGGCCGATGAGGAACATCAGTCCGATCACGAGGATCGAATTGATGACGACGGAAGCGATGACGACATTCGATGTCGGCGCAATCGGCGTGACGCCCATAAGCACGAAGAGGGTCACGATAGCGCAAATAAGAGCGACGCCGGCGAGCACCAGCCCAGGCAGAGCGAAAGACATCCTGCGATCGGCAACCACCATTCCCGCTGCGTCTTCGGCAACGGCTTTTTCGGCGGCGGGTTTCCGCATGCATTTCTCCCAATCGCTGGCAAGCCAGCACCACATTTACGAAAATTGGGCAAATCCGCCTCGTGCCGGCGAATCTCTCCATCCTAGTGTTTTCCAAGCAACACAATGTGGCGAAAATGCAACGACAAATGCGGCCTTGTCAACATTCTCAGCTGGGGCGGGAGCTGCGATAGACGGAAACACCAAGCTCGCGGATTTTCTTGCGCAGCGTATTGCGGTTCAATCCGAGAAGATCGGCGGCCTTGATCTGGTTGCCCCGCGTCGCCGTCAGCGCGGCGAGGATCAGGGGATATTCCAGTTCGCGCAGCACACGGTCATAGAGGCCGGGCGGCGGCAGGCCCTCGCCAAAGCTCGAGAAATAATCCCGCATGTTCTCCTCGACCGCCTGCGAAATGGTCAGTGAGCCGGAGCGGACCGCCATCTTGTCGAGCGGACTGTCGGGAACGTCCGACTGCAATTCCTGCTCGATGATCTCACGGGTAATGACCTCCTGCGGATAAAGCGCCATCAGCCGGCGGATCAGGTTTTCCAGCTCGCGCACGTTGCCCGGCCAGGCATAGGCCTTCATGACTTCCAGCGCCTCGGTCTCGAAACGCTTGCCCTCCAGCCCCTCCTTCTCACCCGTCTGGATGAAATGGCGCACAAGATCGGGAATATCCTCCGCCCGGTCACGCAGCGGCGGCAACCGTAGCGGCACGACGTTCAGGCGGTAATAGAGGTCCTCGCGGAAGAGGCCCTGATTGATCGACTGTTTCAGGTCCTTGTTGGTGGCCGCAACGATGCGGACATCGGTCCTGATCGGCGTGCGCCCGCCAACCGTCGTATATTCGCCCTGTTGCAGCACGCGCAGCAGGCGCGTCTGGGCATCCATCGGCATGTCGCCGATTTCGTCGAGAAACAGCGTGCCGCCCTCGGCCTGTTCGAAACGGCCGGTCGAGCGGTTCTGCGCGCCGGTGAAGGCGCCCTTCTCGTGGCCGAACAGTTCGGATTCGATCAGGTCGCGCGGGATCGCCGCCATGTTGATGGCAACGAAGGGGCCGTTGCGGCGCTTGCCGTAATCGTGCAACGCCCGCGCCACCAGCTCCTTGCCGGTGCCGGATTCGCCGGTAATCATCAGCGTCAGGTCGGTCTGCATCAGGCGGGCCAGAACCCGGTAGATTTCCTGCATCGCCGCCGAGCGGCCAACCAGCGGCATGCCATCCTGCATGTCGTCGTCAAGCTTCGCGGGCTTGCGCTTCGGCTCTGACAAAGCGCGGCCGATGATGGCGATCAGCTCCGTCAGATCGAAGGGCTTAGGCAGGTAGTCGTAAGCGCCCTTCTCCGAGGCCTTGATCGCCGTCATGAAGGTATTCTGGGCGCTCATCACGAGAACCGGCAGGTCCGGGCGGGCTTTCTTGATGCGCGGCAGAAGATCGAAGGCGTTTTCGTCGGGCATCACGACATCGGTCACGACCAGATCGCCCTCGCCCGCCGAAACCCAGCGCCAGAGCGTTGCGGCATTGGAGGTGATGCGCACGTCGTAACCGGCGCGGCTGAGCGCCTGGTTGAGCACCGTGCGGATCGCGGCATCATCATCGGCGACGAGGATAGTAGCTGTCATTGGTCATTTCCTGTCGTGTTCGGCAAAGTGCGGTCGTCCAGCCCCATTTCCGGCGAGACGGGCAGTAATACGCGGAAAGTCGTGCGATGGTTCTGGCTGTCGCATTCGACGATGCCGCCATGGGCGCCGATGAGTTTGGCGACAAGCGCCAGCCCGAGGCCAGAACCGTTCGTCTTGGTGGTAATGAAGGGGTCGAAGAGATGCGGCAAAAGATCCGCCGGAACTCCCGGCCCGTTATCGTGCACGCAAAATTCGAGCGGCAGCGAGATGCGTTCGCGACTACCGGCAACCGACATGCGCATGCCGGGCCGATAGGCGGTGGTCAGCACGATCTCGCCTTCCGGCTGGTTGCCGACGGCTTCCGCCGCATTCTTTACCAGATTGAGAAAGACCTGCACCAGCTGGTCGCGATTGGCATAGACCGGCGGCAACGACGGATCGTAGTTTTCAGAAATCTTGATATTGCGGGCAAAGCCGGCCTTGGCTATCGCCTTTACGTGATCGAGTACCGAATGGATGTTGACCGGCACGCGGTCCACCGGCCGCTCGTCGGAAAACACCTCCATGCGATCGACCAGCGAGACTATGCGGTCGGTCTCGTCACAGATCAGCCGCGTCAGCGCCCGGTCCTCGTCGGGAACCGACGTTTCGAGAAGCTGGGCAGCACCACGAATGCCCGAAAGCGGGTTCTTGATCTCATGCGCCAGCATGGAGGCAAGGCCGGTGACGGAGCGGGCAGCGGCGCGATGGGTCAGTTGCCGGTCGATCTTGTCGGCCATCGATCGTTCCTGAAAGACGACGACCACCGATCCCGGCTCGCTGACGACGGGCGCCACATAAAGATCGACAAGCTTGTCCTGCCCAAGCCGCGGCGAACTCAGATCGACCCGATATTCGTTCACCGGCGCGCGGCGTTCGCGCACCTGATCGATGAGCGCAAGCAGCGGACTGCCGAAGGGAATGAAGGTGGAAACGCGGTAGCGCGCGAGATGCGAAGCACTGGCCCCGAAAAAGGCTTCGGCCTCCCAATTGGCGAAGGCGATGAAACCTTCCGCATCCACCAGGATGACGGGGTTCTGCACCGCATTGAGAACCGCCATGGCAAGCGGGTTCGCATCTGCCGGGCTATGTTTATCAGCGCTCATGCGGCCTTCCTTGCGGCTTCGCCCGCATTTTCGCTAAGGGCAGAGCGCAGCAGATCCGCCACCTCCGCAGTATCGCGCGATGTCATGATTTGAGCCTTTTTCGGGGTAGCGATCTCCGGCGCGAAACGGTCGAGATACCAGCCCAGATGTTTGCGGGCGTGCCGAAGACCGGCTTCCCTTCCGTAAAATTCCAGCATCATGTCGTAATGCTCGACAGCAATGCCGGCAATATCGGCGCGTTGCGGCGCGGCATGTCCCGCCAGCACCGCCGGCAGCCAGGGCTGGCCCTGTGCGCCGCGACCGACCATGACGGCATCCGCGCCGGAACGACGCAGGATTTCCCGCGCATCCGCAGCAGTCTCGACATCGCCGTTGGCGATCAGCGGAACGGAAATCACTTCCCGCACGGCCCGAATGGCATCCCAGTCCGCGCGGCCCTCGTAAAACTGCATGCGGGTGCGGCCGTGAATGGTGATGAGCCGGACGCCTGCCTCTTCGGCGCGTTTGGCGATTTCCGGTGCATTGATGGAATTTTCGTCCCAGCCGAGCCGCATCTTCAGCGTCACGGGCACGTCGACTGCGCCGACCGTCGCCTTGATCAGCGACAGGGCATGATCGGGATCGCGCATCAAAGCCGAACCGGAATAACCGCCCGTCACCTTCTTGGCAGGACAGCCCATATTGATATCGATGATCCCCGCGCCGTTATCGGCCGCGATCTTCGCCGCCTCGGCCATGAAATGCGCCTCGCGTCCGGCGAGCTGCACCATATGCGGAACCATGCCGGCATTTTTCAGCCGCGCCCAGGATTCCCCGCGATTAGCGACGAGTTCGCGGCTTGCGACCATCTCGGTAACGACGAGGCCCGCGCCATAACGCCAGGCGAGCTGCCGGAACGGCAAATCCGTCACGCCCGACATGGGCGCCAGCACGGCACGATTACGGATCGTGACTGAGCCGATGCTGAACGGTTCTGACAACTCCGGAGGGGGCAACTGATGATCTTTCATGCAGAAGGGTTATATGCATTATTTTTAGACAGTGTTTGCGCGCTTGCCAAGCACTTTTAAAGCGTTGCACGTTTTATTTGCTAGGCGTCTGCCTGCCTCTTTTGCTGTCGATAGCAATTTGTGCAGGTTCGGATGCGCACGAGCCGCCAATCCTGCGATGTGCAGGCAGATACCGCGTCTTATCGGGCTGGCCTTCCGGGTTTTGAAACGCTAGAGCAGGACTGTCAACCATTGAGGGTTGCACACAAAGCATAAGACCAATGCAGGAAAGCACTATGAAACTCGGCATCGTCATCGTCGCCGCAGGACGCGGAGAAAGAGCCGGCTCCCCCGAGGAAGGGCCAAAACAATATCGTTCCGTCGGCGGCAAGGCCGTGATCGAACATACGTTGTCGACCTTTCTGGACTGGGGCAAAGCCTCATCGATCGTGGTCGTCATCCATGCCGACGATTTGAGCCTCCTATCGCCCATCCTCGAACGGCTGAATGCCGGGGAGCGGGTCGTCACCGTCACGGGCGGTACGACACGGCAGCAATCGGTGCTGGCCGGGCTGGAAGCACTGGCCTTGCAGGACCTGACGCATGTGATGATCCATGACGCCGTGCGGCCTTTCGTCGCCAAGGACATGCTGGAGCGCGTCGTGGCGCTGCACCAGGCGGGTGCGAACGGCGTTCTGCCTGCCCTGCCCGTCACCGATACGCTGAAGCGCGGCGCAGGTGATTCTGTTGCGGAGACCGTTTCCAGACAGGGGCTTTATGCAGCGCAGACACCGCAAAGTTTCGGCTATGGCGAAATCCTCGCCGCGCATCGCGCCGCTGCCGCCTCGGGAAAAACGGATTTTACCGACGATGCATCGATCGCCGAATGGGCAGGACTGACGGTGACGCTGACCGAAGGCTCGGTCGACAATGTGAAACTCACTCTGAAGCGGGATATCGCCATGGCCGATGAAAAGCTCTCCCACGGACTGCCTGACGTGCGCACCGGCAATGGTTACGACGTGCACCAGCTGGAGGCCGGAGACGGCGTTACGCTATGCGGCGTCTTCATTGAACACGACCAGAAACTCAAAGGCCACTCGGATGCCGATGTGGCGCTGCATGCGCTGACGGATGCGCTGCTCGCCACCTGCGGCGCGGGTGATATCGGCGATCACTTCCCGCCTTCCGATCCGCAATGGAAGGGTGCCGCATCGCGCATCTTCCTCGAACATGCGGCGAAAGTCGTGCGCGACAATGGTGGCACGATCATGAATGCGGATGTCTCGCTGATTGCCGAAGCGCCGCGTATCGGTCCGCACCGGCAGGCCATGCGCGAGACGCTGGCGGACATACTCGGCATTGCGCTGGAGCGCTGCTCGGTCAAGGCGACCACCAACGAGACGATCGGTTTCGTCGGCCGTCGCGAAGGCATTGCGGCGATCGCAACCGCCACGGTGGTCTACAGGGGCAGACCGTTATGAGTCTGTTTCCCGCAGATATCGAAGAGCTGGCGCGGAAAATCGTTTCCGGCTTTACCGTCAAAGGCTTCATGGTCTCGACAGCGGAAAGCTGCACGGGCGGCCTTATCGCCGGTGCGTTGACGGAAATCGCCGGCTCCTCCGCCGTCGTCGACCGGGGGTTCGTTACCTATACCAACGAAGCAAAGATGGACATGCTGGGTGTTGGCGCTGATACGCTCACAGCCTTCGGCGCGGTGTCCCGGCAAACGGCTCTTCAGATGGCGCATGGCGCCCTGTTCCGTTCGCGCGCGGATTTTGCCGTTGCCGTCACCGGCATTGCCGGTCCGGGCGGCGGTTCAACGGATAAACCGGTGGGACTGGTGCATCTGGCCGCCAAAGCACGCAACGGCAAGACCTTGCACCATGAGATGCGTTACGGCGAGATCGGCCGCACCGAAATTCGTCTTGCGACCGTCAGGACGGCACTTGAAATGCTGCTTGCCCTCAATCAGGCCGGGTCCGCGTAAATCTTGTCGGCGCGGGTCTCGAAGGCTTCCGCGAACATGCGGAAGGCCCGGTCGAACATCGACCCCATAACCGCGCCAAGCAGACGGTTCTTGAATTCATAGTCGATGAAGAAATGAATGGCCGAGCCGCCATCTTCGGCAGCTTCGAAACGCCAGCGATTGTCGAGAAACTTGAACGGTCCGTCGATATATTTCACGTCGATGGCGCGCTCGGCCGGGTTCAACAGCACCTGCGTGGTGAAGGTCTCGCGGATGGCCTTGTAGCCCACCGTCATATCCGCCACCAGCAATGTCTTGCCATCCCGCTCCTTGCGCGAGCGGATAACCAGCGCTTCGCAAAGGGGCAGAAACTGCGGATACTTCTCCACATCGGCGACGAGGTCGTACATGCGGACGGGAGAGTGTTTTACAAGGCGATGCGTTTCGAACTTTGGCATGAGCGGCAGTTAATCCTCGATAACAAGAAGATCAAGAAGGCGGCGAAGCTGTTTTCGGCTTTTTAGCTGAAATACCGGTACGTTGGGGCCATAAAGCGCAAAATTTTGCTCGAAGATAGGGGCGTGGCGGCGTTCGAAATTCCAGATATAGCGCAGGAAATCGAGGTCTATTCTTTCCGGACAACCCGCCGCCATTTCGGGCCGCGCCTTGCCATAACCCTTGGCGATCCGGCTGACGGCGCCCCACAGGCAGAGCCAGCGCGGCATGCGCACCCAAAGGACGATATCGGATCTCGGCAGACGCATGTCAAAAGACGACGGATTGCTGCCATCCATCAGCCATCGTTCCCCGGTGATGATGGCGGCGATCCTCTGCCGTTGTTCTTCACGCGGGCGCGCCTGCCAGCCGGGCAACCAGAAAATATCGCGATCCATGGAAATATAACGCAGCCCGAAAGCGGCTGATAGCTTTTGCGACAGCGTCGACTTGCCGCCGCCGGAGCAGCCGACGACCATGATACGTTGTGCAGACGCGATAATCGCGGCCGCGTCCTCCACGTTTTTAAGATAGTTCGACATCGAATAAACCTCATCTTCGCCACGGTGCCATTGTCTGACAATGCGAGTATTATTCTGTGGCGATACGGCTGCCGGACCCGACGTTACGGAAATTTAACTATTGCAACCCCCTCGCAGGGATTGCTATTTATTTACGACTAATATTACACCCTTGGGATGCAAAGGCGCTGGAAGCTCCCATTTTCACCGCGCGTATTCATCCTTGGGTTCAGACCCGACATATAACCGCTTTGAGGCACTGAGTGAGCCGATGGACGATTTTTCCAACATCATCAACCTTCTCGAATCCGCCAAGCAACTCGCATCGATGAACGAAATGCCGATGCTTGCCTACCTCATCGACGTTGCGAAATGCGAGGCGAGAGAGAACAAGCCGGTTCTGCGCAAGCGCAAACGCGGCGAATCAACCGTCAAGGAAGACTGTTAAGCGCCAGTCTGCAAAGCAGACCGATAAAGCCGGCTGGCCCAATCTTCAAGACGATGTCATAATCAGGGAATGAAAACGGCCGCTTTTCGAGGCGGCCATTTCTTTGCACGATGGAAATGACAATCTCATGATGGCTGCATCCGCCGATATCAGAACCTATACGCAGGAAAGACCTAGGGAACGGCACGGCTTCGTGCAGATCGTTCTTCCGGTCTCCGGGCGTCTGCGGATCGATGTGGCTGGGCGCCAGGATGAATTATTCGTCGGGCGCGGTGTCTTCATCCATAGCGGCACGCCGCATACCCAGGAAGCGACGACGATCAACCGGTCTTTGGTTGTCGATATCGACGAAGCTGTTGTTCCCGAGCAGGTGCTGGAGAGATTTTCCCGCATGCCGTTTCTCAATATCGCGCAGGATACACGCCAGCTGATCATCTATATGCGGCGCGTCATCGGATCGGAGGGACCACACGACGATATTGCCGGTCTTTGGGCGCCGCTCCTTGTCGACAGTCTTGCGAATAAGAAAATCGATCCCCGTCGCCGCCTGCGCTCGCTTGGCGTGATCGTCAGGGCGGAACCGTTTTTCCCCTGGACCATCGAGATGCTCGCAGCCTGCGCCGCAATCAGCGACAGCCGCCTGCATGCGCTGTTTCTCGAAGAGTTCGGCCTTCCCCCTCACCGCTGGCTTGCCGAATTGCGCATGGACAAGGTCTGCGCATTGTTGCGCCAATCCACCCTGCCGATTGCCGAAATCGCCCTGCGGGCCGGCTTTTCCGACCAGACGGCGCTGACGCGCGCCATGCGCAACGCGATCGGTGAAACGCCCGCCGCCTATCGCCGGACCTTCGGAATTCACTAACCGGCCGATCTCTTCGTCAGGAGTTTTTGTCAAGACAGCCGCAAAGGGCTGTGGCACATCGCGGCAATCGTGAATGCGGATGTGACATGACATGAACAAGACAAGCCTCGGTGTTTTTTACGGTATGATGGCGGGTGCGCTCTGGGGAGCCATCTTTCTCGCCCCGAAACTCGTGCCGGATTTTTCCGCCCTGCAACTGTCGACTGCCCGTTACCTCACCTACGGGCTGATTTCTCTCATCATCATCGGACCGCGCCTGAAACGGGTTTCGGCCCATTTCGGCGCGCGCGAGTGGATCGCGCTCGGCTGGCTGAGCATGATCGGCAACATCGCCTACTACGTCTTCATATCGACGGCGGTGAAACTGAGCGGTGTCGCCTTCACCTCGATCATCATCGGTTTCCTGCCGGTTGCCGTCACCATCATCGGCAGTCGCGATCATGGCGCGGTGTCGCTCAAGCGCCTGTGGCCGTCGCTCGCCTTCGGCGCTATCGGTATTATCGGCATTTCCTGGCAATCGCTGACGGAAAACGATGCGGGGCTGGATGTCTCGCGTCTTGTGGGTCTTGCCTGCGCCCTTGGCGCGCTGGCTTCGTGGACGGCCTTTGCTGTTGGCAATGCCCGCTGGCTGTCACGCCTTCACGATGTCAGCGCCGATGACTGGAACATGATGACAGGCGTGGTGACCGGCGGGCTTGCGCTGGCGCTCGCCATCCCGGCCTTTGCCTTCGGTGGGGAAAGCCATGGCTCTGAGGACTGGCTGCATTTCGCGGCCATTGCCGCCGGCCTCGGTTTCACCGCATCCATTCTCGGCAATGCCTTCTGGAACCGCATGAGCCGCCTGCTGCCGCTCACCATGGTTGGTCAGATGATCCTGTTCGAGACGCTGTTTGCGCTGCTCTATGGTTTCCTGTGGGAAGGGCGTGGCCCGACCCTCATAGAGATCGTGGCGATCTGCTCGGTGGTTCTGAGCGTCATCCTGTGCATGCGGGCGCATCGGCCGGAGAAGGCTGTGGCCTGAGTTTAGGCAAAATCCGAGAACATTTGGCTGGGCTTCATCACGGGCCACACCTCCACTCGGCGTCATCCTCAGGCTCGACCCGAGGATCCACCTTTTTCGGCGGCTATGGATCCTCGCCTCAAGGCGAGGATGACGGAGGCGAGAGGATTCCCGCCTCTTACTCCGCAGCCGCCAGAAGCTTCTTCTCGCGGGCCGCACGCAGGCGTTCAAAATCGTCGCCGGCGTGGTGGGAGGAGCGGGTCAGCGGGCTGGAGGAGACCATCAGGAAGCCCTTGGTGTAGGCGACCGTCTCGTAGGACTTGAACTCCTCCGGCGTGACGTAAGCCTCGACTTTGTGGTGCTTGCGGGTCGGCTGCAGATATTGGCCGATGGTCAGGAAGTCCACGTCGGCGCTACGCAGATCGTCCATCAATTGCAGCACTTCGTTGCGCTCTTCGCCGAGGCCGACCATGATGCCTGATTTGGTGAACATGGTGGGGTCCAGTTCCTTGACACGCTGCAACAGGCGCACGGAATGGAAATAACGCGCACCGGGGCGAACCGTGAGGTAATTGCCCGGAACGGTTTCCATATTGTGGTTGAAGACATCGGGCTTGGCGGCGACGACACGCTCCAGCGCGCCGGGCTTCTTCAGGAAGTCGGGGGTTAGGATTTCAATGGTCGTATTGGGAGACGCAGCCCGGATCGCCCAGATCACCTTCTCGAAATGCTCCGCGCCGCCATCAGCGAGATCGTCGCGGTCAACCGAGGTGATGACGACGTGGGAGAGACCCATCTGCTTGACGGCCTTGGCGACGTTTTCCGGCTCATCCATATCCAGCGCATTGGGCTTGCCGGTCGCGACGTTGCAGAACGCACAGGCGCGGGTGCAGATCTCGCCCATGATCATGAAGGTCGCGTGTTTCTTTTCCCAGCATTCGCCGATATTCGGACAGCCGGCTTCCTCGCACACCGTCACCAGCTTGTGGCTGCGCACCAGTTCGCGCGTCTCGTGATAGCCCTTGGATGTCGGCGCCTTGACGCGGATCCATTCCGGCTTGCGCATGACCTCGGTATCGGGCCGATGGGCCTTTTCCGGGTGGCGGATACGCTTTTCTTCGGACGAAGTCCTGTCGAGAATAGTGACCATAAGAAACCTGCTTCTATCGCTTGCCGCGACCATCACATTTGTTGACGCGATGCTCGTTCTTGGCATGTCTTTATCCCAAAACCGCAGCACACTTTTGGGAGACATGCTTTAGAACAATTCCAGAAAAAGCGTAAGCCCCTTCCGTGCACGAAGCCTTGTCAGCGCCTGACCAGCTTTGCCAGAAACAGCAACAGGCTGGCGCCGACGAAAGACGTGACGAAATAACCGAGCCTGCTGTCCTGGACGAAAACGTCGAAGGTGCGAAGCACGGCAACAGCGACGACCGAACCGACGATGCCGAGAACGATGTTCATGAAGATGCCGAACCGCATATCCATGAGCTTTCCGGCAAGCCAGCCGGCCAGACCGCCGATGATGATTGCCGCAATCCAGCCTATGTTTTCCATTCCCGCGCTCCCTTAGAGAACCAGCCCCCTTAGGAACCGGCATTGAGACATATGGGACACCCGGCACGCTTAGACAATGCCGGGTATCATGGGGGCACTTATGCGTTCAGCACACGTCCGTAAGCGTCGAGCACACTTTCCTTCATCGACTCGGAAATGGTCGGATGCGGGAAAATCGTGTGCATCAGTTCTTCCTCGGTGGTCTCGAGGTTCATGGCGACGACGAAGCCCTGAATAAGCTCGGTGACTTCCGCACCGACCATATGCGCGCCGATCAGTTCGCCGGTCTTCTTGTCGAAAATGGTCTTGACCATGCCCTGATCTTCACCCAGCGCCACGGCCTTGCCATTGGCGGCAAAGGAGAAGCGGCCGACGCGGATATCGCGGCCCAGTTCCTTCGCCTTGGCTTCGGTGAGACCGACCGAGGCGACCTGCGGGTTGCAATAGGTGCAGCCGGGAATCTTGAGCTTGTCCATCGGATGGACATTCGGCAGACCGGCGATTTTTTCAACGCAGATGACGGCCTCATGCTCGGCCTTGTGGGCAAGCAGCGGCGGGCCGGCAACGTCGCCGATGGCGTAGACACCAGGCACATTGGTCTTGCCATAACCGTCAATGACGATGAAGCCGCGATCGGTCTTCACACCCACGGCCTCAAGGCCGATGCCTTCGACGTTAGCGACGACGCCGACGGCCGAAATCATCCGGTCGGCGGTGATCTTCTCGGACGAACCATCCTTCTTCTCCAACGTCGCCGTGACGGAGTTCGCAGCCTTCTCGACCTTGGAAACCTTGGTTTCCAGATGGAACTTGATACCCTGCTTTTCCAGCTGCTTTCTGGCGAAGGCGGAAATTTCCGCGTCCTCGACCGGCATCACCTGGCTCATGATCTCGACGACGGTAACGTCAACGCCCATGGTGCGGTAAAAGCTTGCGAACTCGATCCCGATAGCGCCAGACCCCATGACGAGCAGGGACTTCGGCAGTTCTTCCGGCTTCATCGCCTCGAAATAGGTCCAGATCAGCTTGCCATCCGGCTCGATGCCGGGAAGCGCGCGCGGGCGCGCGCCGGTGGCGACGATGATGTGCTTGGCAGTGTAAGTGCCCTCACCCAGCGTGTTCTTCGGCACGGGACCCTGCGGCTGAACCACCGGCTTGGCGGACTTGCCGACGACGATTTCGCCCGGCTTGGTGATTTTTGCTTCACCCCAGATGATGTCGACCTTGTTCTTCTTAAACAGGAAACCGACGCCGTTGTTCATGCGAGCGGCAATGCCGCGCGAACGGGCGACGATCGCCTTGACATCAGGCTTGATCGAGCCTTCGAGCGTCAGGCCGTAATCCTTGGCGTGCTGAGCCGTATGCAGGACATCGGCGGTGCGCAGCAAGGCCTTGGTCGGAATGCAACCCCAGTTGGAGCAGATACCGGCAAGGTGCTCGCGCTCGACGACGGCAACCTTCATGCCGAGTTGGGCTGCACGGATCGCGGCTATATAACCGCCCGGTCCCGAACCGATGATGATGACGTCATAAGATTGAGCCATAGGTGTCCTGCCTTGTCTTATTCGGATGACGGCGCACCGTCCCGATCGAGAATTGTTGTCAAAGTCCGAGCATCATGCGAACGACAGGCTCAAGCCCGCGCCCGATGGCCCGTGTGTTTTCAGCATCGAGATGAACGCCGTCCACCGGCGTCGTGCGGGCAACGGACCCGGCATCGAAAAAGCCGCAATCGAGATCGTCGGCAAGATCCCGGTAAACGGAAGCCAGCATTGCAGACTCATCGATCGCGTCGCGAAAGATCGCGCCCATCACGGGGTTGGCCGTTTCGCATAGTTGCGGCGGCGCGACGATCAGAACTTCCGGCGCCTCCCATTCGGGAAGTTGCCATACGTGGTTGCGCGTCAGTTTCACCAGCCGCTCCACGCCCTTCATCGCAACGATGGCCGAACCATGGATCGCCGGCTTCAGGTCGTTGGTGCCGAGCATGATGACGACCAGATCGAGCGGTGCATGGCTATGCAGAAGCGTCGGCAGAATCCTGGCGCCATTGCGATCGCAATCGGCGGTGTGGTCGTCATAGGCGGTGGTACGGCCGCCCAGCCCTTCGTGGATCACCTGCACATCCGGCCCGAGCGCCTTTTGCAAGACGCTCGGCCAAAGATCGTCATGGCTGTGCCGGCCACCCGTTTCCGCATCTGATCCCCATGTGAGGGAATCGCCAAAGCAGAGGACTGTTTTCAAGGTGTCGCACTCCAAATCTGTAGAACAGTTCCTACAAGTTGAAAAACGAATCCAGAAAGAATAGCCGAGAAACCGACATAGTCTAAAATCTTGGGAAGTTTGCGCTTGCTTTCTAGTGCCTGCATTCCGCCCCGATTGCCGTTACTATCGCCAGACCTAATAATAAAGCCATCGAGCCTGTTGAAATTTCGCGCAAAATTACCGTTGTAAAACAAAATAATAAAGCCGAAAATATCCAACAAAAGCCCGATAGCTGACCACATTTTACACCAGCATGCCCATCGGGTTTTCGATGTAGCGCTTGAAGGCGCCGATCAACTCGGCTCCGAGCGCGCCATCGACGCAGCGGTGGTCGGTGGAAAGCGTGACCGTCATGACGTTGGCGATCTTGATCTCGCCGTTCTTCACCACAGCGCGCTCCTCGCCCGCGCCGACCGCCAGAATGGTGGCGTGCGGCGGGTTGATGACGGCGGAGAAGCTCTTGACGCCCATCATGCCCATGTTGGACACGGCCGTCGTGCCGCCCTGATACTCCTCGGGCTTCAGCTTGCGCTCCTTGGCGCGCTTGCCGTAGTCCTTCATCTCGTTGGAGATGGTGGAGAGCGACTTCTCTTCCGCCTTGCGGATGATCGGCGTGATCAGGCCACCCGGAATGGAAACGGCAACGCCGACATCCGAATGCTTGTGCTTGACCATGTTGCTTTCCGTCCAGGAGACGTTGGCGTCAGGCACGTCGCGCAGCGCGAGAGCAAGCGCCTTGATGACCATGTCGTTGACCGAAAGCTTGTAGGCCGGCTTGCCGTCCTTTTCGGGAGCGGCAGCATTGAGCTGGGCGCGCAGTGCCAGAAGCGTATCCAGTTCGCAATCTACCGAGACGTAGAAATGCGGAACGGTCTGCTTGGATTCGACCAGACGCTTGGCGATGACCTTGCGCATGCCGTCATGCGGCACCAGTTCGTAAGAGCCGGGTTCGAACAGCTTGAGAACCGCTTCCTCGGACTGGCCCTTGGCGAGTGCCGGAGCCGGTGCGCCTGCCGCTGCGCTCGGCGCAGCCTTCGCGCCGCCGGAAGCAGCAGCCTTTTCCACGTCGGTCTTGACGATGCGGCCGTGCGGGCCGGAACCGGAGACGGCCGTAAGGTCGAGACCGGCTTCCTTGGCGAGACGGCGGGCAAGCGGCGAAGCGAAAATGCGCTCGCCGGACTTTGCAACCGGAGCCGGCGTGGAAGGTGCAGCCGCCTGATCGGCGACCGGCTTTTCAGCCTTGGCCGGTGCAGCTTCTTCCTTCGGCGCTTCCTGCTTGGGGGCCTCGGCTTTGGCAGGAGCGGCATTGCCGCCCTTTGCCGCCTCGGCCACATCCTCGCCATCGGCAGCAAGGATGGCGATCAGGGCATTGACCTTGACCCCTTCGCTACCAGCGGGAACGACCAGCTTGGCGACCGTACCTTCATCGACGGCTTCCACTTCCATGGTCGCCTTGTCGGTCTCGATCTCGGCGATCACGTCACCGGGTGCGACCTTGTCGCCTTCCTTGACCAGCCACTTGGCCAGATTGCCCTCTTCCATCGTCGGAGAAAGGGCAGGCATGGTGATGTTGATAGGCATGACTAGTCCCCCCAAACGAGATTATATTGGTCCAGCTCTTCAGGATGTTCCGCCAGCCGATCCAGCTGCGATGGCGAGACTTCGATATATCCGGCAACATCGCTCAGCCATTCGCTAACGGCGCCGATGACGCCGATATAGTCACGCGGAACACCGGCAATCACATCGCCTTCACCGTCATTGATAACAGCCCAAAAGACGACGCGCTCGAACTGAGGAGTCTCTTTGGAACCTAAAACACGATACCAATTTTCAGTTGCCGGGAGGATTTGTTTTATTTTGCTCACAATCTCCCCCTTTACTTGTAGCAGACGGTTTTGACGGCCTGAACGACTTCATCGACGTTCGGCAGAGCCAGCTTTTCGAGGTTCGCCGCATAAGGCATCGGAACGTCCTTGCCGGCGATCGTCAGGATCGGCGCATCGAGATAATCGAAAGCGGCGCGCATGACCTGGTTGGAGATAAAGTCACCAACCGATGACTGCGGGAAACCTTCCTCGACCGTGACCAGGCGACCGGTCTTCTTGACCGATTCGATGACCGTCGGCAGATCCATCGGGCGGATGGTGCGCAGGTCGATCAGCTCGACGTCGATGCCGAGTTTCTCGAGTTCAGCAACAGCCTTGATCGCATAGGTCATGCCGATACCGAAGGAAACGATGGTCGCATCGTTACCCTTGCGGTGAATGCGCGCCTTGCCGATCGGCAGCACGAAATCATCAAGCTTCGGAACTTCGAAGCTCTGGCCGTAGAGAATTTCGTTCTCGAGGAAGATGACCGGGTTCGGATCGCGGATAGCAGCCTTCAGGAGACCCTTCGCGTCTGCCGCCGTGTAAGGCATGACGACCTTGAGGCCCGGAATATGGCTGTACCATGCGGCGTAACATTGCGAATGCTGCGCGCCGACGCGGGCTGCAGCACCCGAAGGACCGCGGAACACCATCGGTGCGCCCATCTGGCCGCCCGACATGTAAAGCGTCTTCGCCGCCGAGTTGACGATCTGGTCGATCGCCTGCATGGCGAAGTTGAAGGTCATGAATTCGACGATGGGCCGCAGGCCCGTCATTGCCGCACCGACGCCGATACCGGCAAAGCCATGCTCGGTGATCGGGGTGTCGATAACGCGGCGATCGCCGAATTCCTGCAACAGGCCTTGAGTGATTTTGTAGGCGCCCTGGTATTCGGCGACTTCTTCACCCATGACGAAGACTTTTTCGTCGGCGCGCATTTCCTCGGCCATGGCGTCGCGCAGCGCTTCACGCACCGTCGTCATCACCATTTCCGTGCCTTCAGGAATATCCGGATCGGCAGCGACTTCGATCTTCGGTGCTGCCGGAACCTTGGCGGCTTCCTTGGCAGCGCTCGGCTCTTCGGTTGCTTCGCGGGTCTTGCCGCCTGCGGCGTCCGAATCGGAATTTGCGGCCTGCGCCTTCGGCTCTTCCTTCTTGGCGGAAGAAGAGATGTCGGCGGCGCTTTCGCCTTCCTGAATGAGAACGGCGATCGGCGTATTGACCTTGACGCCTTCGGTGCCGGCGTCGATCAGGAGCTTGCCGATCACGCCTTCATCCACGGCTTCCACTTCCATGGTCGCCTTGTCGGTCTCGATCTCGGCGATCACGTCACCGGAGGTGACCTTGTCGCCTTCCTTTTTAAGCCACTTGGAAAGCGTGCCTTCCTCCATGGTCGGGGAAAGGGCGGGCATAAGAATTTCTACTGGCATGGGTTTCCCTTTCCCGATCAGAGCAGAATGTCGGTGTAGAGCTCGGATACATCCGGCTCGGGGTCGTTCTGGGCGAAGTCGGCGCTGTCGGCGACGATATCACGGACATCCTTGTCGATGGCCTTGAGTTCTTCCTCGCTTGCCCAGCCCTGCTCCACGAGCCGCACCTTGACCTGCTCGATCGGGTCGTGTTCGGAGCGCATTTTCTGCACTTCGTCTTTCGAACGGTATTTTGCCGGGTCGGACATGGAGTGACCGCGGTAACGGTAAGTCAGCATTTCCAGAATGATCGGACCCTTGCCGGAGCGGCAATGTTCCAGCGCCTGATCGGCGGCGGCCTTGACGGCGCGCACATCCATACCATCCACCTGAATGCCGGGGATGCCGAACGACCGGCCACGCAGCGAATAGTTCGACTGCGCGGTAGCGCGGGCGGTCGATGTGCCCATCGCGTAGTGGTTGTTTTCGACGATATAGATGATCGGCAGCTTCCAGAGAGCGGCCATGTTGAAGCTCTCGTAGACCTGGCCCTGGTTGGCAGCGCCATCACCGAAATAGGTCACGGAGACATTGTCGTTGCCGCGATATTTGTTGGCGAAGGCGAGACCGGTTCCGAGCGAAACCTGTGCGCCGACGATGCCGTGGCCACCGTAGAAATGCTTCTCCTTGGAGAACATGTGCATCGAGCCGCCCTTGCCCTTCGACAGGCCGCCCTTGCGGCCGGTCAACTCGGCCATGACGCCACGCGGGCTCATGCCAAGCGCCAGCATATGGCCGTGGTCTCGGTAAGCGGTGATGACCTGATCGCCTTCCTTCTGCGACATCTGCATGCCGACGACAACGGCTTCCTGGCCGATGTAGAGGTGACAGAAACCACCGATGAAACCCATGCCATAAAGCTGGCCGGCCTTTTCCTCGAAACGGCGGATGAGGAGCATTTCACGATAGGCGTGAAGCTCTTCTTCCTTCGAGAAGTCCGGGCTGTTCTTGCCGGTGAATTCGGTAGAGGCCTTGGCCGTTGTCTTTCGGCCGGATACGGACGCGGATTTTCGCGGCGCCATTCATCCCTCCCTGAGTTGCCGTTTGAATGGATAGAGTGGCGCGTACCATATGCAAGAAAACGCCATGCAGCAATGCTTTAAACGCATGGCACATATTCACGCTAAGGTGCTGTGAATAAATTATAATTTATTAATTAACTCGATTTCGGTTAATTAGAAATAGGTGTTCATGATGACGATTTCGTCGGTGCGGGACATGTTGAGCTGATAACGGGAAATCTCGTCGATCATGTCGCGCTCAAGAGAGCCGTCGCTCAACAACTCCACCTGCCGCTCCAGCGCCACACGCGCCTGCGTCAGCTTGGCAAGCTCCGCCGTTCTGGCAATACGCTGCCGCTCCAGCCGCTCCGTCGCCTGAAGGCCGAAGTCGCCATGGATGGAATGATACCCGAAATAGGAAAGAAAAGCGATCGTGATGGCCGGAACGATCAAACGGCCGAATCGTTTCTTTTTATGATGTCTGGTCCACATACCGGAGAGAAGCCTCAAAACGCATAACCCTGAGTCTCGAGATTAAAGCGGATTGTTTAACTATCCGTTGACCTTAAATTTTTGGTTGGCAGATAGACGCAAAAAAGCCCGCCGGAGGGCGGGCTAACAATGACGACGATGTCAGAGAGAACGTCATGCCGGACTTGATCCGGCATCCAGCCATGCGCGTCTGCGCCGTGGAAAGAGCCCTTGCAACCCAAGGACTTGGGCTGGCTGGACCCCGGATCAAGTCCGGGGTGACGGCGTGCGAAGAATATCGCTCGCCCCTGAAACTAGCCCGCCAGACGGCGGGCCGTGTCGCAAACCAGATGCGAATTATCCGCGCAGGATCGAACGGCCGGCGTAAGCGGCCTGCGGGCCGAGCATTTCCTCGATACGGATGAGCTGGTTGTACTTTGCGAGCCGGTCGGAACGGGCCAGTGAACCGGTTTTGATCTGACCGCAATTGGTGGCGACCGCGAGATCGGCAATGGTGGAATCTTCCGTTTCGCCCGAACGGTGCGACATAACGGCGGTGTAGCCGGCCTTGTGCGCCGTCTCGACCGCATCCAGCGTCTCGGAAAGCGAACCGATCTGGTTGACCTTGACGAGGATGGAGTTTGCGACACCCATCTTGATGCCGTCGCGAAGGCGTGCGGAGTTGGTGACGAAAAGATCGTCGCCGACCAGCTGGCACTTGTTGCCGACGAGGTCGGTCAGCGCCTTCCAGCCGTCCCAGTCGTCTTCGGCCATGCCGTCCTCGACGGAAATGATCGGGTATTTCGCGACCAGTTCGGCCAGATATTCAGCCATCGCGCCCGGCTCCAGCGTGCGGCCCTCGCCTTCAAGCACGTATTTTCCGTCCTTGAAGAATTCGGTCGAGGCGCAGTCGAGGCCGATGAACATGTCTTCGCCCGGGCGGTAACCGGCCTTTTCGATCGACTTCATGATGAAATCGAGCGCAGCCGGTGCGCTTTCGAGACCCGGTGCAAAACCGCCCTCGTCGCCAACATTGGTGTTGTGGCCTTGTGCGGACAATTCTTTTTTCAGCGTATGGAATACTTCCGAACCCATGCGTACGGCTTCACGGATGTTATCCGCGCCAACCGGCAGGATCATGAATTCCTGGAAATCGATCGGGTTGTCGGCATGCGCGCCGCCATTGATGATGTTCATCATCGGAACCGGCAGAAGATGCGCGTTCGGGCCACCGACATAACGGTAAAGCGGCAGGCCGGAGGCTTCGGCCGCAGCCTTGGCGACTGCGAGCGACACGCCGAGGATGGCGTTGGCGCCGATGCGCGACTTGTTCGGCGTGCCGTCAAGCGCGATCATCGTCTGGTCGATCTGGATCTGGTTTTCAGCGTCGAAACCGCCGATTGCGTCGAAGATTTCCGTATTGACGGCTTCGACCGCCTTTTCCACGCCCTTGCCGAGATAACGCTTGCCGCCATCCCGCAGCTCAACCGCCTCATGCGCGCCTGTCGAGGCGCCGGAAGGAACGGCGGCGCGGCCCATGGAGCCGTCTTCGAGATAGACATCGACTTCAACGGTCGGGTTGCCGCGGCTGTCGAGAATTTCGCGCGCGATGATATCGGTAATGGCAGTCATGGTCTCTCCCTTGGGAATGGAACAGATATTTTCCGTCGCCTGTCTTAGACGATGGCGAAGAAATTACAATGACAGCGGACGGTAGAAACGAAGCGCCCGCCATTAAAATCGATTGGAACAAACGGCGCCCGTATGGCCGCCTGCCACTCAGGATTTCGCGATGGCGTCGAAAGCCAGAAGCTTTTCGAGCAGTTTCGGCATGTCCTTCAGGTGAACCATGTTGGGGCCGTCTGACGGCGCATTGTCCGGGTCTTCATGGGTTTCGATGAAGAGACCGGCCACGCCGACTGCCACCGCCGCACGCGCCAAAGTCTCGACGAATTCGCGCTGGCCGCCGGTGGATCCGCCCTGCCCGCCCGGCTGCTGCACCGAATGGGTGGCGTCGAACACGACAGGTGCGCCAAGCGAGGCCATGATCGGCAGGGAACGCATATCCGAGACCAGCGTGTTGTAACCGAAGGACGCACCGCGCTCACACAGCATCACATTCGGATTGCCGCTTTCGTTGAGCTTGGCAAGCACGTTCTTCATGTCCCAGGGAGCCAGAAACTGGCCCTTCTTGACATTGACGACACGGCCCGTTTTGGCGGCGGCGACGAGAAGGTCCGTCTGGCGGCTGAGGAACGCCGGAATCTGCAAGACATCCACGACTTCGGAGACGATCGCACATTGCTCCTCGGTGTGAATGTCGGTCAGGACCGGAAAACCGAACTCCTTCTTGAGATCGGCGAAAACCTGCATCGCATTCTCAAGGCCGATGCCGCGCTTGCCGGAAAGCGAGGTGCGGTTGGCCTTGTCGAAGGAGGACTTGTAGACGAGGCCTATCCCAAGGCTGTCGCAAAGCTCCTTCAGGACGCCAGCGATCATGAAGGCATGCTCGCGGCTTTCCATCTGGCAGGGACCGGCGATCAGCGAAAAACGCTCGGTATTGGAAAAGGAAACCTTGGCCGTGCCGTCTCCGGCAGTGACTTTGAGATTGTTCGTAACGCTCATCATTTTTCCTCGAAGGAGAATGTGACGCCCTGACCGGGCGCGGCAGGCACCACAAGACGGGCGTCCGCTTTTCCGTAGGACACGCCATTAGCAGCAAGCACCGCCTCTGTCACGGCAAGATCGTGCGACGAAAAGACGACGCCAGCACCGCGCAATCCCTCAGAGCCATCCTTCAACTCCGGCTCGAAATCCTCCTTTTCGGTCAGTCTGATCCGTGCATTGCCGGTTTCCGATACGATGTCTCCATCCGCAGACACCCTGCCCTCACAGCCGAACACCGTTTCGATCAGGTGCATCGGGCCGGGTTTTTGACCGGACGACAGGACGATCTCGGACAAACCGTAAACCCCGTTGGCATGGCGCTCGAGCATCGAGCGGTCGCCCGGAAGGGCCTTCAGGCGCTGGCAGCTGAACAAAAAGAAATCCGAAGCGGCATCCTGCCCTGCAAAGGCCAGCCGGAAGGCAGCTTCGCCTTGCGAACCGTCAGGCATTTGGACTGGCCGCGAAAATTCGAAGACCTCACCTGCCGATACGCCGGCCGCCACAAACCTGTCATGATCGGCAAGGGCATTGTCCGTGCGGGCGACGAGGGCCGAAAAACCTTCCCTACCATCCCGTTGCCGGAAAGCACGATCCCTACCGGTGAACACATCTCCGTTGTCTGCCGAGGCATTATATTTAGCCGGGTCAGCAATGGCGAGTGGCTCCAAGTAGGTGCCATCGGTGAAAAAAACACAGCTATTCCGGGTCCCGAAGGGATGCAGAGCCTCTGGCGCTACCGTAAATCCAAGGCTTAAGAGACGCTTTGCGGCAACGCCGATGACCTCCACGGGCAGAACGAGATGATCGACGCGATAGGGTTTCATCATGACTGGTTTCCTGCTGGCGTTGCGGCAAGGCCATGCCGAAACGGTTCGATGCGAAGAAAAGCACGAATGCGGTCGATGAAGCAAATCATCAGGACAACAGATAGCAGCTTCACGAAATTTTAGGGGATTGCAGAACACATATGGAACATATAGTGTTCGTTCTGTATTTGTTTCGCAACTTCCACGACGATTCCAAAGGGTGTTTTCCTCATGCTCACGCGCAAACAGCAGGAATTGCTTCTCTTCATTCATGAACGAATGAAAGAGTCCGGCGTGCCGCCCTCCTTCGATGAAATGAAGGACGCACTCGATCTTGCTTCGAAATCCGGCATCCACCGGCTGATTACCGCCCTCGAAGAGCGCGGTTTCATTCGTCGGCTACCGAATAGGGCGCGAGCGCTGGAAGTCATCAAGCTGCCCGAGGCTTATACGCCGGGTGCAAGGCCGCAGCGCGGCTTTTCGCCGAGCGTCATCGAAGGCAGCCTCGGCAAACCCAAGGCGCCGGAACCGGCCCCTGCCACCAGGGCGCCGGCCAACGATCTCGTCGGGGCCGTCAGCGTGCCCGTGATGGGACGTATCGCCGCCGGCGTGCCGATTTCCGCCATCCAGAACAACACCCACGATGTGGCCGTACCTGTAGACATGCTGGGCACGGGTGAACATTACGCGCTTGAGGTCAAGGGCGATTCGATGATCGAGGCCGGCATTTTCGACGGCGATACCGTCATAATCCGCAATGGCAACACCGCCAATCCGGGTGACATCGTTGTGGCTCTGGTGGATGACGAGGAAGCGACGCTGAAGCGTTTCCGCCGCAAGGGAGCCTCCATTGCGCTGGAGGCGGCAAACCCCGCTTATGAGACCCGTATTTTTGGACCGGACCGGGTGAAAATCCAGGGCAAACTGGTCGGGCTCATCCGCCGTTACCATTGATCCGATGAAACCGGACGCGCTCCGGTTTTCAACAGGCGTCATCTAGAGGGTGGCGTCTGTCTGAAAGGGTGAGTTGTTCTAGAGCACGGGCGTGATCCAGAGATAAACGAGTTGTTGTCCAACACCCACTGTATCGGCGCCTGACGCCTTTTGGAAATTGGTTCCACCCTTGATACCGATGCTTCTGTTTTACTGTGGGGCAGCGGCGTATATGCCGTCGGCTGCAATCGTTGCGGGGGAACCTCCGCAAGACCCCGGACAAAATGTGAATTTACGTCATCGCACCGCGTGGTGATATTTCGTCGTCTCCGAGTGGTGATATTAGCGAGGCGCTGCCACACGTGCCCTCACCTTACGATCCATCAATGCAGCTTATGGGAGCCATGGATTATTTTCGATATTCCATGGACTGCCGGCAGGTATAGAAATGCGCCTCATATCCGGGAGATACGCCATGTACGATCTTTATATTGCCAACAAGAACTATTCCTCGTGGTCGCTGCGGCCGTGGGTGTTGATGCGCACGCTCGGTATCGCCTTCGATGAAAAGCTCGTTCCATTCGGCGAAGGCGTCGCCTTCACCACGTTTTCGCCAACCGGCAAGGTGCCCTGCCTGGTCGATGAGGGTGTGACCGTTTGGGAATCGCTTTCGATCGCCGAATATCTTGCCGAAAGACATCAGGGCGTCTGGGCAAGCGACAAACAGGCAAGGGCATGGTCGCGTTCGGCGGCCAGCGAAATGCATGCGGGCTTTTTCTCGCTGCGCAATCTCTATCCCATGTCGGTCGGCATAAGGATAAAGCCGAAGGGTGCCGATGCAGGGCTTGCGGCCGATATAAAGCGCATCGATGTGCTGTGGAGCGAAGGTCTTTCAAAATTCGGCGGGCCGTATCTTGCCGGTCAGAAATTCACCGCGGTCGACGCCTTCTTCTGCCCGGTCGCATTCCGTTTCCAGAGCTATGGCGCGGATCTTTCGCCTGCGGCGAAAACCTATTGCGACCGGCTGCTCGCCCTGCCCGCCATGCAGGAATGGTACGAGGCGGGTTTGAAGGAGATTTGGCGCGATGTGTCACATGAACAGGAAATCGGTGCGACCGGCGAAGTGACCGCCGATCTGCGCGTCAAGGTTTGATTGTCCGCGCTGGCGGGGTCATTGCGACGCCGCCAGCAGCCGGATGACGGGTTGCGGCAGATCGCGGTCGAAACGGCCACTTTTCCAGTCGTAATAACGATGTCGGCTCCAGGGCCGGTCCGTTCCGGCGATTGCGGCGCGCAGCCGACCAACCACTTCTGCCTGCGCCTTGTCCGCGAAGTCTATTTCCACCGAACCGAGACGCCGCAAAATATCGCGGCTGAGCAGAAGCGCGCCCGAACGGCACTGTGAAAAAGAGGTTCTGCGGGAAACGACGACAATATCGGCGATATCGCAGGCTTTTCCGGCGAAACGGCCGTCTTCCAGAACGATGATCCACTCGCCGCTTGCCGCGCTCGCCGCACACCACATGTCTTTCCTGCAGGTGAAGACGCCGACTTTGGCATCTTTGAGAGCCGCCGTCATCTCCCGCGCCACCGCCGTCATGTCCTCAGGCGACAGCTTCGATTTCGAGCCGGAGCCAGTAGTATTTATCCTGCCCTCCCCGCTGATAAAGACCGGCGGCACGGCTTTTTCCGGCAGCAACAGCGCCCTTTGCCATTGGCCGAAAACAAAGCCCGGCGGGCGGGTTTTCGTGGTGAAGACCTTGCCGTTTTCCACCATTGCCACCAACTCGCCGTCCTCGTGGATCAACAGATCAGGTAAATCGCGATAGGCCGTGACCGCCGACAGCCCGAAGGCGAAAAGCAGAACCGGAACGCCAAGAAGCGCAAGCCGGCTGCGCAGCAATGTCATGAGCAGTAAACCCACCGAGGCGACACCAAGGAACCAGCCATGCGGACGCCCCGTCGCCGCGCTGCCGCCCCACGACCCCACCTCGTTTGCAACCTCGATGACGAGAGCCATGCCAAAGCCCATGATCTTCAGGAACGGCGCATCGAGCCCGAACGGCATCAGCAGCATGGCGAGGAGGCCGAAGGGCATGACGATCAGCGACATGAGCGGCATTGCGGCCAGATTGGCGAAAAGTCCATAGGTGGTGACACGATGAAAATGTTCGGCCGAATAGATCGCCGTCGAAAGGCCGCCGATAAGCGATGTCGTGACAACACCACCGATGACCGCGCCCACCGTTTCCGCCACCTTCATCCATGCGGGTTTGCGCCCGATGAACAGCCGCTCTTGGTCAATGCGCCAGCGGCTCCAGAAGGCATAGGCCGAAACGAGCGCTATGGTGGCGGCGAACGACATCTGGAAACTCGGCCCCATGATTTCCGAGGGCGAAAAGATAAGAATGACCAATGCGGAAATGGCAACATTTCTGAGGCTGAGCGAGGGTTGATCGAAAAGAACCGCGATCAGCATTACCGACATCATCAGCCAGGCGCGTTCGGCGGAAACGGCGAAACCGGAAATGAGATAATAAGCGAGCGTCATCAGCAACGCCGCGAAAGCCGCGACCTTCTTGACCGGCCAGCGCTGCGCAAAGGCCGGGAACAGGCTGAAGGCCAATCTCAGGCCAACGAAGAATATGCCGGATGCCAGCGCCATGTTGAGCCCCGAAATGGCGACGATATGCGCCAGACCGGAGAGCCGCAACGCCTCCATCGTCTGGGCCGAGATGGCCTGTCTCTCATCGGTGACGATGGAGGCGGCAAAGGCCCCGGCGTCTCCGCCGATGGTATTGCGGATACGCTCGGCAATCGCGCTGCGCAGGCCATAAAGCCGCGTATCGACCCATTCCAGCCAACCCTTTTCAGCTGCCATATCACCCACGGGTGACGCAAGCGTCTGCGGCGGCTTATAGAAGTATCCGGTCGCGCCTACGCCTCTGAAATAGGAGGTGAAGGCGAAGTCGTTGAGTTCCGGCAAGGCCGGGCCGGATGGCGGTGAAAGGCGCGCCTTGCCGCGAAGAGTGGCGCCGAGCGCCACCGGCTCGCCGCCGCGCGCAAGCACCGAAATCCTCTGCGGCGGACGCGACAATGTCGGCCCTTCCGTGGCGGTCAGTTGGACCACATACCGCCAGTAGCCGCGCGCATCGACTTCCCGACGCGCCACCGTGCCGGTGATGGTGGTGGTGACGGGGGTATCCAGCAACACGGTTCCCGCCCGCCGGGTTTCGAAATCGGCCAGAAGCATGCCGAGCAAAAGAAAAGCGCAGAGGCCGCAGGCCGCCGCCGCAAAGCCGGCGCTATATCTCACAAGCAGCGCCAGACCTGCGACAAGCAGAAATACCACCGACAGAATAAACGAAGAAGGCGCGGCATCGAGAGAAAACCACAGGATCGCGCCGCAGCCGATAAAGACGGGGATGAAAAGAAAATCGTGACCGAATGCGCGTTCCTCGGCCAGGCAGGCGGCAATTTTTTCTGCGGCTGTATTTTTAAGGTTCCACCCGGGAACAAGGGCGGGCGTATCATATGTCGCGGCATCGCTGCTTCGGTGAAGAGGAAACAGAATATCCCGCGTGCCGGGCAAGCCGCCCTGCAACGTTTCGGCATATCCGAAATGCTGTTTTTCCCCTTGACCCAGCAATTTGCGCCGCCCCCTGCCGCACCGGAAACAGGTTTGCAGGCCGGCGTTAGGGATTGCAATCCTTTCCTTTAACGGTGCGTTGACCGTGATCGAATTGCGACCACCGGGAAAGCCAAAAGCGACAGGTTTGCGTTTGCCGCAATGCACAATTTGACCTTTGGATAGCTTGGCATCTGCGCAAGGATCATATAGCTAATCGGTAGACGCTTAACCGCGGGGCGTGTCTCAACGCCCCCACCCGCATGTTTTCGGAGGATCAAGTATGACGGAAAAAAGCGCTACAGTGACACTTGGCGAAAAGCAGGTCGAACTCCCGGTCAGGGTAGGCACTATCGGACCAAGCGTCGTCGATATCGCCACGCTGTACAAGCACACGGGCTCCTTCACCTACGACCCCGGCTTCACGTCGACGGCCTCCTGCGAATCCAAGATCACCTACATCGACGGTGACGAGGGCGTTCTCCTTCATCGCGGCTTCCCCATCGAGCAGCTTGCCGAACAGGGCGACTTCCTGGAAACCTGCTATCTGCTGCTTTACGGCGAATTGCCGACTGCCGCGCAGAAGAAGGACTTCGACACCCGCGTTACGCGCCACACCATGGTGCACGAGCAGATGAGCCGCTTCTTCACCGGCTACCGTCGCGACGCACATCCGATGGCCGTCATGTGCGGCACGGTCGGCGCTCTCTCGGCCTTCTATCACGACTCGACCGACATTACCGATCCGCACCAGCGCATGGTCGCTTCGCTGCGCATGATCGCGAAAATGCCGACGATCGCCGCCATGGCTTACAAGTACCATATCGGCCAGCCGTTCGTTTACCCGAAGAACGACCTCGATTACGCCTCCAACTTCCTGCACATGTGCTTTGCCGTGCCCTGCGAGGACTACAAGGTCGATCCGGTTCTGGCCCGCGCCATGGACCGCATCTTCATCCTGCATGCCGACCATGAGCAGAACGCCTCCACATCCACGGTGCGTCTTGCCGGTTCTTCGGGTGCAAACCCGTTCGCCTGTATCGCGGCTGGCATCGCCTGCCTCTGGGGTCCGGCACATGGCGGCGCCAACGAAGCGGCGCTCAACATGCTGAACGAGATCGGCTCGGTTGACCGCATTCCGGAATATATCGCCCGCGCCAAGGACAAGAACGATCCGTTCCGCCTGATGGGCTTCGGCCACCGCGTGTACAAGAACTACGACCCGCGCGCCAAGATCATGCAGAAGACGATGTACGAAGTGCTGGAAGCCACCGGCAACTCCGACGATCCGATCATGCAGGTTGCGCTCGAACTGGAAAAGATCGCCCTTTCCGATCCTTACTTCGTCGAAAAGAAGCTCTACCCGAACGTCGATTTCTATTCGGGCATCACGCTGAAGGCGCTAGGCTTCCCCACGACAATGTTCACCGTTCTGTTTGCGCTCGCGCGCACGGTCGGCTGGATCGCACAGTGGAACGAAATGATCGAAGATCCGCAGCAGCGCATCGGCCGTCCGCGCCAGCTCTATACGGGCGCCGGCAAGCGCGACTACGTTCCGGTTTCCAAGCGTTAATCCGCGAAACCGTCCAATATCAAAAAGGCCGGCGGGTTTTCACCCGCCGGCCTTTTTGTTGGCTATTGTCTTGGAAAAAACGCGCTCTACCCGATCCGGCGGCCAATAAAAGCCGGTCTCGCCGCCGGTTCAGCCGTGCTGTCTGCGGCTGTTCAGCACATCGAGAAGAATAAGGGCGCCTGTTTCGCCCGGAGGCACATCGGTGCGCAGACGCTCCTGCACCAGCGCATAACCGTCCAGCATCGCCCGCCGCTCGGTGGTGTCGGATGACAGCCGCTCGGCCCAGCGCAGCATCGACCCTGCCCTCACCACCTCGTTGAAATATTCCGGCACGACGACATAGTCGGCAATCAGGTTTGGCAAAGCGCCCGTCCAGGTTTTCACCCGCTTGCTCAGCATGGTGAAAATCCAGTCTGTCTTGTAGACAGATATGGTCGGCACGCCGACGAGCGCGAGTTCGAGAATGACGGTGCCGGAAGCGGCAATCGCCGCATCGGCCTGAGCAAACGCATTCCACTTGAAGGCGGGATCGATGCCGATTTCGGGCCTGATCTCCTCCGGCCATGTCGCTGCCAGTTCGCGGATGTGGCTTTCCTGGCGCGGCACGGTGGGCAGCAGAAACCGGGTCGGGCCGTTGCGTTCCACAAAGGCTTTTGCGGCCTCCTGAAACGGCTCCATCAGCCGCGTCGTTTCGGTGGAGCGCGAGCCCGGCAGCAGAAGAATGGTCTTCGGTTCGCCCTTTGCCGGCAGGGACCGCTCGGCCCGCTTTTGCCGCACCGAAAGCACATCGTGATCGACGCTGAGGCGATGGCCGACAAAGGTTGTCGGCGGGCCGCCGAGACGCCGCATCGCTTCCGGTTCGAAAGGCAACAGGGCGAGAACGTGATCGACATAGGACAGCATCGCAGTGGCGCGATATTCCTTCCACGCCCAGACGCTGGGGCAGACATAATTGACGACCGGCAGATGCGGCAATTGTTTGCGGACTTTTTTCGCGACGCGATGGGTGAAATCCGGGCTGTCGATGATCAGCAGAATATCCGGCTTTGCGGCGACGATTGCCTGCGCGGTCTGGTTGATCCGCGAAATCAGCTTAGGCAGCTTTTTGAGGACCTGCGTAAACCCCATGATGGAAAGCTCGGAATAATCGAATAGCGAGACCAGCCCCTGCGCCTCCAGCGCCTCGCCGCCGACGCCCATCAGATCGATGGAACCCGGATAACGGGCTTTCAGAGACCGGATCAGATCCGCGCCCAGAAGATCGCCGGAGACCTCCCCGGCTATGACCGCCACTTTCAACGTCGCCGTCATCCCATCATATCTCCATCAAGTGACGTATCGATACCGCAGACGAATATGCCCGCCTGATCCGCCGCCTTCAACATTTCTTCGCGATCGAGCACCAGCGCCCGTCCGGCTTCAACGGCGATGCCCGCCAGTCCGGCTTTCCGCGCGCTCTCCACCGTTTCCACGCCGATGGTCGGGAGGTCGGCGCGAATGTCCTGCTGCGGCTTGCAGAGCTTCACCAGAACGCCCTTGCGGCGGGGCGAGATGCGGCCCTCAGCGCGCAATGCCGCAACGCGCGCCAGCATTGCGTCCGTGCCCTCGACGCCTTCCAGTGCGACGATACGGCCACCGACGGAGACCGCGCCCTGCCCGACATCGAGCGTGCCGAGCGCCAGTGCCGCTTGTGCGGCCTTGCGTATGTCGCGCAGATCATCCTCGGTTGGTTTATGCGCGCCGAAAGCGCCGGTCGTGGCAAGCAGGCCGGGTGCGATCTCGTGGGCGCCGATGACTTTTGCGCCGAGCGTGCCGATGACCTTGATGACCATCTGCAAAACGGCGTCATCCCCGCTCGATAGCAGGGTGCGGACGATGGATGGCAGTTTCAGCAATATGCCGACCGTGGGGCGGATTTCCCGCCATTCCGGACGCCGCGCGACAGCGCCGGAAAGCACGACGCGGTCTACCTGGTTTTCACGCAGCAGCCGGCCAAGCCCGGCGACGTCTCCTACGCTGATCACGGCATTGTCGAAACCGCTCCAGTCGAAACGGGAATCATCGCGCAGCTGTACAATGAAGGGGTTTTCCCCCATCTCGCGCGCGGCCGCCGCCACATGGAGCGGCAGCTGGCCGCTTCCGGCCACGATGGCGAGACGCCCGCCGCCTGTCACGGCTCACTTGCCCCGGTTTGGCGAGGAAAGCGCGCGGTCGCTATCCGCACCGATGAAATCGAGAATCTCGATGACCTGGGGGCAATCGAGATATTCCGCCCGGTCGATCGCCGCCGCATTGCTACGGATAGCGCCCTCGCCTTCGAATATCGTCTTGAAGACGCGCCTGACCTTATGAATATCCGCGCGGTCGATGCCGGCACGCGTCATGCCGACGACATTCAGCCCGCCGAGAATGCCGGGATTGCCGTTCAACATGCCATAGGGAATGACGTCGTAATTGACTGCCGACAGCCCGCCGATGAAGGCCTGACGACCGATGCGGGTGAACTGGTGCACAGCGCAGCCGCCACCCAGAATAGCGCGGTCCTCAATGGTCACATGTCCCGCCAGCATCACATTATTGGACATGATGATATGACTGCCCAGGCGACAATCATGCGCCACATGCGAGTTGGCGAGAAACAGGTTGTCATCGCCGACGATGGTCTTGCCGCTGCCGTCGGAGCTGCCGGCATTCATCGTCACGCCTTCGCGCATGACGCAGCGTTCACCGATCTCAAGCGAGGTTTCCGAACCGTCGTGGCGAACCGCCTGAGGCGAACCGCCGATAACCGCCATGGGATAGATGACCGATCCGCGGCCGATAACGGTCAGGCCGGAAACGACGGCATGATTGTGCAGCACAACATCGTCGTGCAGCGTGACTTTCGCGCCGACATAGCTCAGGGCACCGATAACGACATTTTCGCCGATAACCGCACCGTCTTCGACAACGGCCGTCGGGTGGATTCTGGCCGAAGCCGCAATCGTGCTCATTGCTGGTCCTCGGGGATCATCATAGCGCCGACATCGGCTTCCGCCACCAGCACGCCTTCGACCTTCGCCTCACAATGGAATTTAAAGACATTACCGCGCTGGCGCTGCTTGACCACGTGGATTTCCAGGCGATCGCCCGGAACGACGGGTCTGCGGAAGCGCGCATTGTCGATGGTCATGAAATAGACGAGATAACCGCCCTCACCCTGGCTGCGGGCACAGATCGCACCTGCCGTCTGGGCCATGGCCTCGACGATCAGAACGCCCGGCATGATCGGCCGATCCGGGAAATGACCGGTGAAATGCGGTTCGTTGACCGTCACATTCTTGATGCCAATCGCCGAATTATTACCATCGATCTCGATGATCTTGTCGATGAGCAAGAACGGGTAACGATGCGGCAAAAGCTTCATGACGTCCAGAATGTCAGCCGCGCCGAGCGTCGTCTTAGTTTCTTCAGTCATTATTTTTTTCTCCTGTTTTTTTATCACGCCCTTCAGCGCGCGCCAGAATATCGGCCATGTCGCGCAGGAAATATTTCATCGGACGCGCAGGCGTCCCGCCATAACGGGCGCCGGCCGGAACATCGGCGACAACACCGCTCATGGCCGCAATCTGTACACCGTCACCAATGGTGATATGGCCGTTGATGCCCGCCGCGCCGCCGATCATCACACCGTCGCCGATGCGGGTGCTGCCCGCAATGCCGACCTTGCTGACGATGCCGCAATGGCGGCCGATGCGAACGTTGTGGCCGATCTGGACCTGATTGTCGATCTTGGTGCCTTCGCCGATGACAGTGTCATCCATGGTGCCACGGTCGATCGTGGTGTTGGCGCCGATCTCGACATTGTCCTGAATGATGACGCGGCCGATCTGCACGATCTTCAACATGCCGCGCGGACCGGGTGCATAACCGAACCCGTCCTGACCGATGCGTGCGCCGTTGTGGATAATCACATTGTTGCCGATGAGAGCGGCAAGAATGCTTGCGCCGCCGGCGATGGTGCAATCGCGCCCAACCTGCACATCCTGCCCGATGATAACGCCCGGGCCGATCCGCGTGCCAGCGCCGATATGGGCGCCCGCGCCGATCACGGCGAGCGGCTCAACGATCACGCCCGCTTCGAGCTTCGCAGATGGATCGACATGCGCGGTGTGGGAAATTTCGGCCTGCATCGAAACAACCGTACCGGGACGCATGGCGGCAGGGTGCAGCAAGGCGCCCACCTGCGCAAAAAGCGTGTGCGGGTTTTTCGATATCAGTGCGGGAATGTGAGACGGAAGAATATCGGCAAGCGCCGCATCACAAATAACGGCGCCAGCCTCGCAGGTCGGCAACTCTTCGCGGTTCTTGCGCGAGAGAATATAGCAGAGCTGATCGGGTTTTGCCCGGTAAACCGGTGCGACGGACCTTATGATCCGCTCTCCCGCCGCATCGTCAGACAGTTCCGCCCCAAAACGGTCTGCGATATCTTTCAATCGCAGTCCATCGTGGGGCGGAAAAAAGGCGTTGTATTCCATCAGACGGAATCTCCAGAACGTTCAAAGTTGCAGTTCTGGACTGCCGATATCAGAAAGTGTTGGACATGCCAAACCGGAAACGCTGTTCCTCGTCGTAGTCTTCCTTGGCGATCGGAACTGCGTAGTCGACGCGGATCGGACCGAAGGGCGACGCCCACATCACACCGATACCGGCGGATGCACGGATGGAGTTGTCGTCCTGCAGGGTTTCCCCCGTACCGATCTTAACCTTGTTGCCATACAGCGTACCGGCATCAACAAACCCTGCGAGACGCAGACCGAAATCTTCCGGAATGCCGGGCATCGGGGCCGTGACTTCGGCGGAAGCCGCAAAGTAGGTCGTGCCGCCTATGGAGTCGGAACCGATGCGCGGGCCGATACCGTCGTTCTTGAAGCCGCGAATCTGACGGCCGCCGAACTTGAACTGATCGAACACAAGCAGATCGTCGCCAGTCGGCACCACATGACCCGCCTGACCGGTGATCGAGCCGATAACATCGTACTCGTCCGACAGCGTGTAGTAATACCGGGCCTTGGCGTAGATTTTGTAATACTCGGAATCACCGCCGAGGCCTGCGAATTCGTTCGTCAGAGCAGCCTGCCAGCCTTCGCGCGGCATGTTGCGGTCGTCGAGCGTGTTGTAGTTCAGCGTATTCGAGATGATGGACTGCGTCCAGTCTTCGCCACGGATCAGAGCCTTATAGGGTTCGGCAAGATTGCTGCCGCTTTCCCAATCGCCCTCGCCGTCATAGTTGAGCTGCTTGTAGGTGTACTTGAACGTCGTCGAGAGGTTTTCGGTGATCGGCGCGGTCACGCGCAACGCGAAGCCCTGCTCGTCGTAATCGTAATAATCTTCGCTCTTGCTCTGGTTCTTGAACAGATCGAAACCTGCGGCCAGACGATAACCGAGGAAATAGGGTTCGGTGAAGGACAACGTGTAGGTACGCGCATCATCTTCGCCCGCACCAGCGGCAAGACGAATGTACTGGCCGCGGCCGAGGAAGTTCTTCTCTTCGATGGAGGCTTCAAGCAGCACACCGTCGTTCTGAGAGTAACCCGCACCGATACCGAACGAACCCGTCGACTGGTCTTCCACATCGACAACGATGACGACGCGGTCAGGCGCGCTGCCACCGGCGGTCGAGATATTGACCTTCGAGAAATAACCGAGCGCTTCGAGACGGCGCTTCGCAGCCGTAACGACCGTCTGGTTGAACGCATCACCTTCGGAGATATCGAACTCGCGGCGAATGACATAGTCACGCGTACGCGTGTTGCCACGGATTTCGATACGCTCGACATAGGCGCGCTCGCCCTGATCGACGATGTAGGTCACGCCGATGGTGTTGCCGGACATGTCGCGGTCGCCGCGCGGCGTTACACGGGCGAAAGGATAACCTTCGCCGGCGACGCGCTTGGAAATCGCTTCCATGCTCTGCTGGACTTCCTTGGCGCTGTAGCTCGCGCCCTGACGGGTTTCCACGAGACCCTGCAATTCGGTGCCATCAACACCCGGCACGGTCGATTCGACCACGACGTTGCCGAAGTCGTACTTCTTGCCTTCGTCGACAGTGATGGAGATGTTGTATTCGTTGCTGGACTCGTCCAGCACCGCTTCGGAAGACACGACCCGGAAGTCGGCATAACCGCGGTTGTAATAGAACTGGCGCAGCGCCTCTTCGTCGGCGCGCAGCTTGTCCTCGTTATAGACGTCCTTACGCGTCAGGAACGACAGCATGTTGGACTTCTTGGTATTGATGACGGCGGCCAGACGACCGTCGCTATAGGAATTGTTGCCGACGAAATCGATTCGGCCGATCTTCGTGCGCTCGCCCTCGTTGATGACGAAAGCGATGTTCACACGGCCCTGGCCGACGGAAACGGTCTGGGTGGTGATTTCGACGTCGCTGCGGCCGATCGCGGAATAGGCTTCCTTGATGCGGGCAATGTCAGCAGTCACGATAGCCTGATTGAACGGGCCAAGCGGCTGGGTCTGCACGACGCCTGCGAGCTTGTCGTCCTTGATCTTGCGGTTGCCGTTGAAAACCACCTGATTGACCAGCTGGTTTTCATTCACGGTCACGACCAGCGTGCTACCGGAAACGCGCATAGCGACATTCGAGAAGTAACCGGTGGCGTAAAGACGCTTCACCGATTCATCGATGTCCGAATTGGAAAAGTTCTTACCCGGCGCAATGGTGATGTTGGAACGCACGGAGTCCGCACCGGACCTCTCGGCCCCGCGAACATCGATCCTGCTGATGACGGCTGCATTTGCAACGCCAGCAGAGGCAAGCATGCCAAGGCCTGCAACCGAAGAAACACCAGCAGACAGCGCAACCGCCGATACAGCGTTCAAAAATCTTGAACCAGCCTTCATTTCAATTCTTACCTTTTTACGTTGTCCCTCAGCGGGCGGAACCCGACTCCGGCCATGTGCGTCGTTTTACCTGCTTTTCCCCTACAAGCAAGTCAGAACGTTAAATTCTGTTTACTTCGTGATCCAGAGTGGCGCATTCGCCACTTCGGCATAAAAACAAGGTAAACAAGCGACTAACAAAACCGATAAAACACTATCATCAGCCAATCAAGCTGCTGATATCATTCCATGTTGCAAAAACCATAAGTCCCAGAATCATGACCATGCCAATACGGAATGCCACCTCCTGCGCACCGGCGCCGAGCGGCCTGCCGCGGATGGCCTCGATCGCATAAAATACCAGATGTCCGCCGTCCAGAACCGGGACAGGCATCAGGTTCAGGAGACCGATCGACACGGAAAGAACGGCGGCGAGCTGGATGACGGCCGAAATACCGAGTGTCGCCATCTGGCCTGAAGCCTGCGCGACGCGGACGGGACCGCCGAGCTGATCGGCGTTCATACGCCCGGTCACGAGATTGCCGATATAGTTGAAAGTACCGGTGACGACGTGGCCCGTTTCGCGCACGCCCTCGAGCAGCGCCTGCGACGGCGAATATTCGATATGGCGGAAATTACCACTACTCTGGTCGGTGACGATGCCGATGATGCCCATTTCCAGCTTGTTGCCGAACTGGTCGGTGGTTTCGGTGCGGGTCGGAACCATGGGAAGCTTCAGTTCCTCGCCCGCCCTTTCGACCGTCACGGTGATCGGTGTGCCCGGCCGGATACCGACATAACGGCGGACATCCTCGAACGTCTTCACCTTTTCGCCGTCGATCGCCACCAGGCGGTCGCCGGGGTGCACGCCGGCAGCCGCAGCCGCGCTGTTTTCACGCACCTCCGCCACGACCGGATCGGCGATCATGCGGCCATAGACACCGAACAGCACCGCGAAGATGAGAATGGCGAGAAGGAAGTTGGCGATAGGCCCGGCAGCAACCGTCGCCGCCCTTTTCCAGAGCTTTGCGCCGGAAAGCGTCTGCGCCCTCTCCTCCAGCGACATATGCGACAGGCCGGAGCTGTCCGGCTTACTGGAGGCATCCTCGTCGCCGAAGAATTTTACGTAGCCGCCGAGCGGTATGGCGGAAAGCTTCCATCGTGTGCCGTGCCGGTCGGTAAAGCCGATCAGCTCCGGGCCGAAACCGATGGAAAATGCGGTGGAGCGGATGCCGCTCCAGCGGCCGACAAGGTAATGGCCCATTTCATGGACGAAAACGAGCAGGGAAAGCACCAGGATGAAGGGCACGATATAGCCGGTCAGAAACCCGGTCGCGGCCATTACTGTGTTCATGACAATTTGCCCTTATATTTCATGACCTGCCGCGGCTCAGAAGCCCGGCAACAGGCCGCCGCCCGATCCGGGCACGTCGCCGGTTGCCGCCGCATGCACGAAAGCAATGAGGAATACCGTAAAGCAGGCGAAAACAAGACCGTCAACCCGGTCCATGAAGCCGCCGTGACCTGGAATAAGATGGCTCGAATCCTTGACCTGAAAACGCCGTTTCACGAAGGATTCGAAAAGGTCGCCGATCTGGCTGAACACCGAGAGGATGAGAGCGAGCCCGAGCACCAGCAGGCTGATCCTGCCGTGATAGGCAAACGACACCGCGCCGCCGCCGATCAATGCGGCCACTGCTCCGCCGATTGCGCCGGACCAGGTTTTGCCCGGAGAAATCGCCGGCGCGAGCTTCGGCCCGCCAATGGCGCGCCCGACGAAATAAGCGAGAATATCGGTCGACCAAACCACTGCGAAAACGAACAGTATGGCGACGAAACCCGTCAGCTCGTCACCGCGAATCGCGGCCAGCGAGATTCCGCTCAAACCGGCATAAACGATACCGCCGACCAGCCACCAGTTCCTGCCGCGCAACACGGGGAAAAGCGCCGCCGTCAGCGTAAAGCCTGACAGCAGCGGCAGATCGAGCGAAGGTTCGCCGAAAATCGTGTTGCCGGCGATGACGGCGACCGCGAACCAGCCCCAGGCATTGCCGGTGGAGTTCGTCTCCGACAGGCGGGTGATCGTCGCCCATTCATAATAGATGAGGATCGCCAGGAGACCGGCCACGATGCGGAACAGAATACCGCCATACCAGGTCGCGGCCAAGATGACCGCCGCCATGACGATTGCGGAGATGATCCGCAGTCTGAGTTCACGGCTCATCAGGCGCCTGCCACGGCAACCTGCTCGGCCAGAGCGCCGAAACGGCGATCACGCGTTGCATATTGCTCGATTGCGGAGAAGAACAGCTGCCGATTGAAGTCAGGCCAATATTCGGGAACGAACAGGAACTCCGAATAGGCCGCCTGCCAGAGCAGAAAGTTCGACAGGCGCTCCTCTCCACTGGTGCGGATGATCAGATCCGGATCTGGCATTCCGGAGGTGTCGAGTCTCTCCGAAATCATCTCCGGGGTGATTGATCCCGCGTCCAGCCGGCCTTCGGCGACATCGCGGGCGATTGCCATCGTCGCACGGGCAATCTCGTCGCGGCTGCCATAATTGAAGGCGATCACCAGCGTCAGCTTGGTGTTATCAGCCGTCATGTGTTCGGCCTCTTCGAGAAGGCTGCGAATATCGTTTTTCAGCCCCTGCCGGTCGCCGATGATGCGCACACGGACGTTTTCACGGTGCAGTTCCGCGAGGTCGCGCCGGATGAAAGCCTTCAAAAGCCCCATCAGGTCGCTCACCTCGGATTCGGGTCTGCGCCAGTTTTCCGATGAGAAGGCGAACAGTGTGAGATAACGGACACCGCAGTCGCCGGCGGCGCGCACGGTCTCGCGCACAGCCTCGACCCCGCGGCGATGCCCCATCACGCGCGGAAGACCGCGCTGTTTTGCCCATCGCCCATTTCCATCCATGATGATGGCGACGTGCTCGGGTATTGAGGAACGTGTCGTCGTCGGCATATCGATCCAGTAACAGGCAGCGCGAAATTAAAACGAATAAAATACGGGTCTATCGCAAGCGATACTAGACCTGCATGATTTCCTTTTCCTTCTCGCCAAGCAAGCGCTCAATTTCCGAAATCGTGTCGTCAGTCATTTTCTGCACTTTTTCCGACTGTCCACGGCTTTCGTCCTGGCCGATATCGCCGTCTTTTTCGGCTTTTTTCAGACCATCCATGCCGTCGCGGCGAACATGGCGAATCGCTACCTTGGATTTTTCGGCATAATCATGAGCCACCTTGACGAGCGACTTGCGGCGCTCCTCGTTGAGTTCCGGCAAAGGAATTCTGAGGTTCTGGCCATCGACGATCGGGTTGAGGCCAAGATTGGATTCGCGGATGGCGCGATCGACGGCATTGACCATCGACTTGTCCCAGATGTTGACGCCGAGCATGCGCGGCTCCGGAACCGTGATGTTTGCGACCTGGTTGAGCGGAACGCGCGAGCCGTATGCCTCGATGGTCACCGGATCGAGAATATTGGCCGAAGCCCGGCCGGTGCGAAGCGATGCGATATCGCTCTTGAATGCATTGATGGCGCCATCCATGCGGCGCTTGATATCGTTGAGGTCAATACCACTCATCTTGATACTCCATCTCTATCGGCCAAGGTGGGGCGGAATCCGCCCCGGACCGACGTCGTTTTTTGATTATTTGTCGTGCACGATGGTCTTGCGGCCACCGCCGGTCAATATCTGCGCGAAACCGCCCTTCTCGTGGATCGAGAAAACGATGATCGGGATGTGGTTTTCGCGGGCAAGCGCGACAGCGGCGATATCCATGACCGCCAGACCCTTGCCGAGCACTTCGCTATGGGTCAGCTCGTCGAAACGGGTGGCTGTCGGATCCTTCTTCGGGTCGGCGGAATAGATGCCGTCCACCTGGGTGCCCTTGAAGATCGCCTCGGCGCCCATTTCCGCGGCGCGCAGCGCTGCGGCGGAGTCGGTGGTGAAGAAGGGATTGCCTGTACCGCCGGCAAAAATCACCACGCGGCCCTGCGCGAGATGATGGAGCGCCGCACGCTGCGAGAAGCTTTCACAGATTTCAGGCATCGCGATTGCCGACAGAACGACGGTGTCGATGCTGAGCTTGCGCAGCGAGGTTGCCAGCGCCAGCGCGTTGATGATGGTGGCCAGCATGCCCATGTGGTCGCCGGTGACCCGGTCGCCGCCCTTGGACGCCACGGCAACGCCGCGGAAAATATTGCCGCCGCCGACGACAACGCCGACTTCAACGCCCATCGCCCTCGCCTCGGCAATATCGGAGGCGATCCGGTCTGCAACCGCCACATCGATACCGAAACCCTGGTCGCCCATAAGGGCTTCACCGGAAGCCTTGAGAAGAACACGTTTGTAGATCGGCTTGGAAGACATCATGACTCCTCGGGAAATGTAACCGAAACGCGGATACACGAAGGGCACCGCGTTGTCACGCGATGCCCTCCCGTTTTCCCAAGATTGGGTAAATATAATCAGCCCTTGGCGACTGCGGCGACTTCTGCTGCGAAATCGCTTTCTTCCTTCTCGACGCCTTCGCCGAGCAGCAGGCGAACCATGCCCGTCACTTCGATGGCAGCACCGGCTTCCTTTTCGGCTTCCTTGACGGCAGCGCCGACAGTCAGATCGGGGTTGATGACGAAAGCCTGCGACAGAAGAGCGACTTCTTCGAAGAACTTGCGCATGCGGCCGTCAACCATCTTTTCGATGATCGCTTCCGGCTTGCCGGATTCGCGGGCCTGCTCGATGAAGACGTTGCGTTCGCGCTCAGCCACGGCAGCGTCGACTTCCTCGGAGCGGATGGCGAGCGGGTTGGTCGCAGCGATATGCATGGCGACCTGGCGGCCGATGGAGTTCAGAACGACTTTGTCGCCGACCGACTTCAGGGCAACGAGAACGCCGAGCTTGCCGATGCCGTCGCCGGCAGCGTTATGGATGTAGGTCGCAACAACGCCATGCTCGACTTCGAGCGCAGCCGAACGGCGTAGCGTCATGTTTTCGCCGATGGTGGCGATCGCGTCCTTGATGCTGTCGGAAACGGACTTGCCGGTTGCCGGATAGGCGGCGGCGCTAACGGCGTCAACGGTGCCGTCGGTGGACAGCGCGACCTGGGCAATGCCGCGAACGAGATCCTGGAACGCGTCGTTACGGGCAACGAAGTCGGTCTCGGAGTTGAGTTCGACGAGAACAGCCTTGTGACCCATGGTGGCGACGCCGATCAGACCTTCGGCAGCCGTGCGGCCTGACTTCTTGTCGGCCTTTGCGATGCCCTTGGCGCGCAGCCAGTCGATCGCCGCTTCCATGTCGCCATTGGTTTCAGCAAGAGCCTTCTTGCAGTCCATCATGCCTGCGCCGGACTTCTCGCGCAGTTCCTTCACCATTGCGGCTGTGATTTCGGTCATTGTTTGCCTCTTATCGGTTCGATCGGTCAGCCGGCTGAATTCGCCGTGCCGAAGTTCTGGGTGATGAGTGTACCCGGCCGCACACCCTTTGAAACCGGAGACGATTTCAGGAAAGGGTCATGCGCATTCCCAAGTGCTGCGGCGTCTCCATACATCGAAATGATGGGTGCCGCTCAAGTGTGACAGCGTTATGAAAGCTGCCCGCAGATTTCTTCAACCGCATCGGAACGCTCGATACTTCACCGAAACTCAAGCGGAGCGGTTTGAAACGAACAAGGCCGTCAACCCTATTCAGGTCTTTGACGGCCTTGTCATATCCTGGTCGAGGAGACGGCGACCAAAATCGCCGTCTGACAGGGCCTAAATCAGGCGCCAGCCTCGTCTTCGAGCGCGGGCTCGATCGGAGCTTCTTCCGAAGCGCCGATGTCGCGGCCGGAAGCGCCCTGCTGACGGGCGATGCCGTCGATGGCAGCGCGAGCAATCAGGTCGCAATAGAACGAGATGGCGCGCGATGCGTCGTCGTTACCGGGGATCGGGAAGTCGATGTGATCCGGATCGCAGTTGGAGTCGATGATCGCAACGACCGGAATGCCAAGACGCTTGGCTTCTTCGATCGCGATCTTTTCCTTGTTGGTGTCGATGATGAACATCAGGTCCGGAACGCCGCCCATATCGCGGATACCGCCGAGAGCCTTTTCAAGCTTTTCGCGCTCGCGCTCAAGGGTCAGACGCTCTTTCTTGGAATAGCCGGAGCCTTCCGAGTTCAGGATCTCGTCGACCTTGCGCAGACGCTGGATCGAGTTGGAGATCGTCTTCCAGTTGGTCATCATGCCGCCGAGCCAGCGCGAGTTGACGTAGTACTGGGCCGAACGCTTTGCGCTGTCGGCGATGATTTCGGACGCCTGGCGCTTGGTGCCGACGAACAGAACGCGGCCGCCACGAGCGACGGTGTCGGACACGACCTGAAGGGCGCGCGACAGCATCGGAACGGTCTGAGCCAGATCGATGATGTGGATGTTGTTACGGTCGCCGAAGATGTACGGCTTCATCTTCGGGTTCCAGCGATGCGTCTGGTGACCAAAGTGAACACCAGCTTCCAGAAGCTGACGCATAGAAAAATCGGGCAATGCCATGCCTAGTTACTCCTTTTCCGGTTTAACCCCCGCGAAGCGAACAGCGCCGATTTTCATCGACACCACCGGGCGGAACGGACCGGATTTCTCCCGGAACATCCCAAGCTTCGCGTGTGGAATGGTGAGGCGCATACAGTTGCCTCAGATAAAAAGCAAGCATTTATGCGAAAAAACCGCGCGAACGGCCCACCTTTCAGCGAACCGGCTTGTTTTCGCAGATTTCGGGCTTGAGGATATCAAGCTTCGCGAGCTTGCCGGTCAGAACGAAATCGCCGTAATCCATGGTCAGATCGCGAGTGATTCCGTTGTCGTAAAGCTTGAAGGACATACGGTAGATCGGCAGAGCGTCGGTGCCGGTCTTGTCGTTGTAATAGGCGATCGTCACCGGCCAGAACGCGGCTTTGCCGAATTCGCCCGCCTTGCCGGCCTCGGCGTCGCCGTCCTTCGGCATCTGCGCCTTGCCGACCAGCGTGGAGGTGATCAGGCTTTCGTCGCCGTCATCCGAACCGTCGAAAATGCGGGATTCGAAGATGCGTTTTCCCTGTTTGGCGTTTTCGATGACCTGGAACATGTGCTCCGTCGGAAATTCGCTGGCAACGAGATCGATCTGGCGGGCGTCCGGGCGGGTCAGATCGACCTTCACGCCTTCTTTGTTGTCGACCGCAGCGCCCTGCACTTCCTTGTCCAGATTGTCGTCGGTGTAGGATTTGGTCTCGAAGGTGAATTTCTTCGCCGCCAGGTCCTCGAAGGTCGTCGTCTGCTGGTCGGTCATGCGAACCGCGTCGCCCGTGTTGATCTGCGTTACGAAGCGGAAATCCGTCTTGTAACCCTGACAGGCGGAGCCGGTGAATTCATAGACCATGCGGCCCGTCATACCCTCGATGCCGGAGCGGTCCGACGCATCCTTGAGTTCGAGATCGTAGACGGCGCGATGGGCGACAAGATCCGGAACCGTGACGGGCAAGGCATTGGCGCCGTTCGACAGGCCGGTCATAAGCCCTGTTGCGGCAACGAAACCAAGCGTCCTGACAAACATGCAATATCTCCTGTTGGACTCACCGCTCATATTGTACAAGCAACCGCCCGGCTTTTGGATCAACATCTTCTGAATGCCGGATTCTTGAAGGATTTACAACAAAACCGGAGACGAAAATGTCGGACGTCATCGAAGGCCGCCTCAAGGAACTGGGCTTTACTCTTCCCGTAGCGGCAGCACCTGCCGCAAACTACGTTCCGTTCACCATCAGCGGCAATCTTCTTTATGTATCGGGTCAACTGCCGATGGAATCAGGCAAGATTGCGGTGACGGGCCTCGTTGGCCGCGATGTTGACGTTGCAACGGCCCAGCGCGCCGCCGAATTGTGCGCCGTCAACATTCTCGCACAGGTCAAGGCGGCGTTGAACGGCGACCTTACGAAGATCCGTCGTATCCTCAAGCTCAACGGCTTTGTCGCCTCGGTTCCGGAGTTCGTCGAACAGCACCTCGTCATCAATGGTGCGTCCAATCTGCTCGCCAACGTTCTGGGTGACGCCGGCAAGCATGCCCGCGCCGCCGTCGGCATGGCCTGCCTGCCCTTCAATGCCGCCGTCGAGATCGACGCGATCGTGGAAATCGACGTATGACGCTTAAACTTTCCTGGCTGACGGCTGAGCCTGTCGCCCATCGCGGTTATCACGATCTGAACAAGGCGGTCTGGGAGAACACGCTCTCCGCCTTTTCCCGGGCCATAGACGCCGGTTTCGCCATCGAATGCGACGTTCAGCTTGCCGCCGACAGCGTGCCGGTGATTTTTCACGACGACGACATGGCCCGGCTGACCGGCATCAAGGGCGATGTGCGCGAACATACCTCCGGTGAATTGTCTCTGCTCTCCGTGGGCCAGACCAAGGACCGCATCCCGACGCTGAAGCAACTTCTGGCGCTCTGCGCCGGCAAGGTGCCGCTGGTGATAGAACTGAAGGGACGCGAGGGCGAAGGCGTCGATGACGGTTTTGCCGAAGCGGTTCTGGAAGACCTCGAAGGCTATAAGGGCCACGTCGCCCTGATGAGCTTCGACCATCATCTCCTCAAGGACCTGAAAGCGGCTGGCTCGCCCTGGCCGCTCGGGCTGACCGCCGAGGGCGCCAAGCCGGAAGACTTCTTCAAGCATGATGAGGCGATGCAGACCGGGGTTGATTTCATCTCCTATCATTGGGGCCATCTGCCCAACAGCTTCATCGAGGCGCAAAGAAAACTTGGGCTTCCGATAATTACCTGGACGGTCAGGGATGAAAATGCGCGCGAGACTACCTATAAATATGCGGACCAGATGACATTCGAGGGTTTCGACCCGAGAGAGAGCCCCTCCGCCACGGCATGACAGAAGACTATTCCATTCGCGTTGCGCAATCCTTTGGGGATATCGATCCGGAAAGCTGGAAACGGCTTTCCGGAACATCGCGCAATACGTCAGGAAAACCGTACAACCCGTTTATTTCCCACGAATTTCTCTCCTCCATGGAAGAGTCCGGATCGGCGACGGCCAAGACCGGCTGGCTTGGACACCATCTGCTGCTTGAAAACGCCTCCGGCGTGCTCGTCGGGGCCGTGCCGGCCTATCTGAAGAACCACAGCAAGGGCGAATATGTCTTCGACCATGGCTGGGCGGATGCTTTCGAACGGGCCGGCGGGCATTATTACCCGAAACTGCAATGTTCGGTGCCCTTCACGCCGGCGAGCGGGCCGCGGCTGCTGGTCTCCGAAACCGAAGACGAGACACGCTTCAAGCCGCTTTTGGCCTCCGGCCTTGCCCAGGTGACGGAAAAGATCGGCGTTTCTTCCGCACACGTCACGTTTCTGGAAGACGCCGACCTGTCCGCGCTTCTGCCTCGCGATTTCCTGCACAGGACCGACCAGCAGTTCCACTTCATCAATGACGGCTATCGCGACCACGACGATTTTCTTGAGGCCCTTTCCTCGCGCAAGCGCAAGGGGCTGAAGAAGGAACGCCGTGCGGCGCTGGAAAACGGCATCGAAATCGACTGGCTGACCGGAAGCGATTTGACCGAGGATATCTGGGACCAGTTCTTCGCCTTCTACCTGGATACCGGCGGCCGCAAATGGGGCCGGCCCTATCTGACGCGGGAATTCTATTCACTGATCGGCGAGCGCATGGCCGACGACGTTCTGCTCGTGATGGCCAAACGCGAGGGGCGCTATATCGCCGGCGCGATCAATTTCATCGGCTCGGACGCGCTTTACGGCCGGCACTGGGGCTGTATCGAAGAGCACCCCTTCCTGCATTTCGAGGTCTGTTACCATCAGGCAATCGATTTCGCACTGGCGAAGGGGCTGAAACGGGTAGAAGCCGGTGCGCAGGGAGAACACAAGCTGGCGCGCGGTTACGTGCCGGTCACCACCCATTCGGCGCATTTCATCGTCCATCCGGGTCTGCGCCGGGCCATTGCCGATTATCTTCAGCGCGAGCGCGAAGAGGTCGAGCATATCGGCGACTATCTGGAAGACCATACGCCCTTCCGCAAGGGCGACAGACAGGAACCGGACGCATAAGTATAAGTCCGCTATGAGGAGAGATCACCGATGACGGCCAGCACCTATGACGACAATAATATCTTCGCGAAAATCCTGCGCGGCGAAATTCCGAGCCACAAGCTTTATGAGGACGAGCACACGCTGGCTTTCATGGATGTGATGCCGCAGGCTCCCGGCCATCTGCTGGTCGTTCCGAAAACCGGCTCGCGCAATCTGCTCGATGCCGACCCGGAAGTGCTGGCAAGGACCATCCCCGTGGTGCAGAAACTGGCTGTAGCAGCGAAAGAAGCCTTCGATGCGGATGGCGTCTTTGTCGCCCAGTTCAACGAACCCGCCGCCGGTCAGACCGTGTTCCACCTGCACTTCCACGTCATTCCGCGCAAGGAAGGCGAGCCTCTGAAGCCCCATTCCGGTACAATGGCCGATGGCGAGGTGCTGAAGGCCCATGCGGAAAAGATAAAGGCGGCGCTCGCTTCCTGAGGCTCGCCTTGCACGCGACGTCATCCTCGGCCCTGTGCCGAGGATCCAACCACGTAGCGTGAAATCAATCGGTTGCAGATGCTCGGGACAGGCCCGAGCATGACGGAGGAGAGACCTTCGGACCAATCATTCCGGATTACGATAGGCATTTTTCTCCGGCCACGGCCAGCCTTCGAGCGCGGCCATATCCGGTCGGAATATTTCCACCTTCAGGGGATAGCACGGGACCGCATCGCTGGAATGGCTGTCACCGCAATCCCCGCCGGGGCAGGCGGACAGCGCGCCGATGAGATCGATTTCCGCAAAGAGTTCCAGATAATCACCCGGCCGCACCGGGCTCGCTTTCATGAAATATTGATGCGTGTCGCGGGTGAAACCCGTGCACATGAAGACGTTCAGAACATCGTGCACATGCGGTTCCGCCTCGCCGAATGACAGGCCCTTGGCCGAGGCAAGCGCATTTGTCAGGTTCGAATGGCAGCAATTGTGGTAATCGCCGCCGCTCAGCAATTTGTTGGTGTAAGGATCGCAACGGGTGCCGATCACATCATGCACGCCGCCGCCGTCTTCGTCCCAGCCGTACCATGAAAGCGTGTCGCCGGTGATGGTCGCCATCGGCCGCAGGGACGGCAGATTGCTCCATAGCCGGTTGCCGACGGAAACATGGGTGGCATGCAAAGCGCGGGTCTTGCCGCTGAAAAAACGCTCCGTCAGATCATGAGCGTTCCAGAGGTTCAAATCCCCCACCTGCGGACCTTCGATGCTGACGATGCGGAAAAAATGCCCCTTCGGAACATTGAAAGTGCCGCCCTCGCGCGGTGGCACGATGACCTCGTCTATCTTCTCCATCCCCTTTTTGGCCTGCTCCAGACGCGTAAGGTCCGGTGTCTGAAGTGTGCCGTTCGGATAAACGACAACGGGACGGACGGCGCGGCGTGCGGCGGCATCAATGGGTTCGGCGGCGGGCATCGGGGTCATGAAGTCCTCGGAACGATGAAAATATCGAAGCGAAATTGCGGCATAGACACTTGCCTGACAAGACGGGTTTTTCTTGCGCTCAGGCCAAGTACCACTTAGTCTTGTGATCATGAAACTTCCCCCACTCGCCACTCTCCGCGCTTTCGAAGCCGCTGCCAGAAGGACAAGTTTTTCCCTGGCCGCGCAGGAACTCGGCATGACGGCGGCTGCCGTCAGCCAGCATGTGCGTAATCTGGAGGCCTGGCTCGGTGTGCCGCTTTTCGAACGCCATGCGAGAGGTGTCAGGCTGACCCCTGCGGGCCGGGAATTCGGCATCACGGTTTCGAGCGGCTTGCAGCAGATTGCCTCCGGCGCGGCACGGATCAGTCAGGGGCGCAACCGCACCGTCGTTCGCCTTGCCAGCCTGCCTTCGGTGGTCGCGTATTTTCTGACGCCCCGACTTCCCCGCTTCCGGGCGCTGCATCCCGACATCCAGGTGTCGATAAGCTATTCCGGCAGGGATCACGCCACGGAGGCCGATCTCAGCATCATACACGGCACTGTTCCCGGACAGAAAGCCGTGGCGCTTTTCAGCGCTGAGACGCGGCCGACATGCGCACCCGCCTACCTCACCAAATCCGGCCCCTTCGATGACGTGTCTGACCTGTTACGAGCAGAGTTGCTGCATGACGACAGCGAGACGGCATGGCGGGATTGGCTGGCAATTGAGGGCCTACCCCTGCCAAAGGGCGCCGGCCCCATCTTCGCGGATTTCAATCTGCTGGTGACCGCGCTCAAGACGGGACAGGGTATCGGCCTTTGCCCAACAGCGCTTCTTCGCGACGAAATCGCAGACGGTCAATTGACCATACTTTTTGATCGTCCCGCGGATGCGGACAAGCATTATTGGCTGGTAGAATCTGGAGACATGACCGAATCGGCCCGCATTCTGTCGGACTGGCTGGTTGCGGAAGCCCGCGAGAGCGAAACTCGTGGCGATTATTCCGCCGCGACGATCTGAGCAGGAGAGGCTGCCGCCGCACCGTCGCGCTCCTTTGCCGACAGCCATTTGAGCAGGCGGGCAGAGGCGGCGCAGACGATGGCAAAAGCGACGAGACCGCCGAAAACATCCGAGAGATGGTGTCCGCCCTGGACGAGAACGGCCAGCAGCATCACGAAGTTTAGTGGTAAGATTATCGCCATCACCAGCCAGTGACGCGGCACGAACCAGGCGGACATTGCTGCCATGAAGATGTGAAACGACGGGAAGCCGATCAGCCCCAGCACGTTTTTGGGCGTGAGGTAGCTCACACCCCCCGTTATAAGACGGCTCAACTCCTGCCCATACGCATTATCGACCGCCAAGGGGATCGTCTGCGAAACCCATTGCGGTAGTTGCACATAAGCAGAGGGTCCGAATGTCGGGAAGAATATCCAAAAGACGATGCTTGTAAATGCGCCGAGGACACCCGTCACGAGGAAGTGGTGCAGCATCCGCTCCTTGCCGGTAAAGCCGAGCGTGATCACGATCACCAGAAGCTGCGGCAGCGACGTCGCATAGACGAAGAACAGGATTGTTCCGATCCATGGGTTTGTCGTCGCCCATAAGACAATATCCGGCCAGCTATAACCAAGTGCCGCATCCACGCGGAAAAGCACATCGTCGATCGCCGGAAAAGCGACGGGCAGGAACATGTAGTTGAAGACGGAGGCGACAAGCGTGAACAGGATGAACAATCCGCCCGAAATCAGCGCGGCGGCGATGCGGAGATCACGCCCGCTTTTGCGATAGAACTGGCCGAGGATAAAAACCCCGGCGCCCGCCAGGGCGCATAGTGAATATCCGGCGTAATCAACCCGAATGCCTTTGGCCGTTATCAACGCCGCATCGATCGCGAACAATATGGCGATAAAGCCAAGTACAAAACGTTCCGCCGCGAATAGTCGCATGGAGTTGCCCCTGTTTAGTCAACGGCAAACTACGGCAACGGGCTTAATATTCGGATAAGGAGAGTATTAAAAACCGAGCGCGAATAACCCGCCGGCGAGAAGCAGGACCGGGACCGCGACACCGACGATGACGCGCTGGCCGGCGAGCAGAAATGCGATGAAACCGAGTGCCGCCGCTCCGATGCGCAGCCATAGCGGCGATGCTTCGAGCGATCCTGTCGGGAATACGATCAGCTTGGCGGTGACGGCCATGACGAGCGCTGTGGCGACCGCCCTCACCCAGTGGAGCGCCTCGGAATCCTCCTTCAGCCGGTTGCCGGCGAGAACGCCGAGCCAGCGCCAGAGATCGGTCGCCAGCCAGCCGGCGATGGCGATGAAGAGATAGGGCGCCCACCAGTTTTCGGTCATCATGGCTCGCTCTCCGGTGAGACGGGTTTGATCCTGCGGCGGAACACGAACCGGTCGATCAGATAGGCCAAAGTGCCGCCACCAATCCCGGCATAGAGGATGTCGAATTCGGGTGCGATCACCGCAAAGACCGGCCCGGCGATCACGCCGATGATAAAGGCGACCTTAACGACAGAATGGCGGGCGGAAGCCCAGATCGATGCCACGAAATAGACCGGCGTCAGGAAGAACAGCACACCGGCGACCAACGGCGGAAAGGCAGCAACGACGCCGTAACAAAGGCCGACGATAATGGCGTTGATGACAGTAAGCGTGATGCCGAAACCGGCGAACCAGGCGGCCCGCGCCTCGCGAGGCACTTTGGAGAGATTTTGTGTGGCAAAAACCCAGGCCGTGATCGCGACGAAATGCGAAAGGAACAGCAAAATCCACGTCGGCGTTTTTGCGCCACGCATCTCCGGAACGATGGAAGCGACCATGGGCATCATCCGCACCGATGACAGCGTCACCGCCAGAAAACAGGCGGCAAGATTGGCGCCGCCGACCATGGAGCCGATGAGAATCATCTTTGCCGGCAAGGCCCAGATCACCAGCGTCATGAACACCGCTTCGCCGCGCGCCACACCCGATTCCAGCGCAAAGGCGCTGAAACCGACGAAAGATGTCATGAGAATGAGCGAGGGCAGCGAGAATATGCCCCGCATTCCTCTGAAAAACCAGCCGCGCAGGGGCATGGTATCGCTGTCGGCAGTCTGCATTGCTGATCCACTCATGCATATTGCCCGAAAGCGTCGCGGTTTCGGGATAACGACATGCATAAAAACAGAAACATAAAGCACGCCGCATCTATCCGGTAAAACGCGACCCGCTTTATGCACGAAAATGCCGGGCTTTCGCCCGGCACCGGTTTATCGGTCGAAAGACCGTTATCATTTCTTCTTCGGCACTTTCGGCACCGTATTCACCTTGCGGCGTGGCTTGTTCTCCTCGTCGGACTTGCTCGCCTCGGCAACAAGAACATCCGCCTCTTCATTGGCAATCGCCGCCTTCGAGGCAGGTTTCGCCTTTGCCTTCGACGTCTTGCCCGGAGACTTGGCGGCCTTGAGCTCCGCCTCCGGCTTCGGCTTCACGGGCGCGGTTTCCGGCAGGACCTCAAGTATGAGGCCGTCGGAACCGTCATCCTTCTTGCCGACGGTGACGCTGACGACGCCGCCCTTCTTGAGCTTGCCAAAGAGGATTTCGTTGGCGAGCGGCTTCTTGATGTGTTCCTGGATCACCCGCGACAACGGACGGGCGCCCATTTTCTCGTCGTAACCCTTTTCCGCCAGCCAGGAGATCGCATCTTCGTGCAGATCGAAGGTGACATTCCGCTCGGAGAGCTGGGTCTCGAGCTGCATGACGAACTTCTGCACGACCTTGTGGATAACGGCAGTCGGCAACGGCGAGAACGGAATGATCGCATCCAGACGGTTGCGGAATTCCGGCGTGAACAAGCGGTTGATCGCCTCTTCATCCTCACCCGTGCGTCGCGAAGAACCGAAACCGATGGCCGATTTCGCCATTTCGGACGCACCCGCATTGGTCGTCATGATGAGAATGACGTTGCGGAAGTCGATCTTCTTGCCGTTGTGGTCGGTCAACGAGCCATGGTCCATCACCTGCAACAGGATGTTGTAGATGTCCGGATGCGCCTTCTCGATCTCGTCCAGCAGCACCACGGAATGTGGATGCTGATCGACGCCATCGGTCAAAAGACCGCCCTGATCGAAGCCAACATAACCGGGAGGCGCGCCGAGCAGACGCGAGACGGTATGGCGCTCCATATATTCCGACATGTCGAATCGCAGCATCTCGACGCCCAACGAGGCGGCAAGTTGCTTTGCCACTTCGGTCTTGCCCACGCCCGTCGGGCCGGAGAAGACATAGGAGCCGATCGGCTTGTTGGGTTCGCGCAAACCGGCACGCGCCAGCTTGATGGCCGTGGCCAGCGCCTCGATGGCGATGTCCTGACCGTAAACGACCGAGCGCAGTTCCTTTTCGAGGTTGGCGAGAACCATCTCGTCATCCTTGGAAACGGTCTTTGCCGGGATGCGGGCCATCGTCGCGATGGTTACCTCGATTTCCCGCTCCGTGATCAGCTTGCGGCGCTTGGACGCCGGCAGCAACATCTGCGCCGCACCGGTCTCGTCGATCACGTCGATCGCCTTGTCCGGCAGCTTGCGGTCGGAAATGTAGCGGGCCGACAATTCGACGGCAGCCTTGATCGCCTCGTTGGAATATCTCAGGTGATGATACTCCTCGAAGTAAGGCTTCAGCCCCTTCATGATTGCGATTGTGTCATCGATTGACGGCTCGTTGACGTCGATCTTCTGGAAACGACGGACCAGAGCGCGGTCCTTCTCGAAGAACTGGCGGTATTCCTTGTAGGTGGTCGAACCGATGCAGCGGATCGCGCCCGAGGACAGCGCCGGCTTCAACAGGTTCGATGCATCCATCGCGCCGCCGGAGGTGGCGCCCGCACCGATGACGGTGTGGATCTCATCGATGAACAGAACCGCGCCCGGATACTCCTCGAGTTCCTTGACGACCTGCTTCAGGCGCTCTTCGAAATCGCCGCGATAGCGGGTGCCGGCCAGCAGCGTGCCCATGTCGAGCGAGAAGATCGTGTCGTTGGCCAAAGCTTCCGGCACCTTGCCCTCGACGATGCGCTTGGCGAGGCCTTCGGCGATCGCCGTCTTGCCCACGCCCGGATCGCCCACATAAAGCGGGTTGTTCTTGGAGCGGCGGCAGAGGATCTGGATCGTACGGTTGACCTCGTCGTGGCGGCCGATCAACGGGTCGATCTTGCCGTTTTTCGCCTTCTCGTTGAGGTTGACGCAATAGGCTTTCAGCGCGTCCTGCTGCTTTTTCGCGGACGGTCCTTCTTCCTCGGGATTGCTGCGGCTCGCCTTGCTTTCATTTTCGGGTTCATCGGTCCCGCGCGGCGCGCGTGTCTGCGATGTGCCCGGACGCTTGCCGATGCCGTGGGAGATATAGTTGACCGCATCGTAACGGGTCATCTCCTGTTCCTGCAGGAAGTAGGCGGCATGGCTTTCGCGCTCGGCGAAAATGGCGACGAGCACGTTCGCGCCCGTCACTTCCTCGCGGCCGGACGACTGCACATGAATGACAGCCCGCTGGATAACCCGCTGGAAACCGGATGTGGGCTTGGAATCCTCGTCGTAACCGGTCACGAGGTTGGTCAGTTCGTTGTCGACGTAATCGCTGACGGTCTTGCGCAGCGTATCGAGATCGACATTGCAGGCGCCCATCACGGCGGCGGCATCCGCGTCGTCGATCAACGCCAGAAGAAGATGTTCAAGCGTCGCATATTCGTGGTGACGCTCATTTGCAAAGGTCAGTGCCTGGTGCAGCGCCTTCTCGAGACTCGGGGAAAAAGTTGGCACGTTGCGATCCTCATTTCTTTTCCATGACGCATTGCAGCGGATGCTGGTGCTGTCGGGCGAAATCCATGACCTGGCTTACTTTCGTCTCTGCGACCTCATATGTAAACACCCCGCATTCGCCCACGCCGTGCTGATGCACAAGCAGCATGATGCGGGTTGCCGCTTCGCGATCCTTCTGGAAAAACCGCTCCAGAATATGGATGACGAACTCCATGGGAGTGTAGTCGTCATTCAGTAAAAGAACACGGTACAGATTCGGTCTTTTCGTCTTTGGCTTGACGCGGGTAATAACGGACGTTCCGCGGTTCGTACCGCCGTCTTCCCCGTCGCCCTCGCCCTGCATGTAGATCGGCTCAGCGATCATCTTTCATCATTCTCCAAACCGTTCTCAAACCGGCAGTCATCACCAGGAGGGAGAACTTCGCCTCTTCATATCTAGGTCGTTAAGACGCGATTTTAAGCCCCTTGTGAAACGGTGCAATCACTATTGCGTTTGCGAAGGGGAAACCTCGCGAAAAACAGGGGACTTGCGACTGCACGCCGGCAAAGCGCGATGACGACCGCCTTTGCCGGCGCGGTTTCAGTCGCGACGGAAGCGCTTCCGGTGGATCGTGCGGCATGGCGGCCCGGCTTCCACCACCCACGCCATCCGCCATCATTCCTTGTTGTCGAGCATTTCGCGAACGGCGATCGCCAGCTGCTTCAGGGAGAAGGGTTTCGGCAGGAAGCCGAACTTGGCGTCCGCCGGCAGATTTTTCGCAAAGGCATCCTCGGCATAACCCGAAACAAAGATGAATTTCAGATCAGGATAGGATTTGCGCAGTTCCCTGAGGAGCGACGGACCGTCCATTTCCGGCATCACGACATCGGACACGACGATATCGACCTTGCCTTCCAGTTCTTCCATCACTTCCAGCGCCTCGACACCGGAACCCGCCTCGTGAACGGTATAACCTCGGGTTTCCAGCATGCGCTTGCCGCCGCGCCGCACCGCCTCCTCGTCCTCCACCAGAAGGACGACGGCGGAGTTGCCGGTCAGATCGAGCGGCTCTTCCTTCACCGGTTCGGGCAGAGCCACCGGGGCGAGTGCCGCTTCGCCGGGCAGCTGGCCCGGAACGTGCACGATCTCCACCACATGACGCGGCAGGTAGATGCGGAACGCGGTTCCCTTGCCCACTTCCGATTCGGGATAGATGTAGCCGCCGGACTGCTTGACGATGCCATAAACCATCGACAGACCGAGACCGGTGCCCTTGCCGACGTCCTTGGTCGTGAAGAACGGCTCGAAGATCTTGTCCATGATCTCAGGCGGAATGCCGGTTCCGTTGTCGGCGACTTCGATCATGACCATGTCTTCCGCCGGGAATTCGGGTCGACCAAGCGCGGCGACTTCCTTCGCCTCGACGTTTCGCGTCCGGACGGTGATCTTGCCGCCTTCCGGCATGGCGTCACGCGCATTGACGCAAAGATTGATGAGCACCTGCTCGAATTGCGACAGGTCGGTCTTCACCGGCCAGAGATCGCGGCCGTAATCCACTTCCAGCTTGACGTTGGTGCCGGAGATCAGGCGGTCGACCAGCATGCGCAGATCGCCGATGACGTCGGTCAGATTGAGGATCGCCGGGCGCATCGTCTGCTTGCGAGAGAAAGCGAGGAGCTGGCGCACCAGAACTGCAGCGCGGTTGGCGTTGCGCTTGATCTCCATCAGGTCGGCGAAGCTCGGATCTGCGGGCCGCGCCTGCAAAAGCAGATGGTCGGACGACAGCAGGATGGCGGTCAGCACATTGTTGAAATCGTGGGCGATGCCGCCCGCCAGCGTGCCGACAGCGTTCATCTTCTGCGTCTGCGCCATCTGCGTTTCGAGCGCCTTCTGCTCCGTCACCTCGATGGCATAGACAATCGCCACCTCTTCCGGCGCCTCATCGTCCTGATCGATGACGGCGTTGACGTAGAAACGGAAATGCCGGCCCTCGTCGCTCGGATGGCGGGAATCGAACGGCGCGATGTCGCCCTGCCGATCCTTCGCTTCAGCCAGCGCCTGCTCGAGCCTGGGTTTCTCATTGTCGTGGAGGACAGTTTCGAGAGCCACACCGCGATCGATATCGTCACGTCCGACAACGCCGGAGAACAGCTTGAGGAACGGCGCGTTGATGCGCAGGATGCGGCCGTCGCCGTCGAGCGAGGCAATCGCCATCGGCGTATTGTTGAAGAAACGGGTGAAGCGCATGGCGGAGGAGGATTCCGTATCCACCTGCCCCTTCGGGCGCATCAGAACGATCGTCCGGCTCTCACCCGGCGCGCCGTCCTTCAAGGTGACCTGATGCACGAGCCGGGCCGGCATGCTCTGGCCGTTGACGCGGCGCATATCGAGATCGAGGATTTCGGTGCGCTTGGCCGCGCCCTGCGGATGGACGGACTCGATCAGCGCCATGCCCTCGCCGGCGATGATGTCGGAAACCGTCATCGAGCCGGGAGAAAACTGCGCGAGATCGATGCCGAGCCATTCGGACAGGGTAGCGTTCAGATAAACGATCTCGCCCTTGCGGCCGGCGGAAAAGAAACCGGCCGGCGCATGGTCGAGATAATCGATGGCGTTCTGCAATTCGCGGAAGAAGCGCTCCTGATCTTCACGCTCCGGCGTGATATCGGCGATCTGGAAGACGTGCAGCGCCTCGCCGCCCGCATCCTTCAGCACCCGCCCTTTGAGCCTGTACCAGTGCGGCCCGGCGCTTGCGACATCTCCCAGCGGCTTCAGCAGCCGGAATTCCTCGTAACCGTCGCGGCCTTCCCGCAGAACATTGATAAGGCGATAAAGCGCCTCCGTCGATTCCCGGCTGCGTGACAACAATGTCTCGAGGCTCTGGATATCGCTCGCCTTCGTGGTGCCGCTCATGCGGCAATAGGTGGCGTTGGCGTAGATCATATGCCCCTTGGCATCGGTGATCAGCGTGCCTTCCGGGTGGGCCGACAGGAAACGGCGGGCAAGCCCGTCCGATTGCGACTGCGGCATGACCTCGATGAAACCGATGATCGACGACACCAGAAAAAAGATGCCCATCATCGCCAGCACGCCGAGAATGCCGAGCACAATTTCGTTTTCGAGCGAATCCTTGAAATAAACGAAGGCGGCAGCCGCCGCGATCAACACCAGCGCCAGAAGCAGAATCCGCAGGACCGTGCCGGAACGGGCACGCCTGTCCACCAGCGGAAGGTCGTTGTCGCTTGTCTCGCGCACCCGTGTCATCTTGGCCTCGCAGTCCCGCAGGTCATAATTCGGTCAGCCGCGTTTCCTCTACGGAATCAGGCAGCAGAATTTCTTGTAGCAACTCGCTTGAACATCAAAAAGCTCCGCTGGGACACAAAGGCTTAAAAACGCACAGAGAAACGGTCCGAAAGGCACAATGCGCCGCCCTTTCGGGCTATGAGGGAACCGAAAGCGCGCCAACCGGTTTTGCGTTTCAATGGGATGAAGGTGGATAAACCTTGTATCGCGCCTAAAAAAATCGTCTTTTCCTGCTTTACGTTCACATTATAAGAACCACGGCAATATTAATTGCCCGAAAAAATCTGAAGGGATGATCTCCATGATGGAAGATTTTATCGGCACCTATGGAAACAATCTCATCGTCGCCGTTGTCGGCGTCGGCCTGGCTCTGCTCATTCTGGCGATCGCTCTCTGGATCGTACGCAGGCGTGGCGGCGCGGCCCCCTTTATTCGCGGCGGCCGCAACCGGCAACCGCGCCTGCAGGTTCTTGACGCAACCGCCGTGGACGCCCGTCGCCGTCTGGTGCTGGTGCGTCGCGACAATGTCGAACATCTGGTCATGATCGGCGGTCCGACCGATATCGTCATCGAGAGCGGCATTGGCGCGATCCCGATCGTCAGGGATGTGCGCGAGCCGCAGGAGGCAGAACTGCGGGCGCTGCCGCGTCAGGAAAGCGAAACGAAAAGAGCCGAACCGCCGATCCCTCGGGAGAATCGCGCCGCCTTGCCGCAACAGCCCGTTGCGGCGGCAATTCCAGCTTCCGTGCCGGAAGAGCCCGTAAAGCAGCCGCAGCGGCCGGAACCGCCCGCCCCGGCCGCACGCCCGGCTCCAGCGCCTGCCGCGTCGCTGCCGCCGCGCCCGTCAACACCGCCGCAACCCGTATCCACACCCTTCGCCGCGCGCGAAACCGCTGCACCAGCCAGACCGGCCGCACCGGAAAGGGAAATCGCTCGTCCCGTGCCGGCACCGGCACCCGCATCTGCCCCGGCGGCCACCGTTTTGCCGCTTGCCGCCGCATCACTCGACATGCCCGCCGAAAGAGCGGAACAGAGGCGTGCCGAACCCTTCGCGCCAGTGCCGGCTGCACCGCCCGTTCCCGTGTCGGCAGCGGTGCCGGAAGAACGGCCCACGGCATCACAGATTTTTGCCGCGCGGGAACCGGTCGTCGACCAATCGGTTGCCGCAGATTTTCTGGACGCCGCGCGGGAACGGGTTCTGCCGGGCCTGAAACCGGGACAAAACACACCGCCTTCACCTTTTGCGCCGAAGGCCGAAAATCCGGCCGTCGCCTCCGCTGACGCGGAGCCGAAATTTTCCGATGACCTTGCCAGCGATTTCGAAAGCTTTCTCGAAGCGGAAATCGCCAAGAGCAAGGAGGCGGATAACGAACAGGCAATCGCCACTGCTACGGAAAAACAGCCAAAAACCGAACCTGTCTCGCCGCCCGTGACCGGCGCTACGCCGGATGGCGATATGCAGAAGGAAATGGCGCGTATTTTCGGCGAGCTTTCCGTCACCCGTGACCGCTGACGGGTTCTCGCCTTTCCGCACCCAGATATTCAAAACAGAAAAAAAGGGCACGGAAACAGTTCCGTGCCCTTTGTCATTTCCGTCCTGTTCGTTGGCCGGTTCGCCGCAGCGACCGGAACAACGTCCCGCATTATTCGTCGCGGTAGACCTTTTCACGGCGCTCGTGACGTTCCTGTGCCTCGATGGACAGGGTCGCTATCGGGCGGGCGTCCAGACGCTTGAGGCCGATTGGCTCGCCCGTTTCCTCACAGTAACCGTAGGTGCCGTCATCGATCCGCTGAAGGGCGGCATCGATTTTGGAAATCAGCTTGCGCTGGCGGTCTCGGGCGCGAAGCTCGATCGCCCGGTCTGTTTCGGAAGAGGCCCGGTCTGCTAGGTCGGGATGATTGGCGCTTTCTTCGGCGAGATGTCCAAGGGTCTCACGCGCTTCTCTCAGGATGTCATTTTTCCAGGCGACCAACTTCGCGCGGAAGTAGGCACGCTGGCTGGCATTCATGAACTCGTCGTCTTCCGAGAGTACATATTTGCTAAGATCGATCTTCTCACTCAACGCGATTCTCCTCGAAGAACATCTCAATGCGGCGGTGTATACTCCAATGATATAGGCCGGTTCAAGTCTACAGATCGGTTTTCGGGCATTTTTAAAACTGACACAAAAATCATCTAAATGACTAATTTTTATCCTTTATTGGCGTAGGCACGATCTGTTCTTCGATCACTTCAATGCGACTTGCCAACAGGAAAGAGGACTTGCGGTGCAGCGATCCTATCCTGTAGCATTCCAGGCGTGGCTTAAACGTGTCGCGATCTTTCAGATTCGCGCCGCACGCTTTAAGCTTTTGTTTCGTCGCATGTCCTCGTCGCAAAACCGCTGCACACTTCGGCGCGACATGCTTTAGAGTTTCGAACGCCGGTCCGTGCCCTTGACAGATTCTCCCCCGAAGCGAGTTTATCTTCTGCGCCATGCCAAGGCCGCCTGGGCGGCGCCGGGAGAGCGCGATTTCGACCGAGGATTGAACGAGGCTGGTTTTGCCGAGGCGGAGATCATCGCCGATCTTGCCGCAGACCGGCACTACCGCCCCGACATGCTTTTATCCTCCACGGCAGCACGCTGCCGGCAGACCACGCAAGCCTGGCAACGAGCCTTCAACGAGGGCATCGACATCGCCTATGTCGACGAGATGTACAATGCGCGCAGCGAAACCTATCTCTCCCTCATCGACGCACAAACGGATGTGGGGTCGGTAATGCTGGTCGGGCACAATCCCACCATGGAGGCGACGCTGGAGGCGATGATCGGCGAAGACTTGCTGCACGCCGCGCTGCCTTCCGGTTTTCCGACATCGGGGCTTGCCGTGCTTGACCGTGACGACAGCGCCGGCAATGGCAAGAATCACTGGCGGCTCGTCGATTTCCTCTCACCCGGCAAGTAGCGACTGTAGCGGGCAACTGGCAGGCTGCTGAAAGCGATGTCGTTGAAAATCCGCCGCCGCGCTTCTTTTTTGGGCAGCTGCGCCGTCCTATATTGCAATCGTGATCGTGAAACACAGCCGGGAAATTGCCATTGCCGCCTTCTCTTACGTCCCTGACGGACAGTGCGCTCATCGCGTTCGATAATCTTGCTGACCGCGCGAGCAGCCTCACCCATCCGACATTGCGGCTTGGCGTCACCGGCCTTTCGCGGGCGGGCAAGACGGTTTTCATTTCCTCCCTCGTCCACAATCTCCTGAATGGCGGCCGTCTGCCAATGTTCGAGGCCATGCGGTCCGGGCGCGTCTCGAATGTGCGTCTGGAGCCGCAGCCGGACGACGCCATTCCCCGTTTCCAATATGAGGATCATATTCAGGCGTTGGTGCGCGACAGGCTCTGGCCGGATTCGACACGCGCGATCTCGGAACTCAGGATCACGCTCGATTACCAGAGCGCCAGCGGCTGGGGACGATGGTTTTCCGCAGGCAAGCTTTCCATCGATATCGTCGACTATCCCGGCGAATGGCTGCTCGACCTGCCGCTTCTGTCGCAGGACTACAAACAGTTCAGCGACAACACCGCCGCGCTGGCTGAAAACGGTATTCGCGCCGAGCTGGCGCGCGAATGGCTGGCCATCGCCGCCTCGCTCGATATCAACGCGCCCGCCGATGAAATGACGGCGCGCCGCCTCGCCGAAAGTTTTGCCGCCTACCTCAAGGCCTGCAAATCCGACGAGCGTTCCCTGTCCACGCTGCCGCCGGGCCGTCTGCTGATGCCGGGCGATCTGGAAGGATCACCGGCGCTGACCTTCGCACCGCTGCCGGGCCTGACAGATGAGAAAGCGCCGAAGGGATCGCTGCGCGCCATGATGGAACGGCGCTACGACGCCTACAAGTCGATCGTGGTCAAACCCTTCTTCCGCGAGCATTTCGCCCGTCTCGACCGGCAGATCGTGCTGATCGATACGCTTCAGGCGGTCAATCGCGGCCCGGAGGCGGTGCAGGATCTGGAGCGGGCGCTGGGCGACGTTCTCGCCTGTTTCCGCCCCGGCACCAACAGCCTGCTGTCGTCGCTCATCGGCCGCCGCATCGACAAGGTGCTGATCGCCGCCACCAAGGCCGACCACCTGCACCACGAAAGCCATGACCGGCTGGAGCGGCTGACGCGCCGTCTGGTGGATCGTGCCATTACCACCATCGGCATGAATGGCGCGGGCATTGAGGTCATGGCGCTGGCTTCCGTGCGCGCCACACGGGAAGCGACCGCGCGGCAGGACGGTCACGACCTTCCGGTCATCGTCGGCACGCCGATGGCCGGTGAGACCATCAATGGCGAGACCTTCGACGGCAACCGCAAGACGGCGATCTTTCCCGGCGACCTGCCGGAAGATCCAGAGCCGCTTTTCCTCGGCATTGACAGGGATGGCGACAAGGCAACGTTGCCCGATGTCAACGTCGTGCGTTTCCGCCCGCCGGATATCGACGAGCCGGGCAGCGGCGGCATCCGGCTTTCCGTTCCCCACATAAGGCTCGACCGCGCCATGCAGTTCCTGTTTGGAGACAAGCTCGCATGAAGGTTCCCACACCAAACGATCCGCAGACACGCCGACCGGCGGCTTTCACGCTCGAGACCGAAGAGACGGCACGGGCCTCCGCCGCGCAGAAACGCGCGCCACGCAGCTTCGACGCCGAGATTTCACTGACGCCTGACGAGGAAGACCCGTTTCTGGCGCCGGAAGCAATCGATGCTGCCGCGTTGCCGGTGGCGACACCAAAAAAGGGCCGCTTCTCCTTCGGCAAGGTCGCGCTCGGGGCGATTGGCGTGCTGTTTTCGCTCGCCTTCGGCCTTTGGGCGGATCAGCTCATCCGCAACCTCTTTTCCCGCTCCGACTGGCTGGGTTACACGGCGAGCATCGCCCTCGTCGTGGCGCTTGTTGCCGTCCTCGTTCTCGTTGGACGGGAAGTCTTCGGCATCATGCGGCTCAACGCCGTGCAATCCCTAAAGGCCGATGCGGAGACGGCGAGCCTCGACAAGAGCCCTAAACCCGCGCGCGCCATCATTGCCCGCCTCAATGCCGTTCTTTCCCACCGCGCCGAAACCGCGAAGGGGCGCGCTGCGCTGAAGGAAACCGAAAACGACGTAATCGACGGCCCGCATCTGATCGAGCTTGCCGAGCGCGAATTGCTGGTGCCGCTTGACCGGCAGGCGCGGGCGCTGATCCTCAATTCCTCCAAGCGCGTCTCCGTCGTCACCGCCGTCAGCCCGCGCGCGGTGGTCGATCTCGCCTATGTCTTGTTCGAGGTGACGAGGCTGGTCAGGGCCATGGCGGAACTTTATGGCGGCCGCCCCGGCACGCTCGGCATGCTGCGGCTGTTGCGGGACGTCGTCGCCCATCTCGCCGTCACGGGGTCGATCGCCGTCGGTGACGGGCTTGCCCAGCAGGTGCTCGGCCACGGGCTCGCCTCGAAACTCTCCGCGCGTCTGGGCGAAGGCGTCATCAACGGCCTGATGACGGCGCGAATCGGTATCGCAGCGATGGATCTGTGCCGTCCGCTGCCGTTCAAGGCGGTGAAGCGACCGGGGATCGGCGACTTCATGTCCGACCTGACGCCCGATCTGGGTGGCGGAAAAACCGGTGGAAAGGCCTGATCCACCGGGCATATGCGGATCAAAAGGTTACGGACGAAGCCGCAAATTGGGGCGAAATAAACCAAGCATTAACCATTCCGCCGGTAGATTAGCACTCATCGAACAGGCTTCTTCGCCGGGGAAAGTATCATGTATTCGCGCTTCTTTTCGCTTGTGGGCGGACTTGCCGCCATATTGTCCGTCAGTGGCGGCTTCGGCATGTCTGACGTCCATGCCGCATCGCGCGATCGCGACGACGTGTTTTTCCGCTCCGTTGCCGGAAGCTGGAAAGGCCCGGGCGAAATCGTCGCCGGCAAATACAAGGGCACAAAATTCACCTGCGACCTGACGGGCGAGCCGCTCGCAGACAAGCAGACCGGTATCAAGCTCGGCGGCACCTGCCGCGTCGGCGTCTTCAGCCAGCCCATGTCCGCCGTCATCAGCCAGAAGGGCAGCAGCTACGAGGGCAAGTTCCTTGACGGCGCCGAAGGCAAGGGACTGGATATCATTTCCGGGCAGGTCAGCGGCGACAAGGTCGTTGTCGGCATCAATCGCTCCAAGCTCAACGGCGCCATGGTTGCCCGTGTCTCGAACGACAATTCGATGAACATCACCATTTCCGTCAAGGTCGCCGACCAGATGATCCCGGTGATCGGCATGACGCTGGCGCGCGACATCGACCAGATGGCCGTCGGTTCGATCAAGCCGTAAGAGCTACGGACTTCTCACCCATCACCGAGCGGGAGTGTCCACCACTCCCGTTTTTCGTTTGCGCTGACGATGCCGGTTTTATCCGCCTTCTGAAGCCACTCGCCTACAGACTTGCCCCTGATTTGAAGATCCGGCGCAATGTCGGCGAGCGGCATGAGCACGAAAGCGCGCTCCGTCATGCGCGGATGCGGCACTTCGATGCTTTCCGTTACGAGAACATCATCACCATAGGTCAGCACGTCGATATCGATGGTGCGGGGTCCCCAGCGTTCCGTCCTCACCCGCTTCATACCCTTTTCGATGTCGAGGCATAATTGCAGCAGCGCGGGTGCTGTGAGCGAAGTTTCGACCAGCGCGCAGCAATTGAAGAAATCCGCCTGATCCGTCTTGCCCCAGGGCGGCGTGCGGTAAAGCCCGGAGACGGCCAGCACACGGCAATCCTCATGCGCATCCAATTCGCGCAGGGCTCTGGCCATCGCGGCGGCCGGATCGCCGATATTGCCGCCCAGACCCAATGCGGCGACTTTCATCCTGTCAGGCACGGTGTTCAACACTCACCTGCGCATAATCGAGAATACCGGGAACGGGTGCGGAAGGTTTGCGCACCGTGATCCGCAGCCAGACGATCTGCGGATAGCGTGCACGCAGAGCCTTGCAGATATCGTTCGCCAAAGCTTCGATCAGGTAACGGCGCTGGCCGACGACGATCTTTTCGATGACGGCGAAAGCGACGCCATAATCGACGGTATTTTCGATATCGTCGGTTTCCAGAGCGTTACCCGCTTCAACTTCCATCTCGGCATCGACGAAAAAGCGCTGGCCCAGCACCTCCTCCTGCTCGAGAAGACCATGACGGGCGAAAAAAGAACAGTTTTTCAGAATGATGGTATAGCGGCTCATCGCATCGCCTCCATGGCGGGGGTGTTTCGCCAAAACGCCGTGCCTTTTTCGGCGTGCGGCGTTCCGGCACTTGTTGATCTATGCATCGGGCCTTGCCGACGCTTTGGCAAGAACCGCATCGGCGATTGCCAGCGTATCGCGTGTCGCGGCGACATTATGGACGCGAAAAATCGCGGCACCCGCCAGCCTGAGGATCACTGTCGTCGCTGCTGTTCCGATATCGCGTTCCTCGGCCGCATCCCTGTCCGTCAGCGACCCGATGAAACGCTTGCGCGACGTACCGGCCAGAACCGGCAGGCCGAAAGCGGCAAGTTCACCGAAGCGCGCCATCAGCTCGACATTTTCACGCTCATCCTTGGCAAAACCGAAACCCGGATCGAGCACGATGGCGTCACGGGCAATGCCCGCATCCTCGGCGATATCAAGCGAGTGATTGAGGAATTCGAACTGATCCTCGATGACATCAGCACGCTTTTGCCTGTCGCGACCGGTATGCATGATGCAGACGCCCGCGCGCGCAGCCGCGATCACGCCGGCCATCTCCCCATCCTTCTGCAGGCCGAAGACATCGTTGACGATGTGCGCGCCCGCCGCGATCGCCAGCCTCGCCGTCGATGCGCGGTAGGTATCGACGGAAATCAGAACGTCCGTCTCGCGGCGAAGCCTCTCGATGACCGGCAGTACCCGGTCCTGTTCCTCGCCCTGCGTCACCCCGGCCGCGCCAGGGCGGGTGGATTCGCCGCCGATATCGATGATATCCGCGCCCTCCTCCACGCAGGTCAGCGCATGGGAAAAAGCCGCATCGACGGCGAGATAACGGCCGCCATCCGAAAAGGAATCGGGCGTCGCATTGACGATGGCCATAATACGGCCACGTCCATCAAGTTTCAGGGAGCGACCATGGGCCGCTTGCCACACATTGCTGCCGGCTGTTATCACGTAACACGCGCCTTTCGGGAATATACGGAGTGTTATGCCAATTCTTATAAGTTCCGCTCCGCCTATGCAGCAAACGTTTTTCAAGTTCAACCGGAAGGCCGGGTCATGACCATATCATCACGTGCTCTTTGCGCCGTTTTCGCTGGCGCAGTGGTCCTTTCCATGCCCGGATCAGCTTTTTCCGAAACCATCGTGCGCAAGACCTATTCCTATTTTTCGATCAGCGGCAAAACCGCCGCCGACCTCGACAGGCAGCTTTCCAAGCACGGTCCGCTGACGCGCAACACCGGCGCGCGCCATCCAGGGGCCACCGAGATCAAATTCGGCGGCGAACTCACCTATGTCGAAAAAAACGGCCTGTGCAGCGTCGGAACCACCAAGGTGGTGCTGAACACCCGCATCCTCCTGCCGCAATGGAAAAACCGTCGCCGCACTACGGCGGAACTGGCCTTCATCTGGGATACGCTGCTGGCCGATATCAAGCGCCACGAGGAACGGCACGCGGAAATCGCCCGTACCCATGCCCGCTCGCTCGAAAGGCAATTGACGGCGCTTCGCCCGCAAAAAAACTGCGAAACGCTGCAGGAAATGGTCGGCAAGATCACCCAGACCGTCATGGACGAGCATGACAGGGATCAGTTGCGTTTCGATGTGGTGGAATCGAGAAATTTCGATGCGCGCATGACCCGGCTTTTGAAGAACCGGATCGAACAGGGCCAGCACCGGCGCTGAGCCGCATTTTTCCCGTAGACGCATTGCGCAACGCGAACATGACGTTACGGCATGTCCGATATCACCCGTGACTTCTCGCCATGGTGCCATCGACGAGACTCATTGTAGCTTGTTCGTACGGTTTGGAACGGTGGGGACCCGCAGCGGGTCCGGCGTTCGAAACCGCCTCCGGTTCTCCCGGTGCGCACTTGAGGGCTCGCAGGTGTTTCCTCCCTCGCCTGCATGCTGCGTACCCGCCTCGCCCCGCTCCCCGCTAACAGGTGAGCGGGGCTTTTTCTGTGGCGTGCAATGCGGAGTGTTATCAGCCCTGGCGTTCGGGAACGTGAACGACAAGACCGTCAAGCTCGTCCTTCATCTTGATCTGACAGGAAAGACGCGAGGTGGGACGCACTTCGAAGGCGAAATCCAGCATGTCCTCTTCCATCGGTTCGGGTCCACCGACACGTTCAGACCATGCGTCGTCCACATAGACATGACAGGTCGCACAGGCGCAGGCGCCGCCGCATTCCGCATCGATGCCGGGAATGGAGTTGCGCACGGCATTCTCCATGACGGTGGAACCGTTGCTCACATCGAGTTCATGGGGCGTGCCGTCAAAGGTAACGATGGTCAGTTTTGTCATGCCGGAATCCAAAATAGTGATCTAAGAACTGTTCTAAACACATAGAAAGGCCGGTTCGGCTTGGCAACCCGCTTCAAGGCCGCCAGGCGCAACCGGCCCCGCAAAATGGTAAATTTGATGGGATCCGTCTTAGCGGCAGAGCTTGAGGATGAAGTTTTCCGCTTCGACAATGGCCGCAGCGAGCCTGGCGATGGCCGCGCTGTCGTTGCCCTTGTCCTCTACCGTTGCCGCAGCCGTCGACACGGCAGACGCGCCGATGGCTTGCGCTGCGCCCTTCAGACGGTGGGCGGTTGCCCTCACGGTCTTGTCGTCAGCACCGGCCATTTCATGCAGGGCAGCACGGGCGTTACGACTGAAGAGTTGCAGAACCTCGATTTCCAGTTCCTTGTCGCCCATCGTCTGCCGGGCGAGATGATCGAAATCGATAGGCCTTGTACCGGCGGCCGGCGCACCACCACAATTATCCGGAGCCTCGAAAGCAATACTGACCGCTGCCATTTCTGAAATTCCTTTGTCTCGCCGTTTCCTGTTTCGTGTCACATCTGTGTCGTATTTACGCATTGAAGACGGTGCTATCGGCTTAAATTACGGCGTGACGCGGGCGAAAATCTTCTGCTATGGTTAATTTATGTTAAACTTATACGAAACAAGGCGTTCAGCGCGAAACTCAGGTTTAAAAACTGTTAAAAAGCCGACACTTCGCTACCGTCGCAAACCCGCATTAATTGTTTCGAACACCTAAATGTGTCACTACGGTACTGCCGTCCCGATAAGGCTTAAGCTCAAGCTTTGTTATTGCGGCACAGTGATGTAATTTCGCCCGAAAGCTGGATCACCAGCATTCGGGATTTGGTAAATGGCGGAATTGTTCTCCTTCACGGGAATAATTTTCCGCCGGCATGATGGCGGCAGTCCGCTTGCGCGTCGCAAGTGGTCGAACGGCATGAAGCCGGGCGTATGTGTAACGAGGCGTAACCGCATGGCGAATAACAAGATCAGCGACTCTGTCGACGAGACCGCATTTCAGGCGTTGGAAGACGCCTTGCAGCTCGGCGCTTTCGAAGACAAGCCGGAATCGCGGAAAACCACAGCGCCAAAGCCGCCGGAGGCCAGATTGAAGGAAGTCAGACAGACCCCTGCTCCCGAGGCCGCGCGTGCGCCTGCCGAACAGGCACCCAAATCGCCCAATCTCGAGGCGGCCAATGACGGCTCCAAGCGCAGCCCGGCCATGATCCTGAAATCGCTCGAAGGCAGCTCCATCGCCGGCGCACTCAGAAACGCGACGATCATGTCGGTGATCTGGGCGTTTGGCGGTCTTGGCGTCGCGCACCTTATCTATGGCAATGCGCTGTGGAACATCGGCTCGCTTGCCGACCTCACCGCAATCCCCGGCCTGATGGCGATCGTCGTCGGCATCGTCGTTCCAGTCATGCTGTTCTTCGCCTTCGCGATCATGATGGCGCGTGCCCGTGACCTGCGCAACGCCGCCCGGTCCATGGCCGAAGTCGCCCTTCGTCTTGCAGAGCCCGAAACCATCGCGTCCGACCGGATCATGTCCGTCGGCCAGGCGGTTCGCCGCGAAGTTTCGGCCATGAACGACGGCATCGAGCGCACCATCGCGCGAGCGACGGAACTCGAAACCCTCGTCCATTCGGAAGTCAACGCGCTTGAGCGCAGCTATGCCGACAACGAAACGCGCGTGCGCAGCCTCGTGCAGGAACTGTCCGCCGAGCGCGACGCCATCGTCAACCATGCGGAGCGCATCCGCTCCTCGATCGTCGGCGCACAGGAACAGATCAAGGAAGAGCTTTCCATCGTCGGCGAAGAGCTGTCGATGCGGCTTGCCACCTCCGGCGAGGCTTTCGCCTCGATGATCGACACGCGCTCGGCCGCATTGCTGGAAAAATCGCGTGCTTCCACCGAAGCCATGGGCAGCCTGATCGCCGCCAAGACCGAAAACCTACTTCAGGCACTGAATTCCTCCGGCTCGACCCTGTCGAGCGAATTCGACATGCGCCTGCACAATCTCACCTCGACGCTGGACGAGCGCGGCGAAGTGCTGCTCGAACGGTTTGCCATCCATGCCTCGACGCTGGATAGCGGCGCGGAGAGCCTCAACAGCGCGCTGGAGGAACGTACCCGCCAGCTCAACGAAACGCTGTCCACGCGCACGCTTGAACTCAACCGCAATATAGATCGCGGTCAGCAGATCATCGGCGGTTCGCTCGATACCGTGCTCGACAAGCTTTCGACGACGCTTGAGGAAAAAGGCCTCTCCTTCCGCCAGAGCCTGCAAAGCACGGCGGACGATGCGATCATGGATCTCGATCTTCGCTCCGGCCTCTACGAGGAACGGTTGCAGGCGACGGTCGGCCAGGTCAACTCCGCTTTCGACGAACAGGTGGCGGAATTCGCCAGCGCCTTCGACCAGCGCGCAGGCAGCCTCGACAGCAAGCTGATGGAAAGCCTCGCCCGGATCAACGAAACCGTTGCCGGCGGCTCCGAAGCCCTCGACAGCCTGATGGCCAGCGGTCTGGAGCGGATCGGCACCACGATGACCGACCAGTCGCTTGCGCTCGCAACCGCGCTGGGCACCGGCCAGGAAATGCTCGAAAGCGCGCTTGATACCCGCACCCGCGCGTTCAGCGATGCGATCGGCCAGCGTACCGCTGAAATCACCGATGCCTTCGCCAGTTCGCATGAGAAGATCGACGGTGTGCTGGCGGAACGCAGCAATGCCCTGTTCGGCGCGCTTTCGGCCAGCCAGGACCGGTTCGACGAAGCGCTCGCCAGTCGTTCGCTGGCCATTACCGGCTCGGTTTCGGGTACGGCGGAACGCCTTGCCGCGATGCTCGACGAACGCGCAGCCGCGATCAACAGCGTCGTCGCCGATGTCGAGCGCCGCCTGTCGGAAACGCTCGAAACCCGGGCCGCCGCCATTACCGGCGCCGTTTCCGGCATCGAGGACCGCATTTCTGATACGCTGGAAAGCCGCACGGCCGCCCTGCATGACGTTGTGTCCGGTGCCGAAAACCGTATCGCCGAAACGCTGGATGGCCGCACGGCCGCTCTTTCCAGCGCGATTTCCGGTGTGGAGGAACGCATCGCCGACACGATGGATAGCCGCACCCTGTCGCTCGACATGACCTTCGCCAATGTCGAGGAAAGACTGTCCGAGACGCTCGACAACCGCACCTCCGCCCTTACCGGCATCGTCGCAAGCGCCGAAGAGAAGATCGCCGGCGCGCTCGACAGCCGCACGGCCACCTTCGGCGATGTGGTCGCCGTTGCCGAAACCCGTATCGCGGAAACGCTTGATGGCCGCACCGCAGCACTCAACGCCGTCGTCTCGGGTGCTGAAGAACGCATCGCAGATGCCCTCGACAGCCGCACCATGGCGCTCGACATGGCGTTTTCCGGTGCCGAGGAAAAAATCACCGAAGCGCTCGACACGCGCACCGCAGCCCTTGGCGAGCTGGTGGCCGGCGCCGAGACCCGTATTGCCGGCGCGCTCGACAGCCGCACGGACTCCCTCAGAAACGTCGTTTCCGGCGCGGAAGAGCGGATCACGGATGTGCTCGACAGCCGCACTCTGGCGCTCGATATGAGCTTCTCCGGTGTCGAGGAAAAGATCGCCGACATTCTCGACGGTCGCACCGCCGCCCTTCATACGGCCGTTTCCGGGGTTGAAGACCGCATCGCCGGTGCTCTGGACAGCCGCACCGCTGCCCTTTCCGGCATCGTCTCCGGTGCGGAAGAACGCATTGCCGATGCACTCGACAGCCGCACCATGGCGCTCGACATGACGATTTCGGGCGTTGAGGAACGGATCGCCGAGGCCATGGACGCCAGAACCGCCTCGCTTTCGCTTGCGGCGGCCGGCGTTGGACAACGACTGGAATCGACCGCCTTCACGCTTGAGAACGCGCTTGCCAGCGGCCATGAGCGGCTGGAAACCATGCTCGGTTCGCAGGCTGAGCGCATTGCCGGTTCGCTTGAGCGCAATAGCGGCCTGATCGAGCAGAGCGTTTCGGGTGCGGCCAACCGCATCGAAAGCGTCGTGGAAGATGGGAGCAGCCGCTTTGCGCAGACGGTGGAAGAAGGCGTTTCCCGTCTCGAAAGCAATCTCTCGCAATCGCATGAGGATATCCGCACCGCGCTCGATCAGCGCCAGGCGGATTTCGCAGCAACCCTGAGTTCGGCCACGACCCAGATGGGCGACATGCTCTCCGAACAGGCGATGATGATCGGCACCACCGTCGCATCCAGCGCCAGCATGCTCGAACTCTCGCTCGAAACCCAGCAGGAAACGCTGCAGAAGGCGATTGACGGCAGCGCGGCGACGCTGGAAGAGCGTCTTCGCAGCAGCGCCGGCGATATCGCCGTCAAAATCGGTGAAGCCGCCCGCGAAATCGGCGGTGCGACCGATGCGCTCTCCTCGCGGATCGAAACCTCTATCGGAAGCGTCACGGGCAGGCTCGACGAGACCGGCGCGCGCATCGAGACGTCGCTCGGTACGCTGCAAGAGCGCGTGTCGAGCGATCTCGGCAACGTCAATACCTCGATCGAGGATGCCGGCCGTCGCTTTGCCGATGCGCTGGAAGACAAAACGGCCGCCTTTGCCCGCACCAGCGACGATGCGGCTCAGCGCATCACCGGTATTCTGGACGAGCAGGCAACCCGCGTTGCCGACACGTTCGAAAGCCGTACCGGCCGTCTGGCGGAAACCTTCGATGCCGGCGCGGCCCGCATCGACGAACGCCTCGGCACCATGGACCGCGCGCTGACGATCGGCCTCGAAAACGTCAACCGCACCATCGAAGGCAAGGCGAGCGACCTCGTGGTCGGCCTGCGCGGCGCAGTCACCTCCGCCACCCAGAGCATCGACGAGGAAGCAGCTCGCTCCACCGCCCTGCTGGCGAAAACCGGGTCGGAATTCGCCGAACAGGTGCAGGCAAAGAACGAGGCATTCACCAAGGCCATCGAGGAACGTTCCGGCGAGATCGTCAACCGCATCTCGGATGCGCAGACACGTCTTTCCGGCCAGGCGGCCGCTGTCGCCCAGACCTTCTCCGAGGCGGGCAACATCATCGTCAACAAGGTCGCGGAAGCCGAAGCCGTCGTGCGTTCGCAGGTCGGCGTCATTTCCGAGACCCTGTCCGGTGTGGAATCCGCCCTCGATGCGCGTGGCGAATCCATTCGCTCGGCGCTGGACAACCGCACCCGCGAACTCAACTCGATGCTGGCCAGCCGTTCCGCTGAACTGTCGCGTCTGATCGAGGAGAAGGCGAAGCCGGTGGTCGACGAATACGCCATCATCGGCCGTGAAGCCGCCGAAAAGATCGTCTCCGCCGCCCAGCAGAGCGCCGAACTTCTGTCGCAGAGCAACAGCGGCATGGTCGGCATGGTGGAGCAGGCGATCAGCGACTACGCCACCGCCGGAACGGATGCGGCAAGCAAGCTTGTCGCGGCAACCCGCCAGAGCACGGACATGCTGTCTCAGACGCACACTGCGATGGCGGATGCCGTCGAAGAGGGTATCGACAAATACGCCCGTGCCGGCAGCGATGTGGCAAACAAGCTCGTCGCCGCCACCCGCCAGAGCACGGATATGCTGTCGCAGACCCATAACAGCATGGCCGAAATCGTCGAGCGGTCGGCAACCAACTTCAACTCCGCCGTCGAGCGCGCCGCACAGGAATTCGGCACGGCCGACGAGGCGCTGAACGTGTCTGCGACCCGCTTCTCCGAATCCGCCTCGCAGGCCGCCGACATGGTGTCCAGCTCCAGCCGTCTGCTCGAAGGAAAGATCGACCGTCTGTCGAATATTTCCGGCCAGACACTGGCGCAGGTTGCCGGCATCGTCGGACGCTTCGAGGAGCATTCCAAGGTGCTGAGCCAGGCGTCCGAATTGCTCAATGCGGCGCAATCGAGCCTTGTCGGCACGCTGGAGGAACGTCAGGACGCGCTTCGCAGCCTGTCCGTCGGCCTCGTCAAGCGCTCCGAGGAAATCGAAACTGCCATGCGCGGCGTCGTCAGTGTCGTGGAAACCACGCTCAACGATGCCGAGGAGCGGTCGCAGAACGTCGCGGGCAATCTGCGCGACAATCTGCAGGCATCCTTCACCGATATCGGCCGCTCGCTCGACGAGACCGAACAGCGTGCCCGTTCGGCGGCGCAGACCATGCGGGGCGCCCTGCTCTCCGCCGGTCAGGATGCCAGCCGCTCGATTGAAAGCACGCTCTCCGACGCGCAGAAATATTCCGACGAGCTGGTCAACCGCCTGCGCGGCGGCGTCGAGTCCTCGCTCTCGGAAGTCGACAACCTGCTCGGCAGCGCATCGGAAAAATCCAATGCCGCCGCAGCGAACCTCAAGGAAACGCTGCGTCAGGCCGTCGAAGACGCCGTCAGCCGCTTTGCCGGCGCGACGGACGAGATCCGCCGCTCCAGCCACGATATCCGCCGCGAGCTGGACGCGACCCGCGCGGAGCTGAAGCGCGGCGCGTTCGACCTGCCGGAAGAGGCCAAGGAAAGCGCTGCCGCCATGCGCCGCGCCGTTTCCGAGCAGATCAAGGCCTTGCAGGATATTTCCCAGCTTGTCGGTCGTTCATCCCATCAGATGGAAGTCTCCGAGCCTGTCGCCCGCGCCATTGCCGCGACCCAGCCAGCCGCAGAGCGTCGCGTCGAGACGCGTCCGCAGCCGGCAGCAGCCGCTCCGGTACCACCGCGCCCGGCACAGCCGCAGCCTGCACCTGCACCTGCCTTGCGCGGTACCTTGCCACTTGAGAACCGCCAGGTCGAAAACCGTCAAGTTGAAAACCGCCAGGCGCCCGCCCCGTCCCAGACGGCTGCGGCTCCCGCCGGACGCCGTGAAGAAGGCGGCGGCTGGATCAGCGATCTTCTGCGCGGCGCCTCGCGTGATGGCCAGGAAACGACCGCCGCTTCCACACCCCGCAGCGGTACCGAGCAACAGCCGACCCGCGCGGCCGACACACGCAATCCGCGTCATATGGTGGAATCGCTGAACTCGCTCTCCGTCGACATCGCTCGCGCCATCGACCATGATGCGTCGGTGGAACTGTGGCGCCGCTACCAGCGCGGCGAGCGCGACGTCTTCACCCGCCGCCTCTACACCCTGAAGGGCCAGACGACGTTTGACGAGATCAAGCGCAAATACGAGCGGGAAGCCGAATTCCGCACCGCCGTAGACCGCTACATCACCGATTTCGAAAAGCTGCTCGCCGATGTGGCGCGCACGGACCGCGACCGGACCGTCACGCAGTCTTACCTCACCTCCGATACCGGCAAGGTCTATACGATGCTTGCCCATGCGGCGGGTCGGTTCAACTGAACTTCGGTCTGAGTAGAAACAATAAAACCCCGGTCATGACCGGGGTTTTTCATTTTGACTGACGGGCGTTTTTTCCGACAGCAGTTCAGCCGCTTATATTGAAATCAAATCTCGAACGTACCCGTTGCCACGCGGACCGCGTGGCCACCGATGCGGGCGCGGGCGATTTCGCTGTCCTTGATGTCCATACGCAGGTGGATGTGGGAAGGCCGTTCCATCTCTACGCCCTGTTCTATCAGCAGCGGATAGTGGCCGTCGGTCAGGCCGTCGAAATGATGGATGGCGCCGGAAAGGGCGGCGACGGCAGCGCCGGTGGCGGGGTCTTCCGAAATCCCCATTTCCGGGGAGAACATCCGGGCGTGGAACTTCGCCGCGTGATTGACGCCGCCACGACAGTAGATATAGGCCGCCGTCAGGCGTCCCTCGACCAGCGGTGCGGTGCGCAGCCACAGACCGGCGTCGAAATCCATATCGCTGATAGCGGTGATGTTGTGCAGCGGCACGAGCAGAAACGGCACGCCTGCCGTCCAGATCGACGGTACGTGATTTTCAAAGCCGAGATGGCCTTCGCTGACGCCCAGCGCATCGGCAAGTGCCGTATGATCGAGCGGCAGGGTGACGCGGGACGATTTGCGCGGCAGATCAAATTCGGCGAAGCTGACCGCGCCGGTCCTCATCCTGACCGCGCAGCGCACCGGCCCCACCTTTTCCTCCAGCACGCAGACCATGTCGATATCGCCGTCGCTGTCCTTGCGATTGCGCTCTGCAATCGCAATCGCTGCGCCAACAGTCGGGTGGCCCGCGAAAGGCAGTTCGCTGGATGGCGTGAAGATGCGGAGCGAAGCCGCATGGGCAGGATTACCGGAGCGGCTGACGAAAACGGTCTCGGAGAGGTTCATTTCCCTGGCGATCGCCTGCATCGCCTCCTGGTCGAGACCGTCCGCATCATACATGACAGCGAGCGGATTTCCCGCCAATTTGGTCTCGGTAAAGACATCGTAGATATTGTAATTCAGCACCACGCCCGTCTCCTGCCATTCGTCATTCCGCCTGGTTCGGGCAAATTGCCTTACGCCGCCGCGCATCGCAACCCTTGTCGGAGGCCGGAAACCAAGAAGCTGTGGACCGCGCCGGGGCAAACGCATCGGAAGGGAACACCTGCCCGCCCGAAAGGCCTTGTCGCGAACCGCCGTCTTCATGTACCAAGGATGCATCTTGTGGCTTGCGATCGACCGTTTTTATCGACGTTTTAAGATTGTGAGCCACTTCAACAGGTTACAGCATCCTTCGCAGGCCGCTTCCGGTTTGCGTCGTTGCCGAGGGAAGCGGATGTCGCATTCTAACTGTTCACTGTCCTTCGTCGCCTCCACAACTGACGAGGCGCAGAGGGCGCTGGAAGAGCTGAAAGGCGCTTACGGCAACACACCCTTCCACGAAGCGGATGTGATCGTGGCGCTCGGCGGCGACGGCTTCATGCTGCAAATTCTCAACGAGACGATGAATTCCGGCAAGCGGGTTTATGGCATGAACCGGGGATCGGTCGGTTTTCTGATGAACGACTACCGGGTGGACGGCCTGATCGAGCGCATCGCCGTGGCGACCGGCAATGATTTTCATCCCCTGCGCATGACGACGACGGATTCCGACGGCGACGAGTTTACGGCACTCGCCATGAACGAGGTCAGCCTGTTCCGGCAATCGCATCAGGCGGCCAAGCTTCGCGTCGAAGTGGACGGCAAGGTGCGGCTGGAAGAGCTGATCTGCGATGGCATGATGGTGGCGACACCGGCGGGGTCGACAGCCTATAATTTCTCGGCCCATGGACCGATCCTTCCGCTGGAATCGCCGCTTCTGGCGCTCACCCCCGTCAGCGCCTTCCGGCCGCGCCGCTGGCGCGGTGCGCTCTTGCCGAACAAGGTGACGGTGGACATTCACGTTCTGGAGCGGGATAAACGCCCGGTAAACGCGGTGGCCGACCATACGGAGGTGAAATCCGTGCGGCATGTGCGGATTGCGCAATCACAGGACAGGACGGCCAGAATTCTCTCGGATCCGGACCGCTCGTGGTCGGACCGGGTTCTCGCCGAACAATTCAACAATTGACGCCAACCGCTGACGATGGCCATGCACCTGAAAACTCCTCTCCTCGCTGCCCTCATTTTCGCAACCGCTGCTGTGCTTCCCGTGCGCGCCCAGACGGAGGCGATCGACGCGCTGCCGGTTTCGGCGATCTTCGTTGTCAGCAGCGGCATGTGGGAAGAGCAGAATTTGGAGCCTGTGGCAGGCACTGACGGTCAGCTGCGGCCGCCGCCGGCGACGCCTACACGCGGCTATTACAAGGTGGTTGCGATCCGCCAGGGCGATGGCACCGCGAGAGTCTACCTACAGCGCATCGCATTTGCCGCCAACGGACCGAACCTTCTCGAAAACATCGAGCTGGAAGAATTCAGCCAGATGAAATCCTACGTCACGGATATTCGCCCAGAAAGCTCGAACGGCGCACCCGCCTCGCCCGGCCTGTTCGTAACGGTCTATCTGAAAACGGACCCGGTGGCCAAGGAAGCGGAAAGCTGGACGATCCTGATCGACGAGCTTGGTGAAATGAAAATCGAGAAAGCCTCGAACTGAGAGCAAGTCCGGTTAGACGGGATCGTTCGACATGCTCTATCGTTTTGTTTTTCGCGTGTTCCGGACGTAAGACCGCTGCGCACTTTTACTGGAAATGCTCTACGTATCAAGCTCGTGTGGCCCGGCCAGAACCGCGCCGAAATGATGTTTCCATAATCTGGCGCCGAGTTCGCCGCTGCGGTCGAGGCTGGAGCCGATTGTCAGCCACGGCAGAAGCGTGGGATGAAGCCCCGCATCGAACAAAGCAAAACCGGCCGCCAGCACGCAGGTGTCGGCCTGAATGCCGCAGACCAGCACCCTTTCGAGCTTCAGAGATAGAAGGTGATCGATCGCCTCTTTTGGCGGTGCGTAACCATGCTTGATGAAAATTCGGTCCGCCGGAACCAGCGAGCAGTCGTCCCTGCCCGGTTTCCAGCCCAATTGCCGTTCGAAAGGCGTCACGTTTTCATCGTGGCGCTCGACGGTGGCGATGCTCGGCATGGTCGCGGCCAGCGCAGATATATCCGCCACCAGCGACGCCGGCGGGTTGAAGCTCGGCTGGACGTCGATGATAAAAAGCGCCTGTTTCACGCATGTCCTCCAGAGTACGTCCTGTTTAAACGGTACCGTCTGACGTGCTCTACCTCTTTATTTCCAAGCATTTTCCGGACTAAACCCGCTACGCACTTTTACTGGAAATGCGCCAACGAAAAACCCCTCGCAATTATCTTGCGAGGGGCGATCTTTTCCAATCGACGCATTGCAGCGTCTTAATCGATATCCGCCACGTCCACGTCTGCGCCGCCGCTGATGCGGTGCGCGAGAGCCGCTTCCATGAACTCGTTCAGATCACCGTCGAGCACGTTGCCGGGTGCGGTGCTTTCCACGCCGGTACGCAGGTCCTTGATCAACTGATAGGGTTGCAGGACGTAGGAACGGATCTGGTGGCCCCAGCCGATATCGGTCTTGGAAGCAGCCTGGGCGTTTGCCGCATCTTCACGTTTTTGCAGCTCCACCTCATAGAGACGGGCGCGCAGCATGTCCCACGCCTTGGCGCGGTTCTTGTGCTGGGAACGCTCCTGCTGGCAGGCCACGGCAATACCGGTCGGTATGTGGGTGATGCGCACGGCCGAGTCGGTGGTGTTGACGTGCTGGCCGCCCGCGCCCGAGGATCGATAGGTATCGATACGGCAATCGCTCTCGTTGATGTCGATCTGGATCGAATCGTCGACGACAGGGTAAACCCAGACGGAAGAGAACGATGTGTGGCGACGCGCATTGCTGTCATAGGGCGAAATGCGAACGAGGCGGTGCACGCCCGATTCCGTCTTCAGCCAGCCGAAAGCATTGTGGCCCTTGACGAGGATCGTCGCGGACTTGATGCCGGCCTCTTCGCCGTCGTGAACTTCCAGCACTTCGACCTTGAAACCTTCGCGGTCGGCCCAGCGGGTATACATGCGAAGCAGCATGTTGGCCCAGTCCTGGCTTTCCGTGCCGCCAGCGCCGGAGTGCACTTCGAGATAGCTGTCGTTGCCGTCGGCCTCACCGGAGAGCATGGCTTCCACCTGACGGCGGTTCGCCTCGCTCTTCAGCGCCTTCAGCGCGTCCTCGGCGTCCTTGACGATTTCGTCGTCGCCTTCCATCTCGCCTAGTTCGATCAGCTCGATATTGTCCTTGAGCTGCTGCTCGAGCGCCCTGACGCCGCCGATGCTGTCATCCAGCTGCTGGCGTTCGCGCATCAGTTTCTGGGCCTCGGCGGCATCGTTCCAGAGGGTCGGATCCTCTGCCTTGTTGTTCAACCAGTCCAGTCGTCTTATCGCCTGGTCCCAGTCAAAGATGCCTCCTCAGCAGGCTTACGGCCTGCTTGATTTCGTCGACTACGTTCACAATTTCATTGCGCATTTCGCTGGTTCTTCGCCTTCATTGAAACTGGTTGCTCAAATAAATGCGGGGGGCGCGGATGTAAAGACCCGCGCCCCCCGCCAAGCATAAGACTGGTATCAATAAAGACCGCCGCCACCGCCGGTGATGGCCTGCTGGGCCTGCGGCGAGGTCTTCAGAATATCGTCCTGCGACATATAGCCTTCCGCGCCGATCACCGAGAAGCTGTCGGCCGGGCCGGTGCCGGGCTTGAAGGCTTCCATGATGGTGTCCGGCTGGCCTTCCGCCGCCGCCATGCCGGTCTTGCGGTTGACGGCGATGAACTTCATGCCCTCCGGCACGATGAACTTGCTCGGTTGCAGGTGCTTGGCCGCATCGGCGATGAACTCGCCGAAGATCGGCGCCGACAACGAGCCGCCGGTGCCGCCGCGACCGAGCGGTGCGGGCGAATCGAAGCCGATATAAAGACCGGCAACCATGTCCGGCGTGTAACCGACGAACCAGGCGTCCTTTTCATCGTTGGTGGTGCCCGTCTTGCCGGCAACCGGCAGATCGACCTTGATCTTGCCTGCCGCCGTGCCGCGCTGCACGACACCTTCCAGCATGGAGGTCGTCTGGTAAGCGGTCATCGGGTCGAGAACCTGCTCGCGATTGTCGACGATGACAGGCTCGTCCTGATTTTGCCAGCTCGTCGCGTTGCAGCCCTCGCAAGCTCGCTCCTCATGCCGGAAGATCGTCTTGCCGTAACGGTCCTGGATGCGGTCGATCAGCGTCGGCTTGATCTGCTTGCCGCCATTGGCGATGACCGAATAGGCCGAGACCATGCGCATGATGGTGGTTTCACCGGAACCGAGCGACATTGCGAGAAGCGGCGGCATCTTGTCGTAGATGCCGAAGCGTTCGGCATATTCCGCCACCAGGTTCATGCCCATGTCCTGCGCCAGACGCACGGTCATGAGGTTACGGGATTTTTCGATGCCGAGACGCAGGGTCGAGGGACCGGCGGAACCCCCGCCGTAATTCTGCGGTTTCCAGACCTGACCGCCGGAAACCACCTCGATGGGCGCATCGAGAATGACCGATGCCGGCGTATAGCCGTTGTCGAGCGCGGCCGCATAGATGAACGGCTTGAACGAGGAACCCGGCTGACGCATTGCCTGCGTGGCGCGGTTGAATTCCGATTGCGCATAGGAGAAGCCGCCGACCATGGCCAGAACGCGGCCGGTATGCGGGTCCATCACCATCATGCCGCCCTGCACCGTGGGGGGCTGGCGCAGGCGATATTCGCTGCCGGTATTGGAAAGCGGCTGCGCATAAACGACATCACCCGCCGCCAGAACGCCGACCGGCGACTTGGAGGTCGGCTTTTTGCCAGTCGCATCGCGATAGGCCCAGCGCATGTTTTCAGCCGAGATATGGCCCCGCGTGCGCTTGTCGCCATCTTCGGTATCGGGATCGACCTGCACGCCGATATCGACGCCGTCGGCCGCAACGGCGAGAACCACGGCGACCTTCCATTCGGGAACATCGCGCAGGCCTTTGACCTTGGCGAGCGCCGCCGTCCAGTCGCCAGTCGTCTCGATCTTTTCGATGGGTCCGCGGAAACCGCGACGCTCGTCATATTGCACGAGACCATCCTGAAGCGCCTTGCGGGCCTCCATCTGAATCTGCGGATCGAAAGAGGTGCGGACCGAAAGCCCGCCTTCGAGAAGCGCTTCCTCTCCGTATTTTTCAACGATCTGACGGCGGACTTCCTCGGCGAAATAGTCGGACGCGAAGATATGCGCGCCACCGCGGCGCAGATTGACGCCGAGCGGCTGCTTTTTGGCGTCCTCGGCATCGGCGACGGTGATGTAGCCGTTCTCGGCCATGCGGTCGATCACCCAGTTGCGACGCTCCAGCGCCGCCTTCTCGCGGCGGATCGGATGATAATTGGCCGGGCCTTTCGGCAGAGATGCAAGATACGCGGTCTCCGCGATCGTCAGTTCCGTCACCGATTTGTTGAAATAGGTGAGCGCCGCACCGGCGATGCCGTAGGAATTCAGGCCGAAAAAGATCTCGTTGAGATAAAGCTCGAGAATCTTGTCCTTGGAATAGGTCTGCTCGATACGGAAGGAAAGAAGCGCTTCCTTCAGCTTGCGGTCAATGGTCTGGTCATTGGTCAGAAGAAAGTTCTTCGCCACCTGCTGGGTGATGGTCGATGCGCCAACCGGGCGACGACCGGAGCCGAGATTCTGGATATTGACGAGAACGGCGCGGCCGAGACCCCAGATGTCGACCCCGGGGTGGTTGTAGAAATTCTTGTCTTCCGCCGAAAGGAAAGCCGCCTTGACCCGGTCCGGAATAGCCTGGATCGGCAGGAACAGGCGTTTCTCATGGGCGTACTCCGCCATCAGCGCACCGTTGCCGGCGTGCACGCGGGTCGTTACAGGCGGTTCATACGTGCTCAGAACTGCGTAATCCGGCAGGTCCTTCGTCACGCCGTGCAAATAAATCGCACCGGCGGCGGCGGCGCACAGGAAGAGCACGCTGGCCAAGCCGAAAAAATATCCAATCAGTCTGATCATACCAAGCTACCGATAATTCGAATCGTAACCATCAACGCCCGACGAAGTACGGGCGCATCCTTGCATATCGCGTGCCGTTTTGCACACCATACCTTCGATGACAAGCCGGAACGGCAGCATTCGCTGATATGTTACCACGCCGCCAGCCCATGATGGCGCTCGGCTGCGTTGTGGATCCCCACAGAATCCGCTTCCCGAGTAACGCGGCGAATGTGAGTAAAATAGGGCTTCATGTCCTTTATCCTCCGCAAGGCCCAAGAATTGAACAGCTTTTTCGGCTGCCAGCGGTGCTGCGGCAACAGGACCGCCGCTCCGCCGCCAGGCGTCTCAGCCGCCGTTCGCCATGGCCTTGGCGCGGTATCGTCCGACCGCAGTTGCCAGCGTATCGGCGACCTTCCTGCGCCATTCCGCATCGAGAAGCAGTTTCTCGTCTTCCGGATTGGACAGGAAACCGAGTTCCAGCAGTACCGACGGCACATCATGGGCGCGCAGCACCATGAAACCGGCGTAACGATGCGGATTGTTGATGAGACCGACCTGTCCCTCGAAGGAGGAAACGATGTTTTCGGCCAGCGTCACCGAAAAGGCCTGCGTTTCGCGGCGGGTGAAATCGAGGAGAATATCCGCCACTTCCGGCGGCTCGCTGGAGGCCGCCACGCCGGCGATCTGGTCGGACTTGTTTTCGCGCTCCGCCAGTTCCTGCGCCCTGCGGTCCGAGGCCCGGTCGGACAATGTATAGACGGTCGCGCCACGGATGCCCTTCTGCTTGAGGGTGTCGGCATGCAATGAGATGAACAGGTTGGCGTTATTCTGCCGGGCGATCGTCACCCGCTCGGACAAAGCGAGAAACGTATCCGAATCGCGGGTCAGGAACGCCTTGATGCCGGGCTCCCTGTTCATCCGCTCCACAAGCTCCTTCGCAAAGGTCAGCGTGATGACCTTTTCCTCCGTGCCTGTCACGCCGCCGGAGGCGCCGGCGTCGATGCCGCCATGGCCGGCATCGATCGCGATGACAAATTCGGTCGAACGCGATGTCTTGTCGTCGGGCGCGATCGCGGCGGTGGAGACAGGGGCTGGCGCCCGCCATTGCTGCTCCTTCACCAACTCGGCGAATTTGGCCTTGGTGGTGATCTCCGCATCCAGCGTGAACCGGAAAGCTGCGCCGTCTTCGCCCTTTTTGGTTTCGGCAACAGCGACCTGCACCGGCTTTTTCGCCGTCAGCACGATACGGGCGCTGTTTTGCCCCATGCTGCCGAAGCGGATATCCGAAAAAAGGCCGGTCGGCGCCAGATCGGCTGCGGGGAAGGCGAAATTCACCGCCGGGAAATCCACGACGATGCGGGCTGGCGAATCGAGATAGTGAATGTCGAACTCCGGCTCCTCGGCAAAATCGAGAACGATGCGCGTGCGCGCCTCGTCGCCGACAATGCGCGCCTGATGGGCGACGAGCGGCTCCTGGGCGACTGCCTGCTGAACGTATGAGACAGTTGCGGCAACCGAAAAGACGGCTGGCAAGACAAGGGCAACCGCGAGCCGCGCGATTCGCGCGCCAAGCGGCCCTGCCCCACCGAATATCGCTGCGCTGCGCGTGAAATTCATGGTCTTCAAGAAATTCCGTATTTCAGTCATTTTCGACAAATGAGGCGGAAAAGTGCCGGGAACAGCACCTTTTCAATCACGCAGGACGATTGTTTGCGCGTTTGCGCCCCACAATCGCAGGCGTTGGTGAACCAATTATTAACCCGGAGATTCCACCAATAATATGGCATATTTAGCCAGCCTATTGCTATTATGACAGAGAAAACATACAACAAGGATGAGGGTTAAAAGTGTTGACGGGATAGATGCCCGCCGGCTGCCAATCGAAAAAGACGCTGGCGCTGCAAAACGGGCAATCATCTGCCGTCGTTACATTTATCCTGAAACTGGATCAATTCCGGCCGTGGCCGGAGACCTACCCGGTGGCGTTGCCACCGCTGCTCTGAGGAGAGCAAATTCATCGGATCCCAAGGGGTCTATATATTATTGTCGTTCCGCCTGGCCAATGATGTCGCAGCAGTTTTCACATGAACCGGATACCAGGAGCAGGCCAAGCGCCTCGCCGTCGGTCCGGATGCTGCCAGTTTACAGAGGCCCGGCTGGAGACTTCATTTCCGGCACATCCTTGCACTCATATGAAAGGCTCGTCCGTGTGGCGGGCCTGTTCTCGTATAAAACAAGGCTGCGCCGAGGAGCACAGCTTACATGGCAGACAAAATGCTTATCGACGCCTCCCACGAAGAGGAGACACGCGTAGTCGTTGTCCGTGGGAACCGGATCGAAGAATTCGATTTCGAATCGGAGCACAAGAAACAGATCCGCGGCAACATCTACCTTGCCAAGGTCACGAGGGTTGAACCCTCTCTTCAGGCGGCCTTCGTTGACTACGGTGGAAATCGCCACGGTTTTCTCGCTTTTGCGGAAATTCACCCGGATTATTACCAGATTCCGCTCGCCGACCGTCAGGCCCTCTTGAAGGCGGAAGCTGAGGATCATCGCCGCAGCGACGACTTCGAATCGGCTGACGCCCCCGAGCCCGGCGCACCGGCATTTGATCTGTCGCAGGCGGACCAGCCCGATGTCGGCATCGTTGCCCCGACTGAAACCGCGAAGGTCGTGGTCGCGGAAGAAACCGCCGCCATCGCCGAAGAAGCCTCCGGAGACGTAGCGGCTGAAGCCGTCGAGGCTGTTGCGGAAGAAGCGCCCAAAAAGCGTGCCCGCCGCCCCCGCGCCAAGAAGAAGGTAGCTGAGGAAGAAGCCGTTTCCGAGACCACTGAGGCCTCTTCCGAAGAAGATGGCAGCACGGGCGGCGAAATGGCCGCCATGGTCGATACCGATACGATTTCCGAGGAAGTCGACGGTCTTCGCCGTGGCAATGACGATGATGACGACGACGATGATGACGATCATCACGAAAAGGAAGTGATCGAATCCGTCGGCGCCGAAGACGCCATGGAAGAGGTTCCCGATCGCGTTGCGCGCAAGCCGCGCAAGCAGTACCGCATTCAGGAAGTCATCAAGCGTCGCCAGATCCTTCTGGTGCAGGTTGCCAAGGAAGAACGCGGCAACAAGGGTGCGGCACTCACCACCTATCTGTCGCTCGCCGGACGTTATTCCGTGCTGATGCCGAACACGGCGCGCGGCGGTGGCATTTCCCGCAAGATCACCCAGCCGACCGACCGCAAGCGCCTGAAGGAAATCGCGCGCGATCTGGAAGTTCCGCAGGGCATGGGCGTCATTCTGCGTACCGCAGGCGCCAACCGTACCCGCGTCGAGATCAAGCGCGACTTCGAATATCTGATGCGCCTGTGGGAAAACGTCCGCACGCTGACGCTGAATTCCACGGCCCCCTGCCTCGTTTACGAGGAAGGCTCGCTCATCAAGCGTTCGATCCGCGATCTCTATAACAAGGATATCAGCGAGATCATCGTTTCGGGCGAAGAAGGCTATCGTGAAGCGAAAGACTTCATGAAGATGCTGATGCCGAGCCACGCCAAGGTGGTTCAGCCTTACCGCGACATTCATCCGATCTTCTCGCGCTCCGGCATCGAAGCCCAGCTCGACCGCATGCTGCAGCCGCAGGTGACGCTGAAATCGGGCGGTTATCTCATCATCAACCAGACCGAGGCTCTGGTTTCCATCGACGTGAACTCGGGCCGTTCGACCCGTGAGCATTCCATCGAGGAAACGGCGCTGACGACCAACGTCGAGGCTGCCGAAGAAGTGGCGCGCCAGCTGCGTCTGCGCGACCTTGCCGGTCTCGTCGTCATCGACTTCATCGACATGGAAGAAAAGCGCAACAACCGCACCGTCGAGAAGAAGCTCAAAGATTGCCTGAAAAACGACCGGGCGCGCATCCAGGTCGGCCGTATCTCGCATTTCGGCCTGCTGGAAATGTCGCGCCAGCGCATTCGCGCTTCGGTGCTGGAATCGACCACGCAGGTCTGCCAGCATTGCGGCGGCACGGGCCATGTCCGCTCCGAATCCTCCGTCGCGCTGCATGTTCTGCGCGGCATCGAGGAATATCTGCTGCGCAACACGACCCACAACATCACGGTGCGCAGCACGCCGGAAACGGCGCTCTACCTGCTCAACCACAAGCGCGGCACGATTGTCGATTATGAAGGCCGCTTCGGTGTGTCGATCATCATCGCCGCCGATGCCAGCGTCGGTGCGCAGCATTTCGCCATCGATCGCGGCGAAGCCGTCGAAAATCCGGTGAAGATCGAGAGCCTTATCCAGATGCTTCCGAGCTTCGTGGAAGAGGAAGACGACTTCATCATCGAGGCGGAAGAGGATGAAGACGAGGAAGAAATCGTCAAGGTGCAGGCCGGCGAACCGCGCCAGCAGCAGCCGCAGGGCGACAATGGTGAAGACGGCAAGCGCAAGCGCAAGCGTCGTCGTCGCCGTCGTGGCAAGGGCGGACAAAACGACCAGAACGGTGCAGTCGATGCCCAGGCTGGTGACGACACGGACGCTGATGATGCGGACGACGAAGATGGTGTCGAAACCGATGCGGACGACGCCGATGAAAACGGCGTGAACGAAGCTGCAACCACCGACGAAGATGGCAAGCGCAAGCGCCGTCGTCGCGGCAAGCGTGGCGGCCGCCGCAACCGTGCGGAAGACGAGGCTCTCGAGGCCGCAGGCTCCGATAGCGACGACGAAGGCACCGAAGGCGAAAGCGAAGAGGTTTCCGCCGCAGTAGCCGCAGCACCTGTAACCGAAGAACCTGCCGCCGCCGAAGTGGTGGAAGGCGTGGTTGCCGAAGTTGTGGAAGAGGAAGCCCCGAAGAAGCCGCGCCGCACCCGCAAGGCGAAGACCAAGACCGACGAAGCGCCCAAGGCTGAAGTAGTGGAGGCCCCCAAGGCTGAAGTGGAAGCCAAGGTCGTTGAAACGGTCGAGCCGGTGATCGTTGCGCCAGCAGTCGTTGCGCCAACCGTCGTCGATGTCGCCATCGAGGAAGTGGGCGAAGCCTCCGCCGATCTGGGTCCGGACGCCGAAGCACCCGCAGCGGAAGAAAAGGCCCGCGCGAACCGGGGCAGCAATGTCTCGAATTCGGAGCCGGTAGTGACCTCGTCTGGCGCGCCTGCCAATCCTGACGGCGACGAGCCGAAGCCGCGCAAGGGCGGCTGGTGGCAGCGCAAGGGCTTCTTCTGATAGAACGCACTGAAACAAAAAACGCCCGCAACCATGTTGCGGGCGTTTTGCTTTATTGGCGGACGTTACGTTTCCGTCATGCCAAACGTCAGACGGAACGCGTCAGGCCACCATCGACGCGGATGTTCTGGCCGGTGATGTAACCGGCGCCTTCCGAGGCCAGAAACGCGACAGTTGCGGCAATCTCCTCGCTCGTTCCGTAACGCTGCATCGGCACACCCTGGCGGCGTTCTTCCGTGGCGGGCAGACTGTCGATCCAGCCGGGCAGGACATTGTTCATGCGCACATTGTCGGCCGCATAGGTATCGGAAAAAATCTTGGTGTAGGAGGCAAGGCCGGCGCGGAACACGGCCGATGTCGGGAACATGCTGCTCGGCTCGAAAGCCCAGGCGGTCGAGATGTTGACGATCGCGCCCGCCTTCTGCTTCACCATGAACGGAGCCACGATCCGCGTCGGGCGGATGACGTTCATCAGGTAGACATCGAGACCCGTGTGCCATTGCTCGTCGGTGATATCGAGGATGGAGGCGCGTGGGCCATGGCCTGCACTGTTCACGAGAACGTCGATACGGCCGAACTTTTCGAGCGTCAGCTCCACCAGTCGATTGAGATCGTCATTGGACTGGTTGGAGCCGGTGACGCCGATGCCGCCCAGTTCTTTCGCCAGCGCTTCCCCCTTGCCCGAGGACGACAGGATCGCGAGCTTGTAACCATCAGCACCTAGACGTTTTGCCACGGCTGCTCCCATGCCGCTGCCGCCCGCCGTTACAATCGCCACTTTTTCTGCCGACATCGTTCTTTCTCCATTTTTCAATCGGGCGGACGCCGCGTGGCGACCATTCTCCATCCTTAACCCGCTCTATCTATAGCGGGTTTCGGAAGCGAGTTCGAACCAGAAAGCCTTGAGCGGGGATGAAGAAAAACTGATGCTGAAGGTGTCAGCGAATGACGCCCGCATCCCCGGAATGGACCTGCCTGCTGTCCGGCGGGGCCTCCTCCCTCTCCCGCAACCCGTAATCACGCATGACATAGGCGATACGCAGCCGGTAATTACAAAAGACGCCGGACCGTCCCAGCGCCTGTGCCGCGCGATGCGGCGCTGTGTTGCGCCACGCCTTTACCGCCTCCTCATCCCTGAAAAACGACAAAGAGAGCATCTTGTCCGGATGGGTGATGCTCTGAAACCGTTCGACGGACAGGAACCCGTCGATGGTTTCCAGTTCGGAGCGCAGGCTGGCGGCGATATCGAGATAATGCTGTTTCTCGCCTTCCGCTGGCCAGACCTCGAAGATGACGGCGATCATCGTGCGCCTCCGCCATGGGGAGCGGACGCCAGGCGCAGGAAAAGCCTGTCCTCACGGCGAATGAATTGCTCACGCTTCGCAAATTCGTAGTTCTCGCGCCCCGCCGGGTCGGCGGCAAGCCGTGCCCTGTAGGCCTCGTAGGCGGCGAGGCTCTCGATATTGTAGACGCCATAGGCAATCGTGCTCGATCCTTCCTTCGGCGCGTAATAACCGATCAGATCGGCCCCACAGCGCGGTATCGCATCGCCCCAGTTGCGGGCATATCGATCGAAGGCATCGACCTTGAAGGGGTCTATCTCGTAGCGGATGAAGCAGGTCAGCATCATTGGTCTCCTCGTGTTCTGCCTCTCCTGTCTATGCCATTGCCTCACGTCAATGCTTCGGCTATCATCGAACTATGAAAGACGGACCCTTGATCGCCAATGTCGCCGCCCTGATCGGCGACCCCGCCCGCGCCAACATATTGACGGCGCTGATGGACGGGCGTGCTCTGACGGCAAGCGAACTTGCGGAAGCGGCCGGCGTGACCTTGCAGACCACCAGCGGGCATCTGGCGAAACTCTCCGAGGCGCAGTTGCTGAAGGCGGAGAAACAGGGGCGGCATCGTTATTTCCGCCTTTCCGACGAGGATGTGGCGCAGGTACTGGAAGCGCTGATGGGGCTTGCCCAGCGCACAGGCGCAGTGCGGGTACGCACGGGACCAAAGGACAAGGCGCTTCGCGAGGCGCGCATCTGTTACGATCATCTGGCCGGAGAAAGCGGCGTGGCGCTGCTTTCCACCATCACCACAAACGGGCTCGTGACCATCGGCGACGACCCTACGCTGACAGACAGCGGCCGCGATTTCTTCTCAAGCTTCGGCATCGACCTTTCGCCGCTGGAAAAGGCAAGGCGCCCGGTGTGCCTGCATTGCCTGGACTGGAGCGAACGCCGCCACCACCTCGGCGGCGGGCTTGGCGCATCGCTTCTTAAAGCCATGCAGCAGCGTGACTGGCTGCGGCACGGAAACGGCCGTGTGCTGACCTTCACCACAAAGGGTGAAAAGGCCTTTGCCAGCACCTTCGGCTGCACACCCGCCTGATCCCGAATAGGGGCAGACGAATCGGTCGCTTATTTCAGCCAGCCGGCGATGCGTCCCACCGCTTCGGCAATATCCGATACCGAACCCGCATAGGAAATGCGCAACGCCCTGTGGCCTTCCTCGGGGTCGAAATCCATGCCGGGTGTCGTCGCCACGTCGATTTCCGCCAGCATGCGCTTGGCGAAATCCATGCTGTCGTTGGAAAACCGGCTGGTGTCGACATAGGCGTAAAATGCACCATCCATCGGAGACGCAAGCGGCAGGCCGATTTCCGGCAGGCGCGCCATCAGGAAGTCGCGGTTGGTGCGATAGCTTTCCCTGTAGACGTCCAGTTCCTCCGCCGCCGAAAAGGCTGCGGTTGCGGCAAGCTGGGAGAGTTCCGGCGGTGAGATATAGAGGCTCTGGGCCAGACACTCGACCGGACGGACAAGATTTTCCGGCAGGACCATCCAGCCGATGCGCCAGCCGGTCATGCAATAATATTTCGAGAAGGAATTGATGACGACGGCATTGTCGGTGATTTCGAGCGCGCTCGTCTCCTCACCGACAAAGGTGAGGCCATGGTAGATCTCGTCGGAAATGAAGGAGATATCCCGGCTTTCGCAATAATTTGCGAGCCGTTTCAGCGCCTCACGGCCGGTGACTGTTCCGGTTGGGTTGGCCGGGCTTGCCAGAAGCACGCCCTTCAACTTGCAGCCCGCTCTGGTTTCCGCCCGCTCCAGACTGGCCGGCGTCAGCGTATAGCCGGTTTCAGCCGTTACCGGCACTTCCACGACATTGAGGCCGAGCGCCTTCAGAATATTGCGATAGGCGGGATAGCCGGGCCTTGCGATCGCGACATAGTCACCGGCATCGAAAAGGCTGAGGAAGGCGAGATTGAAGGCGGCGGAAGAACCGGTGGTCACGGCGATGCGCGCCGGATCGACGGCGATCTGGTGGCGCAGCCGGTAATGGCCGGCGATCGCTTCCCGCAGTTCGCGCAGGCCAAGCGCGTCGGTGTAGCCGATCCGCCCGTGCTTCAGCGCCTCCTGCGCTGCCACCAGCGAGGCTTTCGGCGCGGGGTGGGAAGGTTGGCCGACCGCCATAGAAATGACGGGGCGCCCCGCCTGCCGTCGCCGGTTCGCCTCCGCCAGAATATCCATGGCATGGAAGGGTTCGACTGCGCTCCGCTTCGACATCGTTATCAAGGGCATGCTCTTTCCTGAACCGTATTTCAGAGACTTGCCGCAGAATCACACTCTTCACAATCGTGCGACCACAATGCGGACAACTATTTTTGCGGTATGGCATTTGGCTTAAAGTAAGGTAATTGCATCATAACATTCATGAGGCATTGGCCGCACAGTATGAGGACCGATATGGCGCATCTTCTCCGTTCAACCCTTCTCGCCAGCGTGACGGCCCTTTCGACGGTTTTCGCCTGCTTGCCCGCCCATGCGCTGGATGAGCAGCAAAAGAAGGAAATGGGCGAGTTCATCAAGCAATATCTGATCGAGAACCCCGAGATCATGCTTGAGGTTCAGGACGCGCTGGAACGCAAGCAATATGCGACCCGCAACGCCAAGGCCGCTGAAGCGGTCGCCGACAACGAGAAGACGATCTTCGAATCGAAATACGATCTGGCGCTCGGCAATCCCGATGGCGACGTCACGCTGGTCGAATTCTTCGACTACAATTGCGGTTATTGCAAACGCGCCATGGGCGACATGGACAATATTCTGAAGTCGGACAAAAAGGTGCGCGTCGTCCTCAAGGAATTCCCGATCCTCGGGCCGGAATCGGTCGCGGCACATCGGGTTTCCAATGCCGTCAAGCTGCTTGCGCCGGCCAAATATCCCGAATTCCAGCGCACTTTGCTCGGCGGCCGCGGACGGGCGAATGAGGACAGCGCCATGGAAGTCGCGACCTCGCTTGGCCTCAAGGAAGCCGACATCCGCAAATCGATGGCGGAAAACCCCAACGATGCGCAGGTGCAGGAAACCTACAAGCTCGCCAACAGCCTCGGCATCACCGGAACGCCGTCCTATATCGTCGGCAACGAGGCCGTTTTCGGCGCGGTCGGGGCAGACCCGCTGAAGGAAAAAATCGCCAATATGCGCAGCTGCGGAAAAGCCACCTGCTCCTGATTCCGCAAAAAGCCCTGCATTCCCTGTGGATGCCGGGCCTCCCGGCTCTTTACGGCTTCCGGGGGCTTTTCCTTGAAGGCTGCGCAGTCTATAGGTGTCGCTGATTTTCTTATGGAAACGCGAATGAGCAACATCATCATCGTCATCAATGGCCCCAATCTCAACATGCTGGGAAAAAGGGAACCGGGTATCTATGGTGGCAAGACGCTGAAGGACATCGAGAATGATTGTCTTGCGGCCGGAACCGATCTCGGTTTCGCAGTGGAATTCCGCCAGTCCAACCACGAAGGCGTGCTCGTGGACTGGCTGCATGAGGCGGGCGAGAGGGCGGCAGGCGTCGTCATCAATCCCGGCGCCTACAGCCACACCTCGATCGCGCTGCACGATGCCATTCGTGCGATTTCCACGCCGGTCGTGGAAGTGCACATTTCCAACATCCACGCGCGGGAAGAATTCCGTCACAAATCGATGGTATCACCCGCTGCGAAGGGCATGGTCTGCGGTTTCGGACCATACGGCTATATCATGGCGCTTCACGCGCTGAAAAACATCACGGCATAAAAAGAAACAAAGAATAGGGTTTGTCATGTCTGAAAAGAAACAGGGTATCGACAAGGAACTGATCCGCGAGCTCGCGAATATCCTCAACGATACCGACCTTTCGGAAATCGAAGTGGAGCAGGAAGACATGCGCATCCGCGTTTCCCGCGCCGCTCCGCCCGCCCCGGTTTACGCGGCGCCCACACACTATGCAGCGCCCGCTCCCGCCCCTGCGGCGGCTCCGGCAGCAGTCGCCACGCCGGCGGCGGCGCCCGCAGCGCCTACCCGCAACCCGGCCAACACCGTATCTTCGCCGATGGTCGGCACGGTCTACCTGTCGCCTGCCCCGGGCGCACGCCCGTTCATCGAAGTGGGCGCGATCGTCAAGGAAGGCCAGACCATCCTCATCGTCGAAGCCATGAAGACCATGAACCAGATCCCCGCTCCGAAGTCCGGCAAGGTCGTGGAAATCGTCGTCAACGACTCACAGCCCGTGGAGTATGGTGAAGCTCTCGTGGTCATCGAATAAAGGCGGTTCAGCATGGTTTCGAAGATCCTCATAGCCAACCGCGGCGAGATCGCGCTGCGCGTCCTGCGTGCCGCCAAGGAGCTTGGCATTCCGACGGTGGCCGTGCATTCCACGGCAGACGCGGACGCCATGCATGTGCGCCTTGCCGACGAAAGTGTGTGCATCGGCCCGCCGCCCTCGCGTGACAGCTACCTCAACATCCACCAGATCGTGGCGGCCTGCGAAATCACCGGTGCGGACGCCGTTCACCCCGGTTACGGCTTCCTGTCGGAAAACGCCAAGTTCGCCGATATTCTCGACGCGCACGGCATCACCTTCATCGGGCCGACCGCAGAACATATCCGCCTCATGGGCGACAAGATCACCGCCAAGCAGACGGCGCAGCAACTCGGCATTCCCGTCGTTCCCGGCTCCGACGGCGAAGTGAAGCCTGAAAACGCGCTCGAAATCGCCCGGACGATCGGCTTCCCGGTCCTCATCAAGGCGACGGCGGGCGGCGGTGGTCGCGGCATGAAGGTGGCGAAGACCGAGGCAGATCTCGACGAGGCCGTTTCGACTGCCCGCTCCGAAGCGGCAGCAGCCTTCGGCAACGACGCCGTCTACATGGAAAAATACCTCGGCAAGCCGCGCCATATCGAAGTGCAGGTTTTCGGCGATGGCGAAGGCAAAGCCATTCACCTCGGCGAACGCGATTGCTCGTTGCAGCGCCGTCACCAGAAGGTGCTTGAAGAAGCCAATTCGCCGGCGCTGACCGTCGAACAGCGTATGAAGATCGGCGAGATTTGCGCCGACGCCATGCGTAAGCTCAAATATCGCGGCGCCGGCACCATCGAGTTCCTTTATGAAAACGGCGAGTTCTATTTCATCGAAATGAACACCCGTCTTCAGGTGGAACATCCGGTTACGGAAGCGATCACCGGCATGGATCTCGTGCAGGAACAGATCAGGGTCGCCTCTGGCCAGGGTCTGTCGGTCACGCAGGCGGATATCGAATTCCGTGGCCATGCCATCGAATGCCGAATCAATGCCGAGGACCCGCGCACCTTCGTTCCGTCCCCCGGCACGCTGACCTATTTCCACACGCCGGGCGGCCTTGGCGTACGCGTCGATTCGGGCGCCTATCAGGGCTACAAGATCCCGCCCTATTACGACAGCATGATCGGCAAGCTGATCGTTCACGGTCGTGATCGTGACGAATGCATCCGCCGTCTACGCCGGGCGCTGGACGAGTTCGTCGTCGACGGCATCAAGACCACGCTGCCGCTGTTCCAGGACCTTCTTCAGAACGAAGATATCCTCAACGGTAACTACGACATTCACTGGCTGGAAAAATATCTGGCCGGTGATGCGTCTCACTAAGACGATATGGTTGGGCGGCGCAGCAAAAATAACGGCATAACCGTCGATATGTTGCTGCGCGCCTATTCCGCCGGCCTGTTTCCCATGGCCGATTCGGCGGATGACCCGGAGCTATTCTGGGTCGAGCCGGAGATACGCGGCATCATTCCCCTCGCCTCTTTCCACGTTTCCAAAAGCCTGGCCAAGGTGATGCGCAGGAAGCCGTTCGAAATACGCTTCAACACCGCCTTCGAAGCGGTGATGGCGGGATGCGCTGCCGAAGCGCCGGACCGGCCGAGCACCTGGATCAACGCCACCATTCGCAAGCTCTACACCGAATTGCACCAGATCGGCCACGCGCACAGCGTCGAGGCCTGGGACGGTAAAGAACTTGTCGGCGGGCTATATGGCGTGTCACTCGGGGCCGCCTTCTTCGGCGAAAGCATGTTTTCCCGCCGCACCAATGCGTCGAAGATCTGCCTCGTGCATCTGGTGGAACGGCTGAGAGCCAGCGGCTTCGTGCTGCTCGACACACAATTCACCACCGAGCACCTGAAGACGTTCGGCGCAATCGACGTGCCGAAGCAGGAATATGCGAAAATGCTCGATCTGGCCGTCAACCGGCCAAGCCTGCACTTCTGAAAATCTTGACGTTAAGTCAGTTGCTTGCCGTAGAGGGAGCCGGAACTTCGGAGTCCTGCTTGCAGCCCGTCAGCCAGACGTCGTAGATCGGGTGTTCGACGGCATTGAGGCCGGGGCTGTCGGCAAACATCCAGCCGGTGAAAATCCGCTTGATCTTACGGTCGAGCGTGATTTCATCGACCTCAATGAAAGCGTCGATCTTCTGGGTTTCCGTTTGGTCACGGGAATAACAGACCTTCGGTGTCACCTGAAGCGCACCGAACTGCACCGTCTCGTCGATATAGACATCGAAGGAGGTGATGCGGCCGGTGATCTTGTCTATGCCGGAAAACACCGCCACGCGGTTTTCAAGACGAGCGGCGGAGACGGGCGAAATGAGGATGACAGCAGAGACCGCCGCAAACAGCGACACCGTCAGTGCACGCAAAGAACGATCCCGCGTGAATTTCCTCATACGATATGTCTCCAAATATTTGCCTGTGTCGAAATGCCGACCGGATCAACGCCTAAGGGCCGAATGTGGCAAAAACCGGTGAGGCCCGGATTTTGCACAACTCCGCGCATCACGATAGCTCAGTTGCCGGGGGTCCAGGCGTCGTAGTCGCCAGTCACGCGCGGACGCTCGCCGGCCACAGCCAGCGATCCCGGCGGGCGATAGGCCTGGGACGTACCCGTGAGGTTGGCCTGATGCGGCTTCTGCCACTCGCGCGCAACGTAGGTTTCCTGGCTCGGCGGCACGTCGGTGCGGTAATGCATCCAGCCATGCCAGCCGGGCGGAATGGCCGAGGCTTCGGCATAACCGTTGTAGATCACCCAGCGGCGCGGCATGCCCCAGGAGGTGGTGCCGCCTTCGTAATAGGTGTTGCCCAACTCGTCCTGTCCGACCTTCTTGCCGAAACGCCAGGTATGAAACCGCGTTCCGATCGTCTGGCCGTTCCACCATGTGAAGATTTGCGTCAGGAGAGTCTTCATTATGCGTTCCTCAGGCTTGAATGCGCCGCAGCGATTTTAAATCGCACGGCACAGGACAAGCTTATGCCGCCCCTCACGGCGATTGTCCAGCATTTCCCGATATATCCGCGCTATTTCAGCTTCATCCTGAAGCCGAAATGCCGCTTCTCGAAACCCAGCCGCTCGTAAAAACGATGGGCATCCAGCCGAGCCATGTTCGACGTGAGCTGTACCGCGTTCAGCCCCCTGCGCCGCGCGTCCGCAAGGCAATAATTGATCATCACCGCGCCGATGCCGCGACCGCGCATGTCGGAGCGTGTCTGCACCGCCTCGATCACCATGGATTTGGCCCCGCGCCCGATGAGCTTGGTCAGGATGGCCGTCTGGAACGTGCCGACCACCTCGCCATCCAGTTCCGCCACACAAAGGGTTTCGCTGGGTGAGGCCTCGATTTCCCGGAAGGCCGCGAGATAGTCCGCCTGCGCCGATTCGTCGACCGTATCGCCGTGGCCTCCGACCTCGTCGGCGGCATAAATGGCGGCGAGTGCCGGAACATCCGCTTCGGTTGCCGTCCGGATTGTCAGTTTTTCCAATGTCGCATTCATCGTTTCAGGCTCTTTTCCATAACGATGCCTGGCAAACCCTCGATGCCCGCCATGCGCTCGATTCGGTCTACTTCGGCAAAACCGACGCCTTCATAAAAGGCGATTGCGACAGTATTTTTGGGCTCGACCTCAAGACGCATGATTTCCGCATCCGGGAAACAGGTTTCGAGTTCGGCAAAGAGATCACGGCCGACGCCCTGGCGCTGGAATTCCGGCCCGACATAAAGCTGGTGCAGCAGGGCCGTCTTGCTCATCTTGGTGGACATGGAAGCATAGGCCATGCCGCCAATCTGCCGGCCATTATCGGCAACCAGAAATTCGCCGCCCTTTTTCTCGATGCGGTCCTTCATGGCCTGCGGCGAATGCCATACGGCAATCAGCTCCTTCACCTTGTCCGCGCCGTAGATCGCATCATAGGTCGCGTGCCATGTCGCGGCGAGCAGCGCCCGGACCGGCTCGATATCGCGCTGGCTTGCCGTGCGGATGAAAAACATGATTTGGCTCCGTCTTGAAACAGAAATGCCGGGCGTGATCCCGGCAGATACTCAACAGTCAGCGCAGCTCCGCCTCAACGCCTGTGGATGGCCGGGTCAAGCCCGACCATGACGCCAGAGAGGAAAACAACCCCGCCGCTTACTCTTCCTCGATACCGAGCTTGGCCTTTACCAGCGCCTGAACGGCCTGCGGGTTGGCCTTGCCGCCCGTCGCCTTCATGACCTGGCCAACGAACCAGCCGGCAAGCGTCGGCTTCGCCTTGACCTTCTCGACCTGATCGGGATTGGCGGCGATGATTTCGTCCACGGCCTTTTCGATGGCGCCGGTATCCGTCACCTGTTTCATGCCGCGCGTCTCGACGATTTCCGCCGGATTACCGCCCTCGTTCCAGACGATCTCGAACAGGTCCTTGGCGATCTTGCCCGAAATGGTCTCGGCCTTGATGAGATCGATGATACCGCCGAGCTGTTCCGGCGAAACCGGCGTCGTCTCGATATCCTTGCCTGATTTGTTGAGTGCGCCGAGCAGGTCGTTGATGACCCAGTTGGCAGCGGCCTTCGCATCGCGGCCAGCGGCGACAGCCTCGTAATAGTCGGCGATCGCCTTTTCCGAAACGAGGATCGAGGCGTCATAGACCGACAGTCCGAGATCGGCCACGAAACGGGCTTTCTTGTCGTCGGGAAGCTCCGGCAGATCGACCTTCAACGCCTCAACGAAGGCATCGTCGAATTCGAGCGGCAAAAGGTCCGGATCGGGGAAATAACGGTAGTCATGCGCATCTTCCTTCGAGCGCATGGAGCGCGTCTCGCCCTTGCCCGGATCGAACAGGCGGGTCTCCTGATCGATGGAACCGCCGTCTTCCAGAATGGCGACCTGGCGGCGCGCCTCATATTCGATGGCCTGGCCGACGAAGCGGATGGAGTTGACGTTCTTGATTTCGCAACGCGTACCGAAACCTTCGCCCGGGCGGCGCACGGAGACGTTGACGTCGGCGCGCATGGAGCCTTCGTCCATATTGCCGTCGCAGGTGCCGAGATAACGCACGATGGAACGCAGCTTGGTGAGATAGGCCTTCGCCTCGTCTGACGAGCGCATGTCGGGCTTGGAGACGATTTCCATCAGCGCCACGCCCGAACGGTTCAGGTCGACGAAGGACATGGTCGGGTGCTGGTCATGCATGGACTTGCCGGCATCCTGCTCCAGATGCAGGCGCTCGATGCCGATCTCGATATCTTCGAAATTGCCCTGACGGTCTGGCCCCAGCGAAATGGTGATGATGCCCTCACCGACGATCGGGTCCTTGAACTGCGAAATCTGGTAGCCCTGCGGCAAATCCGGATAGAAGTAGTTCTTGCGGTCGAAGATCGAACGGTTGTTGATCTTCGCCTTCAGGCCGAGACCGGTGCGTACCGCCTGTTTGACGCATTCCTCGTTGATAACGGGAAGCATGCCGGGCATGGCGGCGTCCACCAGCGACACGTTGGAGTTCGGCGCATTGCCGAAGGTGGTCGAAGCGCCGGAAAACAGCTTGGAATTGGAGAGAACCTGCGCATGCACCTCCAGGCCGATCACGATTTCCCAATCGCCGGTGGCGCCGGGAATGAAGCGTTTCGGGTCGGGGGTGCGCACGTCTACAAGGGTCATCTGAAGCTCACGATATACGGGTTCTTTGGCTCTGGTGGGTAGAACAAATGCAGCGCGGGCGCAAGACATCTTGCGCCCCGTCACGCGATGCGCCGGATTTTCGGCGACGCTGCATACGTATTTTTTACGCTTCCCGGTTTCAATTCACGTCATGATGACGATCGCCCTCTGTTTCATGACCTATATCGCCTTCAATCTGTTCGTCTTTCTTGTCTATTGGTGGGACAAGGAGGCGGCAAGGAACGGCGGGTGGCGCATTCGGGAGAGCACGTTGTTGTCGCTCGCCTTTGTGGGCGGCAGCATGGGCGCGATCTCGGCGCAACGGCTTCTGCGGCACAAAACCCGCAAGGAACCCTTCCGCAGCATCCTGATATCCATCGTGATATTGCAGGCGGGCCTGGTCGCGTCCCTCGCCATCATGCCGGACTGGCCGATGCGGCTGGCAAGCGGCCTGAGGGCCCTTACTCAGAACTCCGTGCCGTAAAGACTGCTCTCGACCTCGACGAGCTGCTTTTGCAGGCCGACAGATTGCACGTCGCGGTCGAGCTTTGGCGCATAGGAGACGGAGAGCCAGCGGACGCTGTAACCGTGATGGCGGAAAAAGGCGACCGCCGGTTCGTTCTGCGCATGGGTTTCAAGCCGGATGGTTTCGAAACCCCGCTGCAATATCTGCTGCTCCACATCGGTGAGCAGGAGACTGCCGATACCCCGGCGCTGAAAATCCGGATCGATCCAGAAATCGGAAATCGCCTCGTTGAAATGTTCCCGCGCCGCCCATCCGGCAACCGCGCCGCCAAATTCCGCCACGCGGATGGCAAGCCAGGACGAGCGGGTGAAATTTGAAAAAGCGCTGGCGGCATTGTCGTAAAGCGGTGTGGTGATGCCGAGCGCCATCGTCGCCTGCCGCCATGCCCTGAGGCCGATGGCCGCCAGAACCTTCGCTTCCTGCTCATGCGCATTGCGAATGACAATCAAGCCGTGCCCTCCATGGCCAACCGAAGTAAAGCACCGGCGGCGTGATTCGGCCAGAGCGGTCTCCGAACCGCATCCCTTCCCGCCCGGTCTGGGGATACCCACCGGACTTGACCGCGCCGGTCTCGCCCGCTAACCAAAAAGAGTATGCAAGGAGTTTTTATGTTCGCTCAATCGGAGTCCCGGTAACGGCCCTGCCCGCAAATTTCTTGCGCGCCGGGCCCAAATGAAACCGAGCCGGATGCCTTAACGGCGCCCGGGTTTGTTTTCACGCGTCTAAAAGACGCCGACCGGATTTCCGAAAATGGACATTTCTCGCGCCGAACAGCGCATTCTTCACCTGCTCGCCCAGGGCGGCAGCATCGAACTCGTTCGAGACGACGACCGCAAAATCGAAAAAATCGCCCTCTATACGCGCGACGGCTGGATCTTCAGCGGTCTCGATCTCCTGACCTTCCGCAAACTGAAACGGAAAAGGGCCATCGCCTCCTCGGGGGGTAAGCCTTACCGCATCACCACGCGCGGGCTGGAACTCGTGCGGGGCGAACTGGACAATCGATGAAAAACAAACGGGCGGCACTGGGTGCCGCCCGTCAGGTTTCCCTAGCGTCGTTGCCAAGCTTTTCTCACCACCACTTGGCGGGTGTGAACTTGCCGGCGGCCTGTTCGATCGCATGCGCCGTCTTGAACAGCGTTTCTTCCTCAAAAGGCTTGCCAATGAGCTGCAGGCCGAGCGGCAGGCCCTTGCCATCAAGGCCGGCAGGCACCGAAAGGCCGGGAAGACCGGCCATGTTGACCGTGATGGTGAAGACGTCCTGAAGATACATCTTCACCGGATCGGAAGCGAGTTCCTCGTCGCCGACCGCGAAGGCGGAAGACGGGGTGATCGGTGCCAAGATGGCGTCGACGCCCTCATGGAAGACGTTTTCGAAGTCACGCTTGATGAGGGTGCGGACCTTCTGCGCCTTGAGATAATATGCGTCGTAATAACCGGCCGAAAGCACATAGGTGCCGACCATGATGCGGCGCTGCACTTCCTTGCCGAAACCGGCGGCGCGGCTCTTCTCGTACATGTCGGCAATGTCCTTGCCGTCGACGCGGAGGCCGTAACGCACGCCGTCATAACGGGCAAGGTTGGAAGAGGCTTCCGCGGGCGCAACGATGTAATAGGCGGGCAGCGCGTATTTGGTGTGCGGCAACGAGATATCGACGACCTCGGCACCGGCGTCACGCAGCCATTCCACGCCCTTTGCCCAGAGCTTTTCGATCTCTTCCGGCATGCCGTCAACACGGTATTCTTTCGGGATACCGATCTTCAGGCCCTTGAGCGACTGGCCGATGGCCTTTTCGTAATCCGGCACCGGCAGGTTAACGGAGGTCGTGTCCTTGGCGTCAACGCTTGCCATGGTCTTCAACAGGATAGCGGCGTCACGCACATCACGGGCGATCGGGCCTGCCTGATCGAGCGAGGAGGCATAAGCGACGATACCGAAGCGCGAGCAGCGGCCATAGGTTGGCTTGATGCCAACGGTGCCGGTAAAGGCCGCCGGCTGGCGGATGGAGCCGCCGGTATCGGTTGCGGTGGCGCCTGCGCACAGATGCGCGGCAACGGCTGCGGCCGAACCGCCGGAAGAGCCGCCGGGCACCAGCTTCTGCTCGGAGCCGTTGGCGCGCCAGGGGTTGATGACCGGACCGTACCAGGAGCTTTCATTGGACGAGCCCATGGCGAATTCGTCCATGTTCAGCTTGCCAAGCATGACGGCGCCCTGATCCCAGAGGTTCTGGGTGACGGTGGATTCGTATTTCGGCTTGAAGCCGTCGAGAACATGCGAACATGCCTGCGTGTGCACGTCGCGGGTGGCGAACAGGTCCTTCACGCCCAGCGGAACGCCTTCCAGCTCGCCCGCTGAACCTGCGGCGATGCGGCCATCGGAGGCTTTCGCCATTTCTCGCGCCTTTTCAGGCGTGGTCGCGACATAGGCGTTCAGCGCGCCGTTCGCCGCGTCGATGGCGGAAAGATAGGCGTCCGTCAGCTCGAGGGCGGAAAACTCTTTCGCCTTCAGCTTTTCGCGGGCTTCGGCAATGGTCAGGCTCGTCAGGTCGGTCATGGTCGGCAACGGCTTTCGAAAATCTCGGAAAAATCGGGCGGCAAACGGCGGTCGGATTATTCGACCACTTTCGGAACCATGAAGAAGTCCCGGTCGGTCGCGGGCGCATTGGCGACGATATCTTCCGCCTTGCTGCCATCAGTCACCACGTCGGCGCGCTTTTTCATTTCCACCGGGGTAACGGAGGTCATCGGCTCGACGCCGTCGACATTCACTTCCGAAAGCTGCTCCACGAAACCGAGTATGCCGTTCAGCTGACCGAGCATATTTTGTGCTTCTTCATCATTGACAGCGATACGGGCAAGGCGCGCAACGCGCTTCACGGTGGCAAGGTCGACGGACATGGTTCTACTCCGGTCAGAATTTTCCTAACCGCTATAATCACCATGCCCGCCATTCGCAACGGTAGAAAGCATGTCGCATCAAACTGTGGAGCGGTTTTGCTGCGGCGACATGCCTGAATGGAGCCTCAGAAGGACAGCGTATCGCCCGGCTTCGGCGTGTGGACGCGCGCTTCCGACCCTTCCATGCCGGTCACGAACTTCTCCGGCGTCTGGTCGATGATCGGGAAGGAACCGTAATGGCAGGGGATGACATTTTCGAACTTGAAGAAGCGCTGGCAGGCGAGCGCCGCCACAGCCCCACCCATGGTGAAGCGGTCGCCGATCGGCACGAGACCGATATCCGGCTGGTGCAATTCGTTGATAAGCTTCATATCGGAGAAAATATCCGTATCGCCCATGTGATAGACGGCCGGGCCGTCTTCGAAATGCAGCATCAGGCCATTAGCGTTGCCGAGCGAATGGGAAACGCCATCCTCGGTGATCTGGGCGGATGAATGCAGCGCGTTGGTGAAGGTGACGGAAAAACCTTCGAAATGCACCGTACCGCCGGTATTGCCCATATCGATCTTTGCGACGCCCTTGGCGGCAAGCCAGCTGGCGAGATCGGCATTGGCAAGCACGGTGGCGCCCGTTTCGCGGGCAAGCTCGACGGTGTCGCCGACATGGTCGCCATGGCCGTGGGTGAGGAGAATATGCGTGATGCCCTGCGCCGCCGTCTTCGCATCCTGTCCGGCAAATGCGGGATTGCCGGTGAAGAACGGATCGATGAGGATTTTCGTGTTGCCGGTTTCAAGGCGGAAGGCGGAATGGCCGAGCCAGGTGATTTTCATGGAAGTTTCTCCTTCGTATTGCCGGTATATTATGACATAGGACGGCCTGTTCAACCGCACTACCGATATTTCAGAGAGGCGACAATGGCCGCGAACGATGACGAATACGTGTATGACGAAGCGAGCGGCGAATGGCGTCCGGCTTCCGAACTGGCCGCAGAAGCGGCGCGCGCGAAGGAAGTGCGCGACGCGGCGGGCAATCTGCTTTCGGATGGCGACCAGGTGACGCTGATCAAGGATCTGAAGGTCAAGGGTACCAATACGGTCATCAAGCAGGGCACCGTCATCAAATCGATCCGCCTGACCGGAAATCCGGAAGAGATCGATTGCAGGCACGAAACCGTCAAGGGTCTGGTGCTGCGCACCGAATTTGTCCGCAAACGATAAAAGGCAACACGCGACATGGCGATACTCACCATCGAGGAGCTTGCGGAAACGCTTCAGCCCGCACAGGCGATTGCCGGCCTCGACCTCGGCACGAAAACCATCGGGCTTGCCATGTCGGACCTGTCTCGGCGCTTCGCGACGCCACGCCCCGTCATCAAGCGGGTGAAATTCACGAAGGACGCAGAGGTGCTGCTGGCCTTCGCCGAAAAGGAGAAGGTATCCGCCTTCATCATCGGCCTGCCGATGAACATGGACGGATCAGCCGGACCACGCGTGCAGGCAACGCGCGCCTTCGTTCGCACCATGGGCGAAAAAACCGCCCTGCCCTTCATTTTCTGGGATGAGCGGCTTTCGACGGTCGCCGCCGAGCGTGCGCTTCTGGAAATGGACGTGTCACGCGCCAAGCGGGCCGAACGCATCGATTCGGCAGCCGCGAGCTTTATTCTTCAGGGCGCGCTGGACAGGCTTTCGGCTCTCGCTCGCTCGACGGGCTGAGGACCCAGCCACCAGCTGGCAATCTGCTTTCTCTTGCGGAAAGCAAGGATCGCGAAAACAATCAGGCTGTCGACCGCAATGGCGCGCGCCACCAGCGGCGGCAGGCTTTCCGGCGGCAAGCCGAGAATATTGCCGTAAATCTGGAACACCAGATCATGCGTCTGGCGCGTCAGCATGTAAAAACCAAAGCTCATGTCGTAATAGGAAAGCCAGTACCAGCTGCCCAGCAATGCGACGGGACCGGCCCACAGGATCAGAAACCATTTCATGCCGTCTGCTCCCCGCCAAATACCGTGTCGGGGATGCCGGCAAGCACCGCCCAGCGCACCAGAGCCATCAGGCAAAGGTTCAGCGCCGGCGCGTCGATATCCAACGGCAGCATTACAAAAAACGTCATCATGACGCCTAAAGCTGTCCAGCGGCTCACTTGCGGCTCCCTTATGCGCACTCATTGCGCATGGTTAACATTTCGTTAATCCACACTGGACCCGCAGCCATGGCGGCGCAAACGAAAGCTGGGATTATGGTTAACGCGGCCGGGGCGGGTGTGGAAAAGCTCATCCCCAAGGCAACGGGCAATCCTGTCGAAGGGTTGCGGGCCGGGTGAAAACATGGCTAATTTTTCGTTAATGTCGGCGTGACCCCGTTGCAGGCCACGGTCTCGCCTGCGCTGAAACCGGGTTCAGCTGTAAACGCCGCGGACCAGTCTTTTGACCGCGGTGGCGATCTTGTCCCAGTCACGGTCCGATTTCAGCGGCACACCGGCAAACTGGCCGCTGGTTGCGGCGGAAATGACGAGGTGCTGGATTGCGGCGAACAGCACGGCGTTGACGGCTGCGGTATCCACACCCTTTGGCGCGGCCAGCGAACCGCGCATGCGCTCCAGCCATTTGCCAAGCGATTTGGCGCGGGCTTCGGCAAGCTGCCTGACCTGCGGCGAGCCATCCGACACTTCCCAGGCGATGATCTTGCAGACGAGAGGATCGCTGCGCAGCGCGTCCATGAAATAAAGCGCCAGCTTTTCCATGAGATCGCCATAGGTCAAAAGGAACATGCCGCCGGTGTCTTCAGGAATACGGTCCTTCACCCAGGAGCCGAGATCCTCGCCGATCGCCTCGATCAGGCCGTCCAGACCGCCGAAATAACGATAGATGAGCTGTTTGTCGCAGCCGGCGCGGCGGGCCACCGCATTGATGCCGAAACCCTGAAAGCCTTCTTCGGAAAGAAGCGATCGCGCCGCATCAAAAATCGCCTTCTCGGTCGCTGCGCGATCCTTGATGCGTTTTTCCGGTCTGTCGGCTGAAATCACCTCTGCGGTCGCCAGCATGCTTTTCTACCCGTTCTCTAAAAAGGCCTGCTTCAAGGAGTTAACAAAGCATGAAGGCAAGAACAACGTGGCGGAGCGGTTGGGGGGAAGGTTCCTGTGGATGAGTGAAGATCAAGGACCCGTGCTCCGGAAAATATATCACTCCAGCGCCATGCCGAACCAAACGGTGCCGGGCGTCTCGTGGCTTTCGAGACGTTTGAAGCCGCGCGTTTCCCAAAAGCGCATGCCTGCACCGTTGCGCTCGCTGGCGCCGAGGTGGATGCCGTAGACGTTGTTTTGTCTCGCCATATCCAGCCAGCGCGACAAAAGTCGCGTGCCGCCGCCCTTGCCCTGCGTGCGCGGCAGAAGGTTCATGTGGATATGGGCCGGAAACGGATCGGTGAGCCAGGCAGGCGTGTGGCGCGGGTGGTGGATGAAATGGGCGCGGCGCTGGTCGGCGTTCCATGTCTGCTGGTCGCCACCGGGGTCGGGGTAAAGGGCGCGCAGATGCGGCCACCACTCCCGCTCCAGCCTCTCATCATGCAGGGTCGTATTGAGTGCGCCGGCGATGTACCCGCACACACCCTCCTCGTCCTCCGCTACAAAAACGGCATCGGGCCACAGATGCAGATAGGGCACGGAATAGATATGCCCGACCATGCGGCCGTCGCGATAAAGCGGTGTCGCATCCTCTCCGGCGTCACCGGTGGCAAGGCTTATGGCGTAAAGCGCGTCCTCATCTTCGGGACGGGCGGAACGAAAAGTCAGCATTGGCCGCCCTCCATTGCCGCGCATCGACACGCCAGAATGTTTTGACAGATAACAGCACGCTCCACGCCACCGCTTTTTTTCAAATCCGAGACCCCTCCCGCCGGGACTGCAACAACCGTCATCCGCCCTTTGTCGCTCAGGACGCGGGCGGATACAGAAGATCGATTATATAATTCGGATCGAAGCGGGAATCGAGCATGCCGTAAGTATGCCGCCAACCGCCCGCCAGACGGGTTTCCAGGAACGCATCGGCGATCTTGCCGGCACCAAGCCGGCAAAGTTCGGCGGCAGCGGCAGCGAGCGCGAATTGCTCGACCAGCAGGCGGGCCGCCCCTTCGTCACGTTCGGCAAGTGCTATCGCGGCGCGCAGGACGTCCGTCGTCTTTTTGCCGGCGGGTCCGAGGTCACGCTCCAGCGTCTGGAAAACGAGATCGAACAGATCCTTGCCGCGCTGGAGAACTCGCAGCACATCCAGCGCCATGACGTTTCCGGAACCTTCCCAGATGGCGTTGACCGGCGCTTCGCGGTAGTGGCGGGCAATCGGCCGTTCCTCGACATATCCATTGCCGCCCAGGCACTCCATGGCCTCAAAAATCAGGGCCGGTGCGATCTTGCAGCACCAGTATTTCACAATCGGCGTCATCACCCGCGCATAGGCCGCCTCGGCGGCATTGTTGCGCGCAGCATCGAAAGCCGACGCCAGCCGGAAGGAGAGTGCCGTCGCGGCAGCAACATCCAGCGCCATGTCGGCGAGAACGCGCGTCATGATCGGCTGGCTGACCAGCGTCTTGCCGAAGACCGAACGGCCGCGTGCGAAATGCACGGCTTCGGCCAGCGAAGCGCGCATCATGCCGGATGACGCCAGTGCGCAATCGAGCCGCGTCAGCGTCACCATGTCGAGAATAGTGCGCACACCGCTGCCCGGCTCACCGAGGAGATAACCGAAAGCATCGGTGAACTCGACTTCGGCGGAGGCGTTGGAACGGTTGCCGAGCTTGTCCTTCAGGCGCTGGAAATGCAGGCCGTTGGCGGAGCCGTCTTCCAGATAACGCGGCACTAGGAAACAGCCCATGCCGTCGCCCATCTGCGCCAGCATCACGAAACCGTCGCTCATCGGCGCGGACAGGAACCATTTGTGGCCGGACAGGCGATAGATGCCCTCGCCTACCCGCTCCGCCGTGGTGCGGTTGGCGCGCACATCCGTGCCGCCCTGCTTTTCCGTCATGCCCATGCCGACGGTGACGGCGGTTTTCTGCAGAGCAGGCTTCTGCGAGGAATCATATTTACGCGACAGGATTTTCGGCACCCATTCCTTCTGCACGCGCGGCGAGGTCATGATGGCGGCGACAGAGGCGCTGGTCATGGTCAGCGGGCAGAGGTGCCCCGCCTCAAGCTGCGAGGTCAGATAAAATTTGGTGGCGCGGGCCTTGTGTTCGTTGCCGCGCGTTTCGGTCGCGTTTTCCCAGACGCTGGAATGAAGACCCGATGACATGGAACGGCGCATCAGCGCGTGCCAGGCGGGGTGGAACTCCACCTGATCGAGACGCTCGCCGCGCGGGCCGTGGGTGTGCAGCTGCGGCAGGCCCTGATTGGCCATGCGCGCTAGTTCTTGCGCCTCGTGCGAGGTAACATAACGCCCGATCTGGTCGAACTCGTCCCGCAGATTGCGAGACAGGCCGGAGGTGAGGTCGACGATCAGCGGATCGGAACGATAGGCATTGATACCGGACCAGAGGCTTGGCTGGTTCAGTTCGGCGAGCGTTTCTTCTGTCCGGGAATTCTGGGTCATCAACTGCTTCTAGCTGTTTTCTACTGGAATTGCATAGTGGGGTGATATTGCATAATCCCGCCCACAGGAAGCGATTGAGACGATTAAAACCCCGCTTTCGGCATTTTTCAGGACCGGCCTTTGCGAATGCCGAATACGTTTCCGGCAAGACCGAGGGACAGCACCAGCATGGTGGATGAGAGAGCCGGCGACGACCCGACGGAACAGACGATCATTGCAGGCGTTCATTCCACCCGGGGGTATTTTCATTGGGCATTCCGCGCGCGCAACTTCTGCAAAATTCTGTTCTTGAGGTGTCGCAACCTCTCGGCTCATGACCTCACGGAACAAAGCTACATTTGGAGAAGAGACCATGGAGGCCAGCGTAAGAAAGCTCTTCGAGCGATATGAGCGCTTTTTCAACAGGTCCCTCAACGGTGATACGGATATGGAAGAGGTCGCATCGCTCTATGCCTCCGATTTCATAGCCGCTTCCCCTGCCGGGGTGATGACTGGAAAGAACGACGGTCAACTGAAGCAAGCCATGACGAAGGGTTATGAACGCTATCGGGCCATGGGAACGAAAAAGATGCGGATACGCGATATCCGCCTCTCGCCCATCGATGAACATCATTGCGTTGCCCATGTTGCCTGGACGGCGACCTTTGCCCGCAAGGGCCAATCGGATGTCGCAATAGATTTCGATGTTCATTACTTCATCCAGCAACTGGACAGGGAGCCGAAAGTTTTCGGCTGGGCGTCAGGCGACGAGCAGGCGCTTTTAAGGAAGCATGGCATTGTCTGACGTTCACCCGATCCATCGCTAGCCGCAAATGCGGGGTCGCGCCCTGCGTGGTTTTGAAGGACTTGCGACGCAGGGTAATCCACTTTTTTTCGAGGGCTGGGGAAACATCGCCCTGTTTTCATTTCGAGGGTTCACGGGTGCTTGCCCCTGCGGCGAGCAATCTCTATAGAGCGCAGGACCGAATTCAGCGGCACTCCACAGGCGTGTTCACAGCGAATGGGAGCGCACGGATCAGCATTCGGGCGTTCCGGGCATTTTCACGGGAAAATGCGACGCCCGTCAGGAGGCAACCGCATGGTCTTCTTCCCCCATCGCCATCTCCTCGGCATCAAGGGGCTTTCCCATCAGGATATAACCCTGCTTCTCGACAAGGCCGACGAGGCGGTGAAAATCAGCCGCCAGCGCGAGAAAAAGACCTCGACGCTCCGGGGCCTCACGCAGATCAACCTGTTCTTCGAAGCCTCGACGCGGACGCAATCCTCCTTCGAACTTGCCGGAAAACGCCTCGGCGCCGATGTGATGAACATGTCGGTCAGCAATTCCTCGGTGAAGAAGGGCGAAACGCTGATCGACACGGCGATGACGCTAAACGCCATGCGCCCGGATGTATTGATCGTGCGCCACTCCTCGGCCGGCGCCGCAGCCCTGCTCGCGCAGAAGGTCGCCTGCTCCGTGGTCAATGCCGGCGATGGCCAGCACGAACACCCGACGCAGGCGCTGCTCGACGCACTGACCATCCGTCGCGCCAAGGGCGATCTGTCGGGAATAACGGTTGCGATCTGCGGCGACGTACTGCATTCGCGTGTCGCCCGTTCCAACATCATCCTGCTCAACCAGATGGGTGCTCGCGTGCGCGTCGTCGCACCCGCCACGCTTCTGCCCTCCGGCATCCGCGACATGAGCGTCGAGGTTTTCCACGACATGAAGGAAGGGCTGAAGAACGCCGATGTGGTGATGATGCTGCGCCTGCAGCGCGAGCGCATGTCCGGCTCCTTCGTGCCTTCGGTGCGCGAATATTTCCATTATTACGGTCTCGACGCCGAAAAATTGAAGGCAGCGAAGGAAGATGCGCTGGTCATGCATCCCGGCCCGATGAACCGTGGCGTGGAAATCGCCTCCGAAGTGGCCGACGGCCCGCAAAGCGTCATCGAAAGCCAGGTGGAAATGGGGGTTGCCGTGCGCATGGCTGTCATGGAAACCCTGCTTGTCTCGCAAAATCAGGGTGAGCGCGTATGAGTGCCGTAACCGTTCTTAAAAACCTCCGCATCGTCGATCCCTCCCGCGATCTGGACGAGACCGGCAGCATCGTTATTGCGGCCGACGGCACGATCCTTGCTTCGGGCAAAGATGCCCATAATCAGGGTGCTCCCGAAGGTGCGACGGTTCGCGATTGCAGAGGGCTGGTAGCCGTTCCCGGCCTGGTGGACGCCCGCGTCTTCGTCGGCGAGCCGGGTGGCGAACACCGTGAGACGATCGAATCCGCCTCGCGCGCGGCAGCGGCCGGCGGCGTTACCAGCATCATCGTGATGCCCGACACCGACCCCGTCATCGATGACATTGCGCTGGTCGAATACGTCAAGAAGGCGGCGCGCGACAAGGCGCTCGTCAACGTCTATCCCGCTGCGGCGCTGACCAAAGGCCTCAAGGGCGAGGAAATGACCGAGATCGGCATGCTGAAGGAAGCCGGTGCGGTGGCCTTCACCAACGGCCGTAAGGCGCTTTCCGATACGCTCGTACTGCGCCGCGCCATGACCTATGCGCGCGAATTGGGCGCGGTGATCGCTCTCGAGACCCGCGACAAATATATCGGCGGCGGCGACATGAACGAGGGGCTTTTTGCGAGCTGGCTCGGTCTGTCAGGCATTCCGAAGGAAGCCGAGATCATTCCTCTGGAACGCGACCTGCGCATTGCCGGTCTGACCCAGGCGATCTACCACGCCGCCAAGATTTCCGTGCCGGAATCGGCCGAAGCGATCCGACTTGCCCGGCAGCGGGGCGTAAAAGCCACCTGCGGCATCTCGATCAACCATCTGACGCTCAACGAGAACGATATCGGCGAATATCGTACCTTCTTCAAGCTCTCGCCGCCGCTGCGCGCCGAAGAGGACCGCAAGGCCATGGTCGAGGCACTGAAGGACGGCACCATCGATATCATCGTTTCCTCGCATGATCCGCAGGATGTGGATACCAAGCGCCTGCCCTTTTCGGATGCGGCAAGCGGCGCGGTGGGGCTGGAAACCATGCTGGCGGCGGCCCTTCGTCTCTACCACAGCGGCGAGGTTCCGTTGATGCGGCTGATCGATGCGCTTTCCACCCGCCCGGCGAAAATCTTCGGTCTGGATGCAGGCACTCTGAAGGCGGGCGCGAAGGCCGATATCACCCTGATCGATCTCGACGAGCCGTGGCTCGTCACCAGGGAACAGCTGGTGTCGAAATCCAAGAATACGCCGTTCGAGGACGCCCGTTTCAGCGGCCGCGCTGTCGCCACTTATGTGGCTGGCAAAGCGGTCCATTCCTTGGCATAAGATCACGGCAGAGATCACGCAGGCGCGCGACAGAGGGAACGTTGAATGAGTGCTTTGACTGACTGGCAGACGGCGCCTGCCCTTCTCGCGCTTGCGGCGCTGATCGGCTATCTGTTCGGCTCGATACCCTTCGGCCTTCTTCTCACCCGCATGGCGGGGCTCGGCGACGTGCGCAATATCGGTTCGGGCAATATCGGCGCAACCAACGTGCTGCGTACCGGCAACAAGAAACTCGCTGCCGGCACATTGCTGCTCGATGCGCTGAAAGCCACGGCAGCGGTGCTGGTCGCCAATGCGCTCTGGGGTTACGAGGCTTCGCTGGTTGCCGGTTTCTTCGCCTTTCTCGGCCATCTGTTTCCGGTGTGGCTCGGCTTCAAGGGCGGCAAGGGTGTGGCCACCTATATCGGCGTGCTTCTGGGTGCTGCCCCCCTGTTGATGCTGGCCTTCGCGCTGATCTGGCTCGCGACCGCCTTTGTCACCCGCTACTCCTCGCTGTCGGCGCTGCTGGCCATGCTTGTCATCCCCGTGGCCCTATGGGTACTCGGGCCTGAAAAGACGGCGTTGCTGGTGACGCTGCTGAGCGCGATTTCCTGGTGGAAGCACCGCGAGAATATCGCCCGGCTTCTGGCGGGTACCGAAAGCAGGATCGGGCAAAAGGGCTGAAGCCAGCTTCAAGGATATGTCATGCCGCATGAGGAAACGATACGGCAGGGCATAGAGCTTTCCGCGCGGCAGCGGCTCGCCTGGCTGCGGCTGATCCGCAGCGACAATATCGGCCCCGTCACCTTCCGCGAACTCATCAATCATTTCGGTAGCGCTGAAAAAGCGCTCGACGCCCTGCCCGAGCTTTCAAGGCGCGGCGGTTCCTCACGCAGTCCGCGCATCGCCACCCAGGCGGAAGCGGAACGCGAAATCGAAACGGCTGAAAAATTCGGCGCGCGCTTCGTCGGCATCGGCGAGCCGGACTATCCGCCCGCCTTGCGACATCTGGACGGCGCGCCGCCGCTGATCGCCATGAAGGGTTCAGCCTCCACCGCAACAAGACCATGCGTCGGCATCGTCGGATCACGCAACGCCTCCATCAACGGCGCGAAATTCGCCGCGATGCTCTCGCGTGACTGCGGTCGTGCGGGCTATACGATCGCTTCCGGATTGGCGCGCGGCATCGATGCGGCGGCGCACCGGGCAAGCCTTGCAACCGGCACGGTGGCCATGCTGGCGGGTGGTCTCGACCGTCCCTACCCGCAGGAAAATTTAGGGCTTCTGCAGGATATCTACGAACAGGGTGGCGCAACGATCAGCGAAATGCCGTTTGGCTGGGAACCGCGCGCACGGGATTTTCCCCGCCGCAACCGGCTGATATCAGGCGTCTCGCTCGGCGTCGTCATCGTGGAGGCGGCGGAACGCTCCGGCTCGCTGATCACGGCGCGGCTTGCCGGCGAAGCGGGCCGGCTGGTTTTCGCCGTGCCCGGCTCCCCGCTCGACGCGCGATGCGAAGGCACCAACCGGCTGATCAAGGAAGGCGCGATGCTGACCACGGGTGCTGCCGATATTCTCGATGCGCTGCGGCCGCTGATGGAACCGCAATTGCCGCTTGAACGCAAGATCGAGGAACCACGATCCGACACGGAGATGTCACCGCCCGGAGACGACGAGCGCAGCGTCGTTGCCGCCGCCCTCGGTCACTCACCAGTCGAGACCGACGATATTATCCGCCATACGGGTTTTTCCGCTGCCACCGTTCACATGGTGCTTCTGGAACTCGATATAGCCGGACGGCTAAACCGGCATGCCGGGGGGCGGGTTTCGCTCCTCGCGGATTGAAAGCTTGCGTCGCCCGCTCTGGATATCGCCGACTTCCACATAGGCCATTTCAATCAGATAACACAGCATGTCGGCGCCTTCGCGATTGGCGACGAGCCTCAGTTCCGCGAGCATCTGCCGGATATAGGCTAAATTCTCCCGGGTTCCCTCATTATCGGCCTTATTGTTTGTTATGTCGGGGACCATATATTTATCCTGCGAATACAGCCTGAAATGAAGAGCTTTGAGTAAAAATCAAATGATGTTTCCAATCATAACTAATTCACCAAAGATTGCAATACAATCGCACGGAAATCATAGGTTGCAGGCCGCGTGTAACGATAAAATCGGCCTTGCCTCTTGACCAGCGCGCATTACCTGTCCATGTCGAATTATAAAGAGGCCCTGTTGCGACACTCGGTTGCAATCCGGCTATGTTAACGGACCAGTTCCCAGAGAAAAAAATATGAATGTCGTCGTCGTAGAATCTCCGGCCAAAGCCAAGACGATCAACAAGTATCTTGGTCCGGGCTACAAGGTTCTTGCATCCTTTGGCCACGTCCGGGACCTTCCTGCCAAGGACGGATCGGTGCTGCCCGACCAGGACTTCGAAATGTCCTGGGAGGTCGACAGCGCGTCCGCCAAGCGCATGAAGGACATTGCCGATGCGGTGAAAGCCTCCGACGGCCTGTTTCTCGCAACCGACCCGGATCGCGAGGGCGAGGCGATTTCCTGGCATGTGCTCGATCTCCTGAAGAAGAAGCGCGTTCTCGGCGACAAGCCGGTAAAACGTGTGGTCTTCAACGCCATCACCAAAAAGGCGGTGCTGGACGCGATGGCGAACCCGCGCGACATCGACATACCGCTGGTCGATGCCTATCTCGCCCGCCGTGCGCTGGACTATCTCGTCGGTTTCAACCTGTCGCCGGTGCTGTGGCGCAAGCTGCCCGGCGCCCGTTCCGCTGGCCGCGTGCAGTCCGTTTCGCTGCGTCTCGTCTGCGATCGCGAATCCGAGATCGAACGTTTCGTCTCCGAGGAATACTGGAACATCAGCGCGCTTTTGAAGACACCGCGCGGTGACGAGTTCGAGGCGAAGCTGGTTTCCGCCGATGGCAAGAAGCTGCAAAGCCGCTCGATCAAGACCGGTGATGACGCCAACCGCCTGAAGGCGCTGCTCGAAGGCGCAACCTATGTCGTCGACACGGTCGAGGCTAAACCGGTCAAGCGCAATCCCGGCCCGCCCTTCACCACCTCCACCCTGCAACAGGCTGCATCCTCGCGCATGGGCTTTTCCGCCTCGCGGACCATGCAGGTGGCGCAGAAGCTTTATGAAGGCATCGACATCGGCGGCGAGACCGTCGGTCTGATCACCTATATGCGTACCGACGGCGTGCAGATGGCGCCGGAAGCAATCGATGCCGCACGCCTCGCCATTGGCGAGCAATTCGGCGACCGCTATGTGCCGGAAAAGGCACGTTTCTATTCGACCAAGGCAAAGAACGCCCAGGAAGCGCACGAGGCTATCCGCCCGACCGATTTCAACCGCACGCCGGATCAGGTGAAGCGTTTCCTCGATGCCGACCAGTTGCGTCTTTACGACCTCGTCTGGAAGCGCGGCATCGCCAGCCAGATGGCCTCTGCTGAAATCGAACGCACGACGGTGGAAATCCTCGCCGACAAGGCCGGCGAAAAAGTGGGGCTTCGCGCCGTCGGCTCCGTGATCCGTTTCGACGGCTTTATCGCCGCCTATACCGACCAGAAGGAAGATGGCGAGCAGAGCGACGACGGTGACGACGAAGGCCGCCTGCCGCAGATCAATGCGCGCGAGAACCTCGCCAAGCAGAAGATCAACGCCAGCCAGCACTTCACCGAGCCGCCGCCGCGTTATTCGGAAGCCTCGCTCATCAAGAAGATGGAAGAACTCGGCATCGGCCGTCCTTCCACCTATGCGGCGACGCTGAAAACGCTGAGCGACCGCGAATATATCGTTGTCGACAAGCGCAAGCTCATTCCCCATTCTCGCGGAAGGCTGGTGACGGCTTTCCTCGAAAGCTTCTTCGCCAAATATGTCGAATACGACTTCACCGCCGATCTGGAAGAAAAGCTCGACCGTATTTCAGCGGGCGAACTGGACTGGAAGCAGGTACTGCGCGATTTCTGGAAGGATTTCTTCGCGCAGATCGAAGATACCAAGGAATTGCGCGTCACCAATGTGCTCGACGCGCTGAACGAGGTTCTGGCGCCGCTGGTCTTCCCCAAGCGCGAAGACGGTTCCGATCCGCGCATCTGTCAGGTTTGCGGCACCGGCAATCTTTCGCTGAAGCTTGGCAAATACGGCGCATTCGTCGGTTGCTCCAACTATCCGGAATGTAACTTCACCCGCCAGCTCACCTCCGATGGGTCGGAAGCAGACGCTTCCGTATCCAACGAACCGAAAGCGCTTGGCGCCGACCCGATGACGGGCGAAGAGCTGACGCTGCGCTCTGGCCGATTCGGGCCCTACATCCAGCGCGGCGACGGCAAGGAGGCCAAGCGCTCCTCGCTGCCCAAGGGCTGGAAGCCGGAAGACATCGATCACGAGAAGGCGCTGGCGCTCATCAACCTGCCGCGCGATATCGGCAAACATCCCGAAACAGGCAAGATGATTTCCGCCGGCCTTGGCCGCTACGGACCCTTCCTGCTGCATGACGGTTCCTATGCGAACCTCGAAAGCATCGAGGACGTGTTCTCGATCGGCCTCAACCGTGCCGTCACCGTCATTGCCGAGAAACTGAGCAAGGGACCGGGGCGCGGCCGCAATGGCACGCCTGCGGCTCTGAAGGAACTGGGTGACCATCCCGATGGCGGCGCGATCACCGTCCGCGACGGACGTTACGGCGCTTACGTCAACTGGGGCAAGGTCAACGCCACCATTCCGAAGGGGCAGGATCCCGTCTCGGTGACGCTGGACGAGTCGCTGGTGCTGATTGCCGAGCGCATCGCCAAGACCGGAACTGGCGGCAAGCCGGTAAAGGCCAAGAAGCCAGCCGCCAAGAAGGCCGACGGCGACGCCGCCGCAAAGCCGAAGGCGAAAGCCAAGGCCGCAACAAAGAGCAAGACGGCCGCCAAGCCGAAGGCTGCGGCCAAACCCAAGAAGGCAGAATCGTGAGCAAGGCGCCGCGTCAGAGACAGGGTTCCGCCAGCGACGGCTTCGGACGTACCGGGCGCGGCAAGCGGGCAAATGAAGGTGAAGGCATCATCCATGGCGAGGTACCTTCCCGCGAAGTGCTGCTGAAATTCATTGCGGAGCATCCGCAGCAGGCCTCCAAACGCGAAATCGCCAAGGCTTTCGGGCTGAAGGGCGATGACCGCATCGTGCTCAAGGCGCTGCTGAAAGAACTTGAAACCGATGGCATGGTGCAGAAGAGCCGCAAGTCGCTGACGCGGCCGGGCGGCCTGCCGCCGGTGACGGTTCTCGACATCACCACCCGCGACAAGGACGGCGAATTGATCGGCCGGCCGGCCGAATGGCCGGAGGATCTGGGTGCGGCTCCCGCCGTGCTCATCCGCCAGTCTTCGCAGGATCGCGGCAAGAAAGCTCCGGCCGCCGGTCTCGGCGATCGCATTCTGGCAAAGATCTTCCCCTCCAAGGACAGCGTCGGCCCGGCCTATACCGCCCGCGTCGTCAAGCTGATCGACCGTCGCCAGAACGCGCTGCTTGGCGTGTTCAAGGAAACGGAAGGCGGCGGCGGACGCCTGATGCCGATCGACCGGCGCGGCGAGGAAATGGTGATCGACCCCGATGGTGTCGGCGATGCCAAGGACGGCGATCTGATCGAGGTGGAAACCTCGCGCAACAGCGGCCGTTACGGCCTGACACGCGCGAAGGTTCTCTCCGTCGTCGGCTCCGTGGCCTCGGAAAAGGCGATCTCGATGATCGCGATCCATGCCCACGGTATTCCGCACATCTTCCCGCCGAATGTTCTGGCCGAGGCGGACGCCGCCAAGGCCGCAACCATGTCGCACCGCGAGGACTGGCGCGATCTGCCGCTCATCACCATCGATCCGGCCGATGCCAAGGACCATGACGACGCGGTCTATGCCGAGCTGGACCCCTCGCCCGACAATCCGGACGGCATCATCGTCACCGTCGCCATCGCCGATGTGTCCTGGTATGTGCGATCCGGCGCGCCGCTCGACCGCGAGGCGCTGAAGCGCGGCAACTCCGTCTATTTCCCTGATCGTGTCGTGCCGATGCTGCCGGAACGCATCTCCAACGATCTCTGCTCGCTGAAGGAAGGCGTTGACCGCCCTGCCCTTGCGGTGCGGATGACTTTTTCGAAGGAAGGCCGCAAAGCGGGCCACACTTTCCACCGCATCATGATGAAGAGTGCTGCCAAGCTCTCCTACCAGCAGGCGCAGGCAGCGATCGACGGTACACCGGACGACAAGACCGGCGCGCTGCTGGAGCCCATCCTCAAGCCGCTCTGGCACGCCTACGAGGTGATGAAGCGCGGCCGTGACCGCCGCCAGCCGCTGGAACTCGATATGCCGGAGCGCAAGATCCAGCTGCGGCCCGACGGCACGGTGGACAAGGTCGTCATTCCCGAACGCCTCGACGCGCACAAGCTGATCGAGGAAATGATGATCCAGGCGAATGTCGCCGCCGCCGAGACGCTGGAAAAGAAAAAGCAGCGACTGGTCTACCGCGTGCATGACGCTCCGACGCTTACCAAGCAGGAAGTGCTGCGCGAATTCCTCGGCACCATCGGCATTTCCATGGCCAAGGGCGTGGCCATGCGCGCCAATTCCTTCAACGGTATTCTGGCGCGCGCGCTCGACACGCCGCACCAGATCATGGTCAACGAGATGGTGCTGCGCAGCCAGAGCCAGGCGATCTACAGCCCTGACAATATCGGCCATTTCGGCCTCAACCTGATGAAATACGCACATTTCACCTCGCCGATCCGCCGTTATGCCGATCTGATCGTGCATCGCGCGCTCGTCGGCTCGCTAGGCCTCGGCGAAGGCGGCATCACCCCGCAGGAAGAGGCGACGCTGGACGACATCGCCGCCGAAATCTCGACCTTCGAGCGCCGCGCCATGGCCGCCGAACGCGACACCATCAACCGGCTGATCGCGCATCATCTTTCCGAACGCGTCGGCGAGGAGTTCGATGGCCGCATCGCCGGTGTCACCAAGGCGGGACTATTTGTCGCGCTGCCAAAGTTTGGTGCGGACGGGTTTGTTCCTATATCTACACTCGGAACCGACTATTTCTTTTACGACGAGGCGCATCAGGCTCTGACGGGGGAAAAGACGGGTCTCGGTTATCAGCTTGGCGACACGGTTCAGGTGCGGCTTGCGGAAGCGGTGCCACTGGCTGGCGCGTTGCGTTTCGAAATGCTGAGCCCGGGGCGCAAGATGCCGGTCGGCTCGCGGTCGTTCCACAAGGCGGGCCGGCGGACATCGCGTCCTGGCGCCAAGCCCGGAACGCGCCCGCCGAGAGGACGACGGTAACAAGGCCGCGACAAGCGGTTGAGACAAACGGGAGAAGGACTTAAGGATGAGTGCAAATCAGGGCTCGGAAACGGTCACCTTCGGAGACAACAGCGCGGAGCGGCCGCTTGGCCGTTCGATCATGCGGGGCATGGCCAACCGCTGCCCGGCCTGCGGCGGTGGCCGCCTGTTTCGTGCCTTCCTGAAGCCGGTGGATAATTGTGCGGCCTGCGGCGCGGAAATGCATCACCACCGTTCCGACGACCTGCCGCCCTATATTTCCATCGTTATTATCGGCCATATCGCCGTTGGCGGCTTCATGATGACGGATATGGTCTTTCACGTTCCCATGTGGGTGCACTTCGCCATCTGGATACCGATCACCATTCTGGCCGCGCTTTTGACGCTGCAGCCGATCAAGGGCGGCGTCATCGGCCTGCAATGGGCGCTCCGGATGCACGGCTTCGACGGAAAACAACCAAAAGTGCAGATAGACGGCTCCTCCCACTGACGGCGGGCGGGAACTTGCACATGCCCCAGCTACCCACGAACGCCGAAGCGGCGCGCACGCCCATGCGGCCGCGCGATGCCGCCTCCATCATCCTGTTCGACCGCTCCGGCCCGGCTCTGCGGGTGCTGATGGGCCAGCGCAGCCACGCCCATGTCTTCATGCCGGGTGCTTACGTGTTTCCCGGCGGCAAGCGCGATCCACGCGACCACGCCCTGCCCTTCTCCGGCGATCTGCACCCCGCCGTGCTGCGCAGCCTCACCGCATCCGCCGCTCGCCACCTGAGCGCTGCCGGAGCACGGGCGCTGGCTCTTGCCGCCGCGCGCGAACTCGTCGAGGAAACCGGCGTGGATATGGGCATGGACGCTGATGGTCCGGACCTTTCCCGTTTTCGATATGTGGCGCGCGCCATCACCCCGCCCGGCAATATCAGGCGTTACGACACGCGATTCTTTTGCTGTTATGCCGATGAGTTGCGGCTGAATACCCGGCTAATCAGGGATTCCGACGAGCTGAACAATGTGCAATGGCTTGACATGACAGAGCTTTCCGGTCTGAACATGCCGAAAATCACACGCACGGTTCTCGAAGATGTCACAAAACTCATGATAGGTGATCCGTCACTGCCCTTTGAAAGCCCCGCGCGGCTCTATGTCACGCGCCACGGCCGATTCATTCGAGACTTTGTATAAAGGCCGTCATGTCACAAACGAAATGCGAAGCGGACGCCATTCACTGGCCCTCACTGATCGCCGCCATTTCCGCCATCAGTGCGGTTGGCGTCGCCATCGGCCTCGGCCTGCCGCTGCTGTCGATCATCCTTGAGAAGCGTGGCATCTCCTCCACCATGATCGGGGTGAATTCGGCTATGGCCGGCGTCGCGGCGATGATGGCCGCCTCGGTGACCAGCAAGATCGCCCATGATTTCGGTGTGGCGCGAACGATGCTTATTGCGGTCGTCATTTCGGCGCTAAGTGCGCTCTGCTTTTATTTCGCCGACGCCTTCTGGATGTGGTTTCCGCTGCGGATCGTCTTCCATGGCGCAACCACCACGCTGTTCATCCTTTCCGAATACTGGATCAACATGACCGCGCCGCCGAAAAAACGCGGCATGGTTTTAGGCATCTACGCCACCGGCCTTGCGGTCGGCTTTGCGGTCGGTCCGCTATTATTTTCCGTGGTCGGCAGCGAGGGCATCATGCCCTTTCTGGTCGGGGCGGCAATCATCCTGCTTGCCGCGATCCCGATCTTCCTCGCACGCGGCGAAAGCCCGGAGCTGAGCGAAAGGCCAAACCACCATTTCGCCCGTTATATCTGGCTGGTGCCGATGGCGTCTGCGGCGGCTTTCGTGTTCGGTGCGGTGCAGGCGGGCGGCCTGTCGCTCTTTCCCATCTACGCCACCCGTGAAGGCTTCAACGAATCACAGGCGGCACTTCTCCTGACCGTGATGGGCATCGGCAATATGGTGTTCCAGATACCGATCGGCCTTCTTTCGGACCGGATGAAGGACCGGCGCACGTTGCTGGCGCTGATGGCCTTTGCCGGCGTCTGCGGCACGCTGGCGCTGCCTTTCCTGGTAGACAGCTGGATCCTCGTGGCGGCGCTCCTCCTGTTCTGGGGCGGCCTCGTATCCGGCATGTATACCGTCGGCCTCACCCATCTCGGATCGCGTCTCAAGGGGGCCGATCTGGTGTCCGCCAATGCCGCCTTCATCTTCTGTTACGCCATGGGCACGATTGCGGGACCGCAGGCCGTCGGCATTTCCATGGATGTTGCAGGCACCGATGGTTTCGCCTGGGCGCTCGCCGTGTTTTTCGGGCTTTACGTGGTGCTTTATGGCTTCCGTTTTGTTTTCCGGGCAAAACAGACTTGACTTTTCAGGCGTGATACGTAGTTTCGCGCCAGATTTAGCCGAGGTGAGAAGCGCCTGCGGCTTCTCTTTTGTTTAAAGGCAGGACGACCATGGCGAAAGCTACAACAATCAAGATCAAGCTGCTGTCGACAGCCGACACCGGTACCTTCTACGTCACCACCAAGAACAGCCGTACGTTCACGGACAAGATGACGAAGACGAAGTACGACCCGGTTGTACGCAAGCACGTTGAATTCAAGGAAACCAAGATCAAGTAATATTGATCGGTTCTCCGACAAAAGCGCGCCCAATGGGCGCGTTTTTTGTTTGTACGGAGATAAGGGCAGCGTTGCCGGCATTTCCTGCCCCAGCGGCCTCGCAGGGCACGAGATGCGCCATAGACGCTCGATCTCCGTGTCATCCGGCCGTTGGTCGCAAATCCCGCCGACGCCTATCGGCGCGCCGGCAAACCCATTACGGGCCTGCCGACCAACCAACATCTCAACCGATTCGTCAGCGCATCGCCTGAACGCAAAAAACGCCCAGCCGGAATTCCTCCGCCATAAGCGGCGGCACGAGCCAAAAATTTGGGAGGAACAAGGCGGTCGGCCAACGATGTGATCACGGCACGAGGAACCGATTCGGACATCGTCAGCCGACCGACCCCACGATCCAGGAGATGCGGCGGACCTGAGCATCATGGGGCATTCGAACTACGCAATACCAGCCCCTGACGAGCGAAATCACGGCGGTGTCAGTCGCCATCATTCCATCATCGCAAGACGGAAAAACCGCCGGAAGAACTGTTATTCTCAAGAGGGATTGTGCGCAGAAGTAAAATAAAAATCAACAAATTCTTAAGCCAGAAATACATAACCTGAGAAATATGGTTAAATATACAAAGCTGGCACAATATAGTTCCGTGAAAGATTGAACTCAGCGTATTATTCAACTTGAGCTTTATTAGGCCATCCTGATTTCACCCTTTCATTGCAAGGGGATAAAATACAGGCAAGGTCAGGGACTTATGACTTCTCCCGGTCAGCTTTTCGCATGATCGTCGCTACTGCGGAAAATCCGAAAAAGACGGTGCAGATTTTCAACGTCACGCGCCCGCGGAGCCGTTGTCAGGCGGCTGCCGCCACGACGCGGTTGCGACCGGTGTGTTTCGCCTCGTAGAGCGCCTTGTCGGCCTGCTTCAAAAGCTCGTCCGGCGCGCCGAAAGCGCCATTGCTGGTGGCAATGCCGAGCGAGGCCGTGATGCTCAATTCGCGATCGATGGAGCGAACGTAAAACGGCTTGTCCTCGATGATCGCCCTCAGGCGTTCGGCAACGCCTGCTGCAACCTCTATCGATGTATCAGGCATGACGACGACGAATTCCTCGCCGCCGTAACGGCAGGCAAGATCGGCGCCCCGCACCGTGCTGCGGATGCGCGCTGCGAATTCCCGCAGAACCTCGTCGCCAACATCGTGACCATAGGTATCGTTGACCAGCTTGAAGCGGTCTATATCGGTCATGCAAATGGAAATCGGGCGGCCACGGACGGCGGCGCGGTCGAAAAGTATCTTCAGATGATTGTCGAGATAACGGCGATTGTTGAGACCCGTCAGCCCGTCGACGATGGCAAGCTCCATCGTGTGCTGGAGATTGAGCCGCAGATGCTCGTTATAGCGCTTGCGCCTGATCTGCGTCAGGGACCGGGCGACCAGTTCGTTGGGATCGATCGGGCGAAGAATGTAATCGTTCACGCCAAGATCGAGCGCACGCGCCACCATGTCGTCCGCCCCCTGCTCCGCCACCAGAAGCAGCGGCAGGAAACGGGTGCGCTCCAGCGAGCGAAGCTGCGAACACAGTCTCAGCGGGTCGTAGTCCTCGAAATTGGAATTGACGATGACGAGTTCGAACGGGTTGCTCGCAGCCTTGAGCAGGGCCGCCTGTGGCTCGGTGACGGCATCCACCTCGGCAACCGGCTTCAGTGCCCTGATGATGCGCTCCTGCGAGCTGGCGCGGCCATCCGCGACCAGAACACGGCCAGGCGTCTGCATGAGGCCGTCACTGCGCAACATCTCCTCGATGCCTATCTCCCGCGCGGTTTCGGCCCGCAGCCGCAATTCATCGCTGACGGCCTTGAGACGCACGAGGCTTTTGACACGGGCGATCAGTTGCAGGTCATTGACCGGCTTGGTCAGAAAATCGTCCGCGCCGGCTTTCAGGCCGCGGACGCGGTCGGACGGCTGATCAAGAGCGGTGACCATGACGACAGGAATATGTGCCGTTTTCGAATTGGCCTTCAACCGTTCGCAGACCTCAAAACCGTCCATGCCCGGCATCATGATGTCGAGCAGAATGATATCGACCTGCTCCTCGTCGCAGATCGCCAGCGCCTTGAAACCGTCTTCGGCGGTGACGACGTCGAAATATTCCGCCACGAGCCGGGCTTCGAGAAGCTTCACGTTTGCGGGTATATCGTCAACAACCAGAACTCTCGCCGTCATAACCGTTCCCCAACCGCCTTAGGCATCGCCAAGATAAGTCTTGATGATTTCGATGAATTTCGGAACGGATATCGGTTTTGAGACATAGGCCTCGCATCCACCCTGACGAATACGCTCCTCATCGCCCTTCATGGCAAAGGCAGTGACCGCGATGACCGGGATGACATGCAGCTCGTCATCCTCCTTCAGCCACTTCGTCACCTCCAGCCCGGACACCTCCGGCAGCTGAATATCCATGAGAATGAGGTCCGGGCGGTGCTTGCGGGCCAGGTCCAGCGCTTCCATGCCGTTGCGCGTCTGGATCGTCGTATAACCAGACGCCTCGATCAGGTCGCGAAAGAGCTTCATGTTCAGCTCGTTGTCTTCGACTATCATGACCTGTTTGGGCATGGTGAGCAGTCCCCGTTTCGCTTTGAAACCTTCATCCAGACATATAGGTTGTCAGAGAACCGATTCCATCGTCCATTTGTTGCGCAAGGCTAGAACGATTTGGTTTCAAAATAGGTAACTTCGGAAGAGAAATGCTGCGAGATACAAAAAACAAAGGCAATGCCGGAAAAGATCCGCAAGAAACGGCGGCCGCCATACTTGGCTGGCTGGCAAACGAACCGGAAATGCTGGGGCGTTTTCTGGCGCTGAGCGGATTGCAGGCCAATTTGCTGCGCCAGGCCGCCCACGATCCCGGTTTTCTGGCGGGGCTCACCGATTTTCTGATGAGCCACGAGCCCGACCTCATGGCCTTCTGCACGGCGACGGACACGGCACCCGAAACAGTGGCGGCCGCCTGGCACCATTTTTCCGGCCCGGGGCTGGATTCCGGTGAGTATTGACCGGTAGCCGGCAGAGCGATTCAGCGCTTCAGCAATGCGCGCGCATAGGATTCCAGAACGGCATTCATGCGTGTCTGGTATCCTTTGCCCGTGGATTTATAGGCCTCGACTACGGATTTCTTGACCCTCAGCGTAATCTGCTGCGTACCCTCCGGCTCCACGAGTTTTGCGCTTCTCCAAAAGCTCTCGTCGAGTTCGGGAATGTCGCTGTAATCTATCCTGTCGTCCGGCAAAGCCGCCAATTCCTCAAGACTCAGTTCTTTTTCGTATTTCTTCGTCATAACGTTTCCTTTCACGGCGGTTTGCCGGCCGGGCGGAGATGATGCGCGTTCGACCGGCGCGATCAGTGTGAATGACCGCCAGAAATGCTATCCCTTCGATCTGACCGATGGTGTGATAACGCATCTCACCGTAACCCGCGCGCTCATCCACCCATGACAAAACCGAACCCTCGAAGATTCGAATCGCCGTCTGGAACCCGACGCCATGCTTTCGGATGTTGGATCGGTTTTTCTCTTCGTCCCATTCGAACATGCGTAAAAAATCATCTACAATTGTAACTACAAATATGAACTAAAATCAAATAATTCTCTATCGCATGCAAGCTTTTCCTGCTCGCTCGAACTTGAGAAACCCCAAGTTTATCAGCACCACCACTTGAGCCGCAGTCTCCACCGGAGTAAGGTCGGCGACGTTCTGGTTTTGTTTTCAGCCCATGCCCACGTCGCACCACTATGATCCCGGTTTTTGCCGCGACTGCCTGGCCGGCCAGCCAGCGGGCATGAGGCGTTGCCGCGCCTGCGGCAGTCCGCGCCTCGTCTATCATGACGAACTCTACGATCTCAGCATCGCCCATATCGATTGCGACGCCTTTTACGCCTCCGTTGAAAAACGGGACAACCCCGAACTTGCCGACAAGCCGGTGATCATCGGCGGTGGAAAGCGCGGCGTGGTTTCGACCGCCTGTTACATTGCCCGCATTCAGGGCGTGCGCTCCGCCATGCCGATGTTCAAGGCGCTGGAGGCCTGCCCGGATGCGGTGGTCATCAAGCCGGATATGGAAAAATACAGCCGCGTCGGGCGACAGATCAGAACCATGATGCAGGATTTGACGCCGCTCGTGCAGCCGCTTTCCATTGACGAGGCGTTTCTCGATCTCTCCGGAACCGAGAGGCTGCATCACGATCCCCCGGCCCGGGTGCTGGCGAAATTCATCAAACTGGTGGAAAAAGAAGTGGGCGTGACCATCTCGGCGGGGCTGTCCTACTGCAAGTTTCTGGCCAAGGTCGCATCCGATCTGCAAAAGCCGCGAGGGTTTTCGGTGGTTGGCGAAGCGGAGGCGCTTTCCTTTCTGGCGGCGCGGCCTGTCACGACCATATGGGGCGTTGGAAAGGCCTTTGCGGCAACACTGGAGGCGGATGGCATCCGCATGGTCGCGCAGTTACAGGAAATGGAGGAAGGCGACCTGATGCGCCGTTACGGCGTGATGGGACAACGGCTGTTCCGGCTTTCGCGGGGCATCGACGAGCGGCATGTGCATAATAACGACCCGGCAAAAAGCGTGTCTTCCGAGACCACCTTCTTCAACGATATCTCCCGGCATGAGGATCTCGTGCCGATCCTGCGGTCGCTTTCCGAAAAAGTTGCCTGGCGGCTGAAGAAGAGCGGTATTTCCGGCCAGACCGTGGTGCTGAAATTGAAGACGGCCGATTTCAAGCTCCGCACCCGCAACCGCAAGCTGGATGACCCCACCCAGCTTGCCGACCGAATATTCCGCACCGGTCTTTCGCTGCTCGAAAAGGAAACAGACGGCACCAAATTCCGCTTGATCGGCATCGGCGTCAGCGACCTGCACGATGCGGGTCTTGCCGATCCTCCCGATCTCGTCGACAGGCAGGCGGAACGGCGGGCAGCGGCGGAAGCGGCCATGGACAAGCTGCGCGACAAGTTCGGCAAGGGCAGCGTCGAGACCGGCTACACTTTCGGCACGCGCAAATAGCGGCCCTCCCGCGCGCAAACGACGGGAGAACCTCACCGCAACACCCCTCCCATATTTTAGCACTTACACAAATTAGTGATGCGGCATCTGCCTCATCCTTAAACTTCATTAAACTTCGCGTGGTTGAGTAAACGAAGTTTTGTGCATGTGGTGTATTGCGTCATGTCTCTTCGCTTCCGTCTTCTGACCGGCATGCTGTCGGCCAGCATTCTTGCCTTTCCGGCGCTTGCCGCCGACAACAAGTCCCTGCAGATCGTCGTTTCGAAAAGCGATCAGTCGCTGGCCCTTTATGAAAACGGCGAGATCATTGCTACATCCAAGGTCTCCACCGGCAAGGCCGGGCACGAGACGCCGAGCGGCATTTTTTCGATTCTGGAAAAGCGCAAATACCACGAGTCGAACATCTATTCGGCCGCTCCCATGCCTTTCATGCAGCGGCTGACATGGTCCGGCATCGCGCTGCACGAAGGCAAGGTGCCGAATTATCCCGCCTCGCACGGTTGTGTGCGCCTGCCCCCGAAATTCGCGCAATCGCTGTTCCGCGATACACAATACGGCGTGCATGTCATCATCACCGACCGGCCGGTTTCGCTGCGCTTCATAGAGCATCCGGCGCTGTTTGAGCCACGCGACGATGTCGATGACGGCAAGCTGCTTCTGTCCGATGTCGAGTTGCGCCCTGCGACCTTCGATGCCGCGTTGGGCACGGTCGAGGTCGCCGTCAACGAAAAGACGCAATCCATCAGGCCGATGGCCAAGAGCAAGGAACCCTCCCCCTTGCGTATTCTCATTACGCGACGCGGTGAACGGGAAAAGGTCATGGACATCCAGGCCGTGCTGACCCGCCTCGGATTCGATGCGGGATCACCGGACGGTTATGCCGGGGAGATGACGATCAGCGCCATCAACGGTTTCAAGCGCTGGAAAGGGTTGAAAACCACCGGACCGCTTCTGACCGACGCCTTCGTGACCGCACTTTATGCTTCTGCCGGCGAAGATCATCCGCCAAACGGCCAGATCATGGTGCGTCAGGATTTCAAGCCGCTGTTCGAGGCTGCGATCAACATCAGGGATCCCGAGGTCGCGCTCGGAACCCATTTCTTCGAGGCCGTTTCCGTGGACCGTACAAAGGGGACCGCCGAATGGAACGGTGTGACCCTGGAAAATCATCTGCCGACGGCTGCCCGCAAGCGGCTTGGCATCACCGTTGCCGAGGCTCCAGGCAGCTTCGACCAGCTGAGCGCCGTACTCGGTCGCCTCGAAATACCAGTGGAGATACGCGCCCGCATTGAACAGGAGCTTTCAACCGGCAGCTCGATCACCGTCTCCGACCTCAGTCACCAGATGGAGACAGGCGCGGGAACGGACTTCATTACCGTGACGAAGGAAGCGCCGGTTTGAATGGCGGAGCTATTCCCCTTTTTCCTCAGCCGCAACACATCCCCATCATTCGCGACGTCATCCTCGGCCTTGTGCCGAGGATCTGCTAACGCCTCGTAAAATCGATAGGTTGCAGATGCTCGGGACAGGCCCGAGCATGACGGAGGAGAGGCTTTCGACCTTTGTCGTTCCCCTCCCAAAACCTCACACCATTTCGACATCGACAACGCCGGGGGCGGAGCGAAGTGCTGCGGCTATTTCCGGTGATATGCGGTATTTCTCCGTCAGTTCCACTTCGATCTCGCGGCTGCCCTCATCCTTGATGACGATGAAATAGACCGAGCCGTCACCTTTCGTGTTGAGGTGGCGGGCAACGGCCTTCAGCGGGCCGGAATCGCGCACATAAACCCTGAGCGCCTTCTGCATCTGCACGGATTTCTCCTCCAGCGATTGCGCCGTCTGGATGCGAAGGCCAATGCCTTCCGGGCGTTCTTCCGCCTGCACGGTGATAACAAGCGATTTACCCACCTCGAGCAGATCACGGAACTGGGCGAGCCCTTCGGAAAACAGCACCGCTTCATATTGGCCGGAGGCATCGGAGAAAGTGACGATGCCCATCTTGTTGCCGGTGCGGGTCTTGCGTTCCTGCTTGCCGGTAACGGTGCCGGCGAGGCGTCCGGCGGTCGCACCCTGTTTTACCGCCGCTGAAAAATCGGCGAAATTCTGCACCCGCAACTTTTCCAATACGGGGCGATAGGTATCGAGCGGATGGGCGGTGAGGTAAAAACCGAGCACCTGATATTCGCGCAGCAGCTTTTCCGAGGCGAGCCAGGTCTGGAAGGCCGGCAGGACGAGTTTTTCCGGACCGCTTGCGCCGCCGGAGCCGAACATATCCGACTGGCCGGTGACGCGGCTTTCCTGCGCACGCTGTGAATAACCGATGATACGGTCCAGCCCGCCGATCATCTCGGCGCGGTCGCGGCCGAAACAATCGAAAGCGCCGGCATTGATGAGGCTTTCCAGCACACGCCGGTTGATCTGCTTCGGATCGATCCGCAGGCAGAAATCCTCAAGGCTGGTGAACGGCTTGTCTTCGCGCACGGTGACGATGTGTTCGACCGCGCCCTCGCCTACGCCCTTGATGGCGGCCAGCGAATAATAGATGCGGTTTTCGCCCGTCTCGAACTGGCGGAAGGAAGTCTGCACCGAAGGTGCGACGACCTCGATGCCGAGACGCCCGGCATCCTGGCGGAAATCGTTGAGTTTTTCCGTATTCGCCATATCGAGCGTCATGGAGGCCGCCAGGAACTCCACCGGATAATGCGCCTTCATATAGGCGGTCTGATAGGAAACGATGGCGTAAGCGGCGGCATGGCTCTTGTTGAAGCCGTAATTGGCGAATTTCGCCAGGAGGTCGAAGATGGTGTTGGCCTGCGGCTTCGACACGCCGTTCTTGATCGCGCCGTCAACGAAACGCTCGCGCTGCTGGTCCATCTCCTCCTTGATCTTCTTGCCCATGGCGCGGCGCAGAAGATCGGCTTCGCCGAGCGAATAACCTGACAGAACCTGGGCGATCTGCATCACCTGTTCCTGATAGACGATAACGCCCTGCGTCTCCTTCAAGAGATGGTCGATGGTGGGATGGATCGACTCCAGTTCCTCCTCGCCATGTTTGCGGGCATTATAGACCGGGATATTCTCCATCGGACCCGGGCGATAAAGCGCCACCAGTGCGATGATGTCCTCGATGCAGTCCGGACGCATGCCGATCAGCGCCTTGCGCATGCCCGCACTTTCCACCTGGAACACGCCGATGGTCTCGCCGCGCGACAACATCTCGTAGGTTTTGACATCTTCCAGCGGGATTGCGGCGAGATCGACCTTGATGCCGCGCTTGGCGACGAAATCGACGGCCACCTTCAGCACCGTCAGCGTCTTCAGACCGAGAAAGTCGAATTTGACGAGGCCGGCGCTTTCCACCCATTTCATGTTGAACTGGGTAACCGGCATATCGGAGCGCGGATCGCGATACATCGGCACCAGCTTCGACAGCGGCCTGTCACCGATGACGATACCGGCGGCGTGGGTGGATGCGTGCCTGTAAAGCCCCTCGATCTTCTGGGCGATATCCAGCAGCCGGGCGACGACCGGTTCCTTGTCCGCCTCCTCCTGCAAGCGCGGCTCTTCCTCGATCGCTTTCGACAGCGGCGTCGGATTGGCCGGGTTATTGGGCACCAGCTTGCAGATCTTGTCCACCTGCCCATAGGGCATTTCCAGCACGCGGCCGACGTCGCGCAAGGCAGCGCGCGCCTGCAACGAACCGAAGGTGATGATCTGCGCCACCTGCTCGCGGCCATATTTGCGCTGCACGTAGCGGATCACCTCTTCACGGCGGTCCTGGCAGAAGTCGATATCGAAGTCCGGCATCGACACGCGTTCAGGATTGAGAAAACGTTCGAACAGCAGCGAGAAGCGCAGGGGATCGACATCGGTGATGGTCAGCGCATAGGCGACGAGCGAGCCTGCGCCCGAACCGCGGCCGGGGCCAACCGGAATATCCTGGAGCTTGGCCCATTTGATGAAGTCGGCAACGATCAGGAAATAACCGGGGAAACCCATGCGTTCGATGACGCCGAGTTCGAAATCCAGCCTGTCGCGATATTCCTGCTCGATGTAGCCCGGCGCCATGCCGAGGGCCGCAAGGCGATGATCGAGACCCTCGACGGCCTGACGGCGAAGCTCCTCGGCCTCTGCCCGCTGCGCCGCCTCCGGATCGTCGCTCGCACCGGTGAAACGCGGCAGGATCGGTCCGCGCTTCTTCAGCACAAAGGAGCAGCGCAACGCAATCTCGATGGTGTTTTCCAGCGCCTCGGGAATGTCGGCAAACAGCGCCGTCATCTCCTCACGGCTTTTCATATAATGATCGGGCGTCAGCCGGAACCGGCTGTCATCGGAAACGATGGCGTTATGCGCAACCGCCATCAAAGCATCATGCGCCTCGTAATCGGCCTTCGAAGGGAAAAACGCCTCATTGGTGGCGACGAGCGGAATATCGTGCTCATAGGCAAGCCCGATCATGCGCCGCTCATGGGCGCGATCATAACCGGACTGGCGCTGCAATTCGATATAGAGCCTGTCACCGAAGAGTGATTTCAGCGCCAGCAGGCGTTGTTTCGCCTGGGATGCGTGCCCTTCTTTCAGGGCCATATCCACCGGACCGCCCGAGGCGCCCGTCAGCACGATCAGCCCGGCATTGGAGGCTTCCTCCAGCCATGCGCGGGTAATATGCACGGACTGGCCACCGCTCTCGCCGTCCAGATAGGCGCGGCTGATCAAATCCACCAGCCGTTCGTACCCTTCGGCATTGGCGGCCAGAAGCACGATGGCTGGAAGTTTGGCAAGGTGGCTGTTGTGGTTGCGGCGATCATCCGCCGCATCCTGCATGTCGATAGACACCTGACAACCGATGATCGGCTGCAAGCCCTCGTCGCGCGCTTTTTCGGAAAATTCCAGCGCGACGAAAAGATTGTTGGTGTCGGCAATGGCAATGGCCGGCTGGCCGTCTGCAACGGCCTTGGACATGATTTTCTTGAGGGGTAATGCCCCCTCAAGCAGGGAGTAAGCGGAGTGAACCCGCAGATGGACGAAACCGGGTGTTTTCAGCGTTTCGTCAGAGTTTTCTCCACGCACAACCGTATCGCCCATATCATCGTCCTGTCATTCTGAATCGAGGGGACGATTTTCCGATTTCCGGCCTTCAAAGTCCACCGCCTTGCGGCGTCTATACAGGCTTCTGCGCCGGTGCGCCCTTCACAGCGCAGTGAGGATCACCGAAAAGCTGGCAACAAAGACAGCGATGGAAGCGAAAGCGGCAACGTCACGGATGAAATCAGTCATTGGTCTCTCCTTACTCGTTATGTTCTACCTTTGTTCTCATTTCGTTCGATTGTCAACAGGGTTCTGCTGATGTTCCTCTTGCTAACGCGACAGAATCGGCCGCGGTTCCGTCCGTAAGATCAGCAAGCCCCTGACTCCAAAGCGAAAAAACCCGGAGGCGAAAAACGCGTCCGGGTTCGAAAAATTTCAATTGTGGAAGGACGTCCGGTCTCCGCGAGACTCACCGCTTCGAAACGGATCGGTCGCGATGATCGCCTTATGCCGTCACGATCAGAAATCGACGATCTTGCCGTCGGCGAGCGTCACACGGCGATCCATGCGGTTGGCAAGTTCGTGATTGTGGGTGGCGATCAACGCCGCAAGGCCGGACTGGCGCACCAGCGCCTCCAGCGCGTCGAACACATAATGCGCGGTCTCGGGATCGAGATTGCCGGTCGGCTCGTCGGCGAGTAGCAGAAGCGGCGCATTGGCAACGGCGCGCGCAATGGCCACACGCTGCTGTTCGCCGCCGGAAAGTTCGGATGGGCGATGTTCGCCACGATGGCCGACGCGCATGTAGTCAAGCAGCGCACTGGCGCGCTTGCGGGCCTCGTCCTGCGTCAAACCGGCGATGAGCTGCGGCATCATCACATTCTCCACCGCCGTAAACTCCGGCAGCAGATGATGGAACTGATAGACGAAACCGATGTCGCTGCGGCGGATCGCGGTGCGCTTTTCGTCACCCAGACCGTTGCAGGGCGCGTCATTGATGAAGACCTCACCGGCGTCTGGATGTTCCAGCAGCCCGGCCAGATGCAGCAGCGTGGATTTGCCGGTGCCCGAGGGGGCGACAAGCGCCACCATCTCACCGCTCTTCAATTCGAAATCGGCCTTGCGCAGAATAGAAAGCGACGTCTCGCCCTGACCATAGGTCCTCTCGACGCCGGTAAGCCGCAGCACTGTTTTTTTTGCCATATTGCGAAGCGGTCCTTATTCGTAACGCAGGGCCTGCACCGGATCGAGCTTGGAAGCCCGCCATGCCGGAAAGATGGTTGCCAGGAAAGAAAGCGTCAGCGCCATGATGACGACGGTAATGGTCTCGCTGAGATCCATTTCGGCCGGAAGCTGGCTGAGGAAATAAAGCTGCGGATCAAACAGCACCGTGCCTGACACCCAGGAGAAGAACTGCCGGATGGATTCCACGTTGAGGCAGACAAGGACGCCGAGTCCAACGCCGGCAAAGGTGCCGACGGTACCGATCGCCGCCCCCGTCATGAAGAAGATACGCATGACAGCGCCGGAACTGGCGCCCATGGTGCGCAGGATGGCGATATCGCTGCCCTTGTCCTTCACCAGCATGATGAGACCGGAAATGATGTTGAGCGCCGCCACCAGAACGATGAGGGTGAGGATCATGAACATCACGTTTCTCTCCACCTGCAGGGCGGAGAAGAAGGTCTGGTTCCGCTGTCTCCAGTCGGTGATATAGATCTGCCGTTCGGCCGCCTGCTCCACCAGCGGCCGGATGCCGTCGATATTGTCGGGGTGGCTGACGTAAAGCTCGATGGACTGGACGATGCCTTCGGCGTTGAAATAGAGCTGGGCTTCGGAAAGCGGCATATAGATCATCGACGCATCATATTCCGACATGCCGATCTCGAAGACACCGGAAATCTTGTAGGATTTGACGCGCGGGTTGACCCCCATCGGCGTCACATCGCCTTCCGGCGAAATGAGGGTGATATCGTCGCCCGCCGTCACGCCCAGCTGGGAAGCAAGCCTTGAGCCGACCAGAACCCCGTCTCCGGCCATGAAGCCGACCAGATCGCCGGTCTTGATGTTGGTGGCGACTTCCTTGATCTTGTCGATATCCTCCTGGCGCACGCCGCGCACCAGCGCGCCGGAGCCGGCGCCGCCGCGACCGGAGGCCAAAGTCTGGCCCTCCACCAACGGCAGGGCCATGGTGACACCCGGAACGGCGGAGAATTTCTTCGCCAGCTCATCGTAATTGTTGAAGGGCTGATCGATCGGCTGAACGATCATATGACCGTTGATGCCGAGAATGCGCGAAATCAGCTCGGTGCGGAAACCGTTCATGACAGCCATGACGATGATGAGCGTCGCCACGCCCAGCATGATGCCGACGAAGGAAAAGCCGGCGATGACGGAAATGAACGCTTCCTTGCGCCGCGACCGCAGATAGCGCCAGGCCACCATGCGCTCGAAAGCGGAAAACGGCCGGGCGGTCCTTTCCCGGGCGGAAGGAGCCGCACCCTTGTCAGCCTCGGCTTTTGCCATGTCGTCTCCCTGATCTGGACTTGCAAGGCCGGTTTTCTCGAGAAACCGGGCCCCGTTTTTGCGGATCATGATCTAAACAATAAAGTCGGAGCGGATTTCCGGTGAAAACCGCTCCTCACTCTTCACCATTCCGCTCTTAGCCGAGCACCTTGTTCATTGCCGCCTCGATTGTGACGGTTTCACGTTCACCGGTCTTGCGGCTCTTCACCTCGACTTCGCCGTTCGCAACCGAACGCGGACCGACGATGATCTGCATCGGCACGCCGATGAGGTCGGCGGTCGCGAATTTCTGGCCCGCACGGTCGTCGGTGTCGTCGTAAAGGACATCCTTGCCCGCGTTGGAGAGCGAGTAATACAGCTTTTCGCAAGCTGCATCACAGGCCGCGTCACCTGCCTTCATGTTGATAATGACGACATCGAAAGGAGCGACCGAATCCGGCCAGATGATTCCGTTCTCGTCATGCGATGCTTCAATGATGGCGGGAACAAGGCGTGTCGGGCCGATGCCGTAGGAACCCATGTGAACAGGATGTTCCTTGCCGTCCGCGCCCTGCACCTTGGCACCCATCGGTTCGGAATATTTGGTACCGAAATAGAAGATGTGGCCGACTTCGATGCCGCGCGCGGAAAGGCGCTCGCTATCGGGAATGGCGTCATAAGCGGCCTCGTCGTGCATTTCCGAGGTTGCGGCATAATCGGCCGTCCACTCGTTGAAAACACCCTGAAGGGCTGCGACATCGTCGAAATCGGTATTGTCGGCGGGAATGGCACGGTCGAGGAAGCTCTTGTGGCAGAAGACTTCGGATTCGCCGGTATCGGCCAGAATGATGAATTCGTGGCTGTGATTGCCGCCGATCGGGCCGGTATCGGCACGCATGGGAATGGCGCGCAGGCCAAGGCGCTCGAAGGTGCGCAGGTAAGCCACGAACATCTTGTTATAGGAGTGGATCGCGTCTTCCTTGGTCAGGTCGAAGGAATAGGCGTCCTTCATCAGGAACTCACGCGAACGCATCGTGCCGAAACGGGGACGCACCTCGTCGCGGAACTTCAGCTGGATATGGTAGAGGTTCAGCGGCAGGTTCTTGTAAGACTTCACATAGGAACGGAAGATGTCGGTGATCATCTCCTCATTGGTCGGGCCGTAGAGCATCTGGCGGTCCTGACGGTCCTTGATGCGCAGCATTTCCTTGCCGTAATCGTCATAGCGGCCGCTCTCCTGCCACAGCTCGGCGGTCTGCAATGTCGGCATCAGAAGCTCGATGGCGCCCGAACGGTCCTGCTCCTCGCGGATGATCTTATTGACCTTGTCGAGCACGCGCTTGCCGAGCGGCAGCCAGGAATAGATGCCGGCCGATTGCTGCCGGATCATGCCCGCGCGCAGCATGAGGCGATGGGAGACGATCTCCGCTTCCTTGGGATTTTCCTTCAGGATGGGCATGAAATAACGGCTGAGACGCATGACGGCTTCCATTGGTGTGGGCGACGACGCGCAAAGGCGCGGGAATCGCCCCGAATAGAGGGATATTGGCGCCGTACATAGCCGTTTCCGACCAAGAAGAAAACCCGCCATGAAAAGAGCGGCTGGAGCGATTTCGTGGCATTTTCGCGATAGCTAATTCGCGTCAAAACGCTTTGGCTGGAATATTATTCTTGATCCGGTGCGACAAATTGCATCACAGGGAATTTTTTGCCGACTGTAACAAATATGCAAAAAATGAGATGACAAGCATGGGTGATTGGGCTAGTTTTAGCTTACAAAAGAGGCAGGAAGTCTAAATTCTTGCCGTTTTCGCGGTCAGTCTTGGGAGGATTAGATCTTAGGCGCGCTTGTCGCAGCCCCGGCAACGGTTACAGATCACGCGAAACCTGAAAAACAAGGCTGAAACGCCTTGTTTTTTTTTGATTCACACACACAGGCACCGCTCCGGATCGTTATTCCGGTAAAATTGTGGCCGTGAATCAGCCGCAAGACACGCACATTCGTGTTTGCACGACAGATATGACATCCATATGACAGTCTGATGCGCCTCTTGGCGAAACGGTCGCGGCACAGATGTGCAGCCTGGTGCCTTAAATCACGGCAGGAAGCGACCGCGTTGCAAGATTTTGCGGGCACGGCATAAGGGTTGCCGCGCAGCCTGCGCGACCTGCTTCAGTCGAAAACCGGAATAATTCTCGGCAGATCGTCCAGGCTGACGCCGAACCACCAGGTTCCGCCGTACCAGACGCCACAGATCAAGGCCGATATCAGGGTCGTCCACAGCACGATCCGCCCACCCCTGAACCGGGAGGGCGCGCTGGCGACCGTGCCGAGCGCCACTTCGCCCTCTTCCTCCTGGGTACGAAGGCCGATCGGCAACACAACGAAAAGCACCGTCCACCAGACGATGAAATAAATGGCGAAGACCGAAAGAAGCGGCATGACGTCCTCCTGCGCAATGCGTCCCTTGTAACGCATTCATCCACGAACCGGAATCACTTCCCCCGCAAGAAGCGTAAAAAGCCGCAGAGGGGAGCGACAAGGGCGGCGACCCCTCATGGATATGAGGGGCGCGACTGTTTTGAAGCCCGGGCTTTTCCGGCTCAGACCTTCGTGACGAAAACCGTCACGATCGGCTTCTTGCCCCATGCCTGGTTGGCGGCGGCACGCACGGCGCGGCGCACCGCTTCGCGCAACAGCGCCAGATCCTTGCGGCGGGCGCGCGGAATGCTTTCCACGGCGCCGAGAACGGCGTCATAAAGCGTATCTTCCATATCCTCGCCCTCGTCGTCGAATTCCGGCAGGCCAAAAGGCACGACATCCGGATCGCCGAGAAAATCGAAACGGCTGTCCAGCAGCACGTTGACGGAGACATGGCCCGCGAAGGAAAGCTTGCGACGATTGCTGATCCCCATCTCGTCCAGGTCGCCGATGAGGTTGCCGTCCTTGAAGACGCGGCCATGCGGCGCGTCATTGATGACTTCGGCAGGACCGGGCGCCAGACGCAGAATATTGCCGTTACGAACCTTCGGCACCTGCGAAATGCCAGCCTGTTCGGCCAGCTCCTTCTGCGCCACCAGATGCGCCGCCTCGCCATGCACCGGCACGAGGATTTGCGGCTTCGTCCATTCGTACATCCTCAGAAGCTCGTTGCGACGCGGATGGCCGGAGACATGCACCAGGGCCTCATTGTCGGTAACGATATGGATGCCCTGCTCTATCAGGCCGTTCTTGATCTCGATGATCGCCTTTTCGTTGCCGGGAATGGCGCGCGAGGAAAACACTACCGTGTCACCGGCAGCGAGCGCCACATTGCGCATCTCGTCGCGCGAGAGCTTGGCGAGAGCCGCCCGAGGTTCGCCCTGAGAGCCGGTGAGAATGACGACGACCTTGTTGCGCGGAATATAGCCATATTCATCCTCAGCCAGGAACGGCTTGATGCCTTCCATGATGCCGAGATCCTGCGAGACGTTGACGACGCGCTTCAGCGACGAGCCGAGCAGAAGCACTTCACGGCCCGCCGCCTCGGCGGCCTGGGCGATGGAGCGGATACGCCCGACATTGGAGGAGAACGTGGTGATGGCCACGCGACCCTCGGCACTTTCGATGATCTGCCGCAGACCTTCGGAAACCTCGTGTTCGGAAGGCGACACGCCGTCGCGAAGGGAGTTGGTGCTATCGCACATCAGCGCCAGAACGCCCTCTTCGCCGATGGCGCGGAAGCGGGCCTCATCCGTCAACGGCCCGAGCGACGGCGCGTCGTCGATCTTCCAGTCACCCGTGTGGATGACATTGCCGAGCGGCGTGCGGATGACCAGCGACATGGGTTCGGGGATGGAATGGTTGACGCCGACGGCCTCGATTTCGAAGGGACCGACATTGATGCGATCGCCCGCCTTGAACGGAGTGATCGGAATTTCGGCACGGCTGCCCTCATAGGCGCGCTTCGCCTCCAGCATGCCGGCGGTGAAACCCGAGGCGTAGACCGGCACGTTGAGGCCAGGCCACAGGTCGTTCAGCGCACCGTAGTGGTCCTCATGGGCGTGGGTGATGATGATGCCTTTGAGGTTCTTCTTCTGCTCGGCGATATAGCTGATATCGGGCAGAACCAGATCGACGCCCGGCAGATCGAGACCGGCAAAAGTCACGCCGCAATCCACCATGATCCATTGGCGCTTGCTCTCCGGCCCGTAGCCGTACAGCGCCAGATTCATGCCGATTTCCCCGACGCCGCCAAGCGGCAAAAATACCAGTTCGTCCTGTTTAGCCATTGTTTTTCTTATCCATTCATGAAAGCGCGCGGGCGACGGCGATATGCCGCGCCCATCCGCCCGTTTAAGAGCATCGGACCTGTTAAACCATCTGATCGACCGGGCCGATGCGGAACCGGTCTGCCACCACCCTGCTTTTCATGAGCCGCAGGAAAGCTCCAACCTGTGGGAAGAGGCTCGGCACGATCTTTCGAAGCCGCGCCGTTCACCTCATCCAAAAAACACGTCGCCGGCGGCGATGGAGCGCCTGACGCCCTCGTCCTCATCCAGCAGCAGATAACCATTATCATCAATTCCGACGAAACGCCCGCCGATCGAGCGGTCCGGGAAATTGACGGTGATGTGTTCGCCGATACCGCAGGCGGCCGCCCGCCAGCCGGCCATGACACCGGAAACGCCCCTGCCCTCATCCCAGTCTTGCAGCACCTCCGCCGTCTCGCGGAACAGATGCGCGAACAGCTCGTCGGGAGAACACGACGCGCCATGCTCGGACAGCATGGTAACGGGATAAAGCGGGTTTTCAGGCTTGTGGGCGATATTGATGCCAATGCCGATGACGATGGCGCGTCGCCCGTCCGGCAGCAGTTCGGCCTCCATCAGAATACCGCAGGTCTTTTTGCGGCCGATCAGCACGTCGTTCGGCCATTTGATCTCAAGCGGCTCGCCACCTGCAGGTAAAACCGCGCGGACGGCGCGGTAAACGGCAAGCGCGAAGGCAAGCGGCAAAGACCCTATGCGGTCCATCGGAGCGGGATCGATGAGAAGAAGCGAGGCGTAGAGATTGCCGGGTTCGGAAACCCATGGCCGACCACGACGGCCGCGCCCGCCGGTCTGGCGGATGGCGGTGATCCATAGATTGCCACCATCGCCTGCCCGCGCCCGGGCAAAACAGTCTATATTGGTCGATGGCGTTTCCGCCATCGCCTCGTGCCGGAAATCATCGATGGACATCCGGCCCGTATGTTTTTGCGTGCTGCTCAAAAGAACGTCTTTGCCGCAACCGTGACCGCATTGCCAAGCGCACCGCCGAAGACGACGAAGCCGACAACGAACAGTCCCGAGAGCGCATAAACAATCTTCAGTTCGCCGGCCGGACGCTCGAAGCTGCCCTTGGCTTCATCGAACCACATGACCTTGACGACGCGGATATAATAATATGCGCCGACGACCGAACCGATGACACCGATGATGGCGAGCGGATAGAGCTTCGCCTCGATGGCGGCGAGGAAGACGTAATACTTGCCGAAGAAGCCGGCGAGCGGCGGGATGCCGGCAAGCGAGAACATCAGGATCGTCAGAACAACCGCCATGAAGGGGTTGGTGGACGAAAGTCCGGCCAGATCCTCGACATTTTCGACGTTGCCAATTTCCTTGCGGCGCATAGAGAGAATGCAGGCGAAGGTGCCGAGCGTCATGACCATGTAGATGGTCATGTAGAGAATGACGCCAGAAATACCGGCCTCGGTGCCGGCCGCGAGACCAACCAGCGCATAACCCATGTGACCGATGGAGGAATAGGCCATCAGGCGCTTGATGTTCTTCTGGCCGATCGCGGCAAACGAGCCGAGCAGCATCGATGCGATGGAGATGAAGACGACGATCTGCTGCCAGTCGGCAAAGATCGGCTGGAAAGCCTCGACAACGACGCGAACGAGGATGGCCATGGCGCCGATCTTCGGTGCGGCGGACAGGAAGGCGGTAACCGGGGTCGGCGCGCCTTCATAAACATCCGGCGTCCACATGTGGAACGGCACGGCGGAAATCTTGAACGCCAGACCGGCCAGCACGAAGACGAGGCCGAAGACCAGGCCGAGCGAGCGGGTTTCCGAGGCCAGAACCTGCGCGATTTCGGTAAAGCCGGTATTGCCGGTGAAGCCGTAAACCAGCGACATGCCGTAAAGCAGCATGCCGGAGGAGAGTGCGCCGAGAACGAAATATTTCAGGCCCGCTTCCGTGGAGCGCAGGCTTTCCCGGTTGATGGCGCAGACGACGTAGAGCGCCAGCGACTGCAACTCCAGCGCCATATAAAGCGAGATCATGTTGTTGGCCGAAATCATCAGCAGAATGCCGAGGGTGGCCAGCACCAGAAGCACCGGATATTCGAACCGGCCGACCGGTTCGAAACGGCTCTGGCCGACAGAAAGGATCATGGCGGTGATCGAGCCGATCAGCGCCAGGATCTTCATGAAATTGCCGAAGGCATCGGCGACGTAAACACCGCCGAAGGCCAAACCCGAAGCGGGCGCAAAGACGATCCAGAGACCGACGACGAGCAGCAGGGCCACGGAAAGGCCTGTGACCGTCGTTGTCGACTTGTCGCCCGAGAAGACGCCAATCATGAGCAGCGCCAGCGCGCCGACCGCAAGGATCAGCTCGGGCGTCGCAATGTGCAGACTGGCAAAAAGAATTTCAGCGGTCATGTCCAACGGGTCCTGTCGTCAATTCATCGAGAGCGCAACATTTTGCGCCGCCTGCAATGCAGCCGTATAGTTGTTTACCAGAAGATCGACCGATGCGGCGGTGGCATCGAAAACCGGAGCCGGATAGACGCCGAAGAAGATCGTCAGCGCAACCAGCGGATAAAGGATGACCTTTTCGCGGGTCGACAGATCGAGCATCGATTTCAGGCTTTCCTTCTCGAGCGCACCGAAGATCACGCGGCGGTAGAGCCACAGCGCATAAGCAGCCGAGAGGATGACGCCGGTTGCCGCAAACAGCGCGACCAGCGAGTTGGCGCGGAATACGCCGACCAGCGTCAGGAATTCACCGACAAAGCCGGAGGTGCCGGGCAAACCGACATTGGCCATGGTGAAGATCATGAAGGCGACGGCATATTTCGGCATGTTGTTCACGAGACCGCCATAGGCGGAAATCTCGCGAGTGTGCAGCCGGTCGTAAACGACGCCGACGCAGAGGAAGAGCGCGCCGGAGACGATGCCGTGCGACAGCATCTGGAAGATCGCGCCCTGCACGCCCTGCACATTGGCGGCGAAGATGCCCATGGTCACGTAACCCATGTGGGCAACGGAGGAGTAGGCGATCAGCTTCTTGATGTCATCCTGCATCATCGCCACCAGCGAGGTGTATATGATGGCGAGAACCGACAGCGTGAAGACGAAGGGGGCGAAATAATCCGACGCCAAGGGGAACATCGACAGCGAGAAACGGATGAAACCGTAACCGCCGAGCTTCAGCATGACGCCGGCAAGGATGACCGAACCGGCGGTCGGCGCCTGAACGTGGGCGTCCGGCAGCCAGGTATGCACCGGCCACATCGGCATCTTGACCGAGAAGGCCGCAAAACAGGCAAGCCAGAGCCAGGTCTGCATGCCGGCCGGGAAGCCGTATTTCAGAAGTTCGGTCATATCTGTCGTACCGGACTGCCAGTACATCGCCATGATGGCGAGCATGGTCAGAACCGAACCGAGCAGCGTGTAGAGGAAAAACTTGTAGGATGCGTAGACGCGATCCTTGCCGCCCCAGACACCGATGATGATGAACATCGGGATCAGCGTCGCCTCGAAGAAGACGTAGAACAGAACCGTATCCAGCGCCACAAAGACGCCGATCATGACGACTTCCAGAAGCAGGAAGGCGATCATGTATTCCTTGATGCGCTTTTCAATCGACTGCCAGCTTGCCAGCACGCAGAAGGGCATGAGGAAGGTGGTGAGGACGACGAACAGCATGGAGATGCCGTCGACGCCCAGATGATAGGCGGCGATGTTGCCGAACCAGGCGTGTTTTTCGACCATCTGGAAACCGGGGTTCGAATTATCGAAGCCGATCCAGACGAACAGCGACACCAGGAAGGTGAAAACGGTCGTCAGCAGCGAGACGTTGAGAATGTTGCGGCGCCCGAAAGGGCCGTTCTCGTTGGTCAGCAGCAAGAGCACCACGCCGACGAGCGGCAGAAAGGTGACCGTTGAAAGAATGGGCCAATCGGTCATCAGAGGGCACTCCCAAGCATCATCCAGGTGACAAGCGCCGCGATGCCGATCAGCATCGCAAAGGCATAATGATAAAGGTAACCGGATTGCAGGCGGACCATGCGGTTGGTCACGTCAACCACACGCGCTGCAATGCCGTTCGGTCCATAATGGTCGATGACGGCCACGTCGCCCTTCTTCCACAGGAAGCGGCCAAGCGCCTTTGCGGAACGAACGAAGAGGAAGTCGTAAAGTTCGTCGAAGTACCACTTGTTCAGAAGGAACTGGTAGAGGCCACGATGGGTCTCAGCCAGACGCTTCGGCGTCTCCGGCGACTTGATATACATGTACCATGCGGTCACGAAACCAAGCGCCATGGCGAAGAACGGGCTCCACTTGACCCACAGCGGCACGTGGTGGAACTCTTCGAGGATCTCGTTTTCCGGAAGCATGAACAGAGCCCCCTTCCAGAATTCGGCATATTCCTCGCCGAAGAAATGACCTTCGAAAAGAACGCCGGCAAAGATCGCGCCGATCGTGAGGATGAAAAGCGGGATCAGCATGACCATCGGCGATTCATGCACATGGTGCATCACATCAGCCGAAGCGCGCGGCTTGCCGAAGAAGGTCATGAACGCCAGGCGCCAGGAATAGAAGCTGGTGAACAGCGCCGCAATGACCAGCAGCGTGAAGGCGAAGCCTGACAGCACCGAATGGGACGCGTAAGCGGATTCGATGATGACATCCTTCGAGAAGAAGCCGGCAAAACCGATCATCGTGCCGGGAATGCCGACGCCTGTCAGCGCCAGCGTGCCGACGGTCATGGTCCAGAAGGTGATGGGGATATGCTTGCGCAGGCCACCCATGTAACGCATGTCCTGTTCGCCATCGACGGCGTGGATGACGGAACCGGCGCACAAGAACAGCAGGGCCTTGAAGAAGGCGTGCGTGAACAGGTGGAACACGGCCGCGCCATAAGCGCCGACGCCGAGCGCCACGAACATGTAACCGAGCTGCGAGCAGGTCGAATAGGCGATAACGCGCTTGATGTCGTTCTGCACGAGACCAACGGTCGCCGCGAAGAAGGCGGTGATCGCGCCGATCAGCGTCACGACGGTCAGCGCAGTCGGCGACAGTTCAAACAGCGGCGACATGCGGGCGACGAGAAAGACACCGGCGGTAACCATGGTTGCGGCGTGAATGAGGGCAGACACCGGGGTCGGGCCTTCCATCGCGTCCGGCAGCCAGGTGTGCAGCAGGAACTGCGCCGATTTACCCATCGCGCCCATGAAGAGCAGCAGGCAGACGCCCGTCATCGCATTGGCCTTGTCGAGATGCATGCCGAACAGGTTGATGACGGTTTCGGTGGAGGCAGCGCCTTCGGCCGGCAGATAGGTGCTGGCGGCGGCAAAAACCGTCTCCAGATTGATCGAGCCGAACAGCACGAAGATGCCTGATATGCCGAGGATGAAGCCGAAGTCGCCGACGCGGTTGACGATGAACGCCTTCATGGCGGCAGCAGAAGCGGAAGGCTTCTTGAACCAGAAACCGATCAGCAGATAGGACGCGAGACCCACGCCTTCCCAGCCGAAGAACATCTGCAGCAGGTTGTCGGAGGTCACCAGCATCAGCATGGCGAAGGTAAACAGCGAAAGATAGGCGAAGAAGCGCGGACGATGCGGATCGTGGTGCATGTATCCGATCGAATAGAGATGCACCAGCGTCGAGACCGTGTTGACGACGACGAACATGACGGCCGTCAGCGTATCGATGCGGAAGGCCCATTCAACGTCGATGCCGCCGGACTGGATCCAGCGCAGCACGGTGACCTTGATCACCTCGCCCGGTTCGCCATGGGCGAGTGCGACACTAAAGAAGACGACCCACGACAGGATGGCGACCACGATCATCAGACCGGTGGTGACATATTCCGAGGCCTTGGCGCCGATCGACCGGCCAAACAGGCCGGCGATCAGGAAACCGATCAGGGGAAGAAAGACGATAGCCTTGTAGATCATAGCCTTATCAGCCCTTCATCATATTGACGTCTTCAACGGCGATCGATCCGCGGTTGCGGTAGAAGACAACGAGTATTGCAAGACCGATGGCCGCTTCGGCGGCTGCGACGGTCAGAATGAAAAGTGCGAAGACCTGGCCGACGATGTCGTTCAGGAAAGCCGAGAACGCCACCATGTTGATGTTGACCGCAAGCAGGATAAGCTCGATCGACATGAGGATGACGATGACGTTCTTCCGGTTGAGAAAGATACCGAAGACGCCGATCGTGAAGAGGATGGCGCTGACCGTCAGGTAGTGGGAAAGACCGATTACCATAGTGTGTTTCCTTGAATCCGTTCGCGCCTTCAGATGCCCTGGCCCGGCTTGACCTTGACCGTGGTGACGGCGGTCTTCGGGTCACGGCCGACCTGCGTGGATATATCCTGCCGCTTGATGTCGGTGCGATGACGCAACGTCAGCACGATAGCGCCGATCATGGCCACCAGCAGCACGAGACCGGCCAGCTGGAAGAAGTAGACGTAATTGGTATAGAGCACGTCGCCCAGCGCCGCCGTATTGGTGCGCACGGCCGGCGGCGGGATCGGCATGGTGATCGATTTCGCCGCCTGCGGGTTGAGCACGCTGCCGCCGACAACGACGATCAGCTCGGCCGCGAGGATCACGCCGATCAGCGCGCCGACCGGGGCGTATTGCAGCACACCGGAACGCAGCTCTGCGAAATCCACATCCAGCATCATGACGACGAAGAGGAAGAGCACCGCCACCGCACCGACATAGACCACCAGCAGGATCATGCCGAGGAACTCGGCTCCCGTCAGCAGGAACAACGCCGCTGCGTTGAAGAAGGTCAAAATCAGAAACAGCACCGAATGAACAGGGTTCTTCGATGCGATGACCATGAACGCAGACGCCACGGCGACGAAAGCGAAAATATAAAAGAATACAGCGTGCAGACCCATGTTGGTGCCTTTTTGTCCTCATCCGGGCGAAGATGGCGCAAAAGCCCCCCTCACCCGTTTCGTCCCCGCCGGCGAAAACCGTGCAGGCTTTTTACTCTTTCTTCGCTTCCCGGGGTCTCCCCCGAAAAGACGGTCGCGCCTTAACGGTAAGGCGCATCCAGTGCGAGGTTGCGTGCGATTTCACGCTCCCAGCGGTCGCCATTGTCGAGAAGCTTCTGCTTGTCGAAATAAAGCTCCTCGCGGGTTTCCGTCGCGAATTCGAAGTTCGGGCCCTCGACGATGGCATCGACCGGGCAAGCCTCCTGGCAGAAACCGCAATAGATGCACTTCACCATGTCGATGTCGTAACGCACCGTGCGGCGGGTGCCGTCGTTGCGGCGCGGGCCGGCTTCGATGGTGATCGCCTGAGCGGGACAGATCGCTTCACACAGCTTGCAGGCGATGCAACGCTCTTCGCCGTTCGGATAACGGCGCAGCGCATGTTCGCCACGGAAGCGCGGAGACACCGGGCCTTTTTCGAAAGGATAGTTCACCGTCGCCTTCTGCTTGAAGAAGTGACGCATCGTCAGGAAGATCGCACCGACGAACTCCTTGAGGAACAGTGAATTGACGGCTTGGGAAAGGCTTGCCATCTCAAACTCCAGATTTCTGAGCGAGGAGTACGGACATCAACCGGCCCACCCCGTCAGTTTCAATACGAATGCAACGATCACGACCATGGCGAGCGACAGCGGCAGAAACACCTTCCAGCCGAGGCGCATGAGCTGGTCATAACGGTAACGCGGAACGAAAGCTTTCGTCAGAGCGATCATGAAGAAGACCATGCAGCCCTTGAGCACGAACCATACGATACCCGGAACCCAGTTCAGGAACCACACATCCACGATCGGCAGCCAGCCACCGAGGAACAGGATCGTCGTCAGGCAGCAGATCATGACAATCGCAGCATATTCGCCGAGCATGAACATCATGTAGGGCGTGGAGCCGTATTCGACCATGTGACCGGCGACCAGTTCCGATTCCGCTTCCGGAAGGTCGAAGGGCGGACGGTTGGTTTCGGCAAGGCCCGAGATGAAGAACACGATGAACATCGGGAACAGCGACAGCCAGTGCCAGTCGAGGAACGAGGCAGGCAGGCCGAACATCGTGCCGAGACCGGTGCGCTGCGCAAGAACGATATCACTCAGGTTCAGCGAGCCGACGCAGAGCAGGACAGTGACGATGACGAGGCCGATCGACACTTCGTAGGACACCATCTGCGCCGCGGAGCGAAGCGCGCCGAGGAACGGATATTTCGAGTTCGAGGCCCAGCCGCCCATGATGATGCCGTACACTTCAAGCGAGGAAATCGCGAAGATGTAGAGAATGCCGACATTGATATTGGCGATGACCCAGCCATCGGCGAAGGGAATGACCGCGTAGGTGGCGAGCGCCAGCGTCACGGCGACCAGCGGCGCCAGAAGGAAGACCGCCTTGTTGGCACCCGCCGGAATGACGGGTTCCTTCAGGATGAACTTCAAAAGGTCGGCGAAGGACTGGAAGAGACCGAAGGGACCGACGACGTTCGGACCACGGCGCAACTGCACGGCTGCCCAGACCTTGCGGTCGGCGAGCAGAAGGAAGGCGATGGCCACCAGAAGGCAAACGAGAAGCAGCAGGGACTGGCCGACCATGATCAGCGCGGGCCAGACGTAGCTCCAGAAAAACAATTCCATAATCCCCTACCCTTACTCTGCCGCAGCCTGGAAATTGTTGCGGGCCAATGCGGAACATTCGGCCATGACGGCGGATGCACGCGCAATCGGGTTCGTCAAATAAAAGTCTTTTACCGGCGAGGCAAACGCCGACTTGCTGAGGCTGCCCGCACGAGCGGCGAGAGCCTCGATATCCTGGCCGTTGCCGGCGACGATCTCGTCGGTTTCCGCCAGATGCGGATGCGCGACATAAAGCTGGCCGCGCAGCGCCGACAGCGAGTCAAACGGCAGCTTCTTGCCGAGAACGTCAGACAGCGCACGCAGGATCGCCCAGTCTTCGCGGGCCTCGCCCGGTGCAAAACCGGCGCGGTTGCCCACCTGAACGCGGCCTTCGGTGTTGACCCAGATACCGGATTTTTCGGTATAGGCCGCACCCGGAAGGATGACGTCGGCGTGCATTGCGCCCTGGTCGCCATGGCTGCCGATATAGACGGTGAACTTGGCGCCCTTGTTCGACAGGTCGAGTTCATCGGCGCCGAGCAGGAAGAGAACGTCCATGGACGTTACCATTTCGGCAGCGGCAACACCGCCTTCACCCGGCACGAAGCCGATATCGAGACCACCGACGCGGGCAGCGGCGGTGTGCAGCACCGAGAAGCCGTTCCACTCTTCGCTGATGGCACCCACCGAAACGGCAAGCTTTGCAGCAGCCGCGAGCACGGCGGCACCATCGGCACGCGCCAGGGCGCCCTGGCCGACAATGATCAGCGGGTTCTTGGCGGACTTCAGCTTGTCGACGAAGCTGTGCGAACCATTGGCGAGATCCGAAAGCGTTTCCGCGCCGGAGCCGAGATATTCATAATTGTAGCGCAGCTCGCCGGCTTCGCCGATCACACCGATCGGGAAACCGCCGCGACGCCAGCGCTTGCGGATGCGGGCGTTGAGCACGGCCGCTTCGAAACGCGGGTTCGCACCGACGATCAGCAGTGCATCCGCATGCTCGATGCCTTCAATGGTGGAATTGAACAGGTAGCTGGCGCGACCCAAAGACGGATCAAGCGCTGCGCCATCCTGACGGCAATCGACATTGGCCGAGCCGAGCGACGCCAGAAGCGACTTCAGCGCGAACATTTCCTCGACGGAAGCAAGGTCGCCGGCAATCGCGCCGATCTTGTTACCGCTGGTCGCGGCAACTGCCTGCTTGATCGCGCCGAAGGCTTCGCCCCAGTTTGCAGGCTGCAACCGGCCATCCTTGCGAACGTAAGGGCGGTCGAGACGCTGGGTCTTCAGGCCGTCCCAGATGAAGCGGCTCTTGTCGGAAATCCACTCTTCGTTGATCGCCTCGTTGACGCGCGGCATGACGCGCATGACTTCGCGACCACGGGTATCGACGCGGATGGCCGAACCGAGAGCGTCCATCACGTCGATGGTTTCGGTCTTGTTCAGTTCCCACGGACGGGCGGTGAAGGCGAAAGGCTTGGAGGTGAGCGCGCCGACCGGGCAAAGATCGACCACGTTGCCCTGAAGCTCTGACGTCATCGCCTGCTCGAGATAGGTGGTGATCTCGGCATCCTCGCCGCGGCCGATGAGGCCGAGTTCAGCAATGCCGGCAACTTCCGTCGTAAAACGGACGCAGCGCGTGCAGTGGATGCAGCGGTTCATGACCGTCTTGACGAGCGGGCCGATATATTTGTCTTCAACCGCACGCTTGTTTTCCGCGTAACGCGAACCAGCGATGCCGAAGGCCATGGCCTGGTCCTGCAGGTCGCATTCGCCGCCCTGGTCGCAGATCGGGCAATCGAGCGGGTGGTTGATGAGCAGGAATTCCATCACGCCTTCGCGGGCCTTCTTGACCATCGGCGTGTTGGTGAAAACTTCCGGCAATTCGCCATTCGGGCCGCCGCGAACGTCGCGAACGCCCATGGCGCAGGAGGCGGCGGGCTTGGGCGGTCCGCCCTTCACCTCGATGAGACACATGCGGCAGTTACCCGCGACCGACAAGCGCTCATGAAAACAAAAGCGCGGAACTTCAGCACCAGCCTCCTCGCACGCCTGCAACAGCGTGAAATGATCCGGAACCTCGATCTCTTTACCGTCAACCTTGAGCTTTGCCATGGTTCTACTTACGTCCTGTTGCCTGTTCGTCCCGTGTCTCTCACACGGTCCGCAACAAATCCTTAATCGCGCCCGACCCTTAGTCTCGTCGGCCAGGCGCTTCATGGTGTCCCAGCGCCGGGATCATCCCCGCGCCGCATGCAAACTGCGAAAAGCTTATTCGGCAGCTTCCAGAACAGCGCCATCATCCATGGCCCTGTAGGTATATTGGTCGATGCGCTTTTCGATTTCCGGACGGAAATTGCGGATCAGCGCCTGTACCGGCCATGCGGCGGCGTCGCCCAGCGCACAGATGGTGTGGCCTTCGATCTGCTTCGTCACTTCGAACAGCATGTCGATTTCGCGCTTCTGCGCGTTGCCCTTGACCATGCGTTCCAGCACGCGCCACATCCAGCCGGTGCCTTCGCGGCACGGCGTGCACTGGCCGCAGCTTTCATGCTTGAAGAAGGCCGCGATACGGGCAATCGCCTTGATGACATCGGTGGACTTGTCCATGACGATCATGCCGCCGGTGCCGAACGAAGACTTCACTTCGCGCATGCCGTCGAAATCCATGATGGCGTCCTTCATGTCCTCACCGCGAACGATGGGGCAGGATGCGCCGCCGGGGATGACGCCGAGCAGATTGTCCCAGCCGCCGCGAATACCGCCGCAATGGCGCTCGATCAGCTCGCGGAAGGACAGGCCCAGCGCATCTTCGAAGGTGCAGGGACGCTCGACATGGCCGGAGACCATGAACAGCTTGGTGCCGACATTGTTCGGACGGCCGATCGACGAGAACCATGCCGCACCTCGGCGCAGGATGGTCGGCGCAACAGCGATCGATTCGACGTTGTTGACCGTCGTCGGGCAGCCGTAAAGGCCCATATTGGCCGGGAACGGTGGCTTAAGACGCGGCTGGCCCTTTTTGCCCTCAAGGCTTTCGAGCAGGGCCGTCTCTTCACCGCAGATGTAAGCACCAGCGCCGTGATGGACGTAGATGTCGTAATCCCAGCCGTTCTTGTTGTTCTTGCCGAGCAGGCCGGCGTCGTAACATTCGTCGATGGCCGCCTGCAGCGCCTCGCGCTCACGCATATATTCGCCGCGAACGTAGATATAGGCGGTATGGGCACCCATGGCGAAACCGGCGATCACGCAGCCTTCGATCAGCGTATGCGGATCGTTGCGCAGGATTTCACGGTCCTTGCAGGTGCCGGGCTCGGATTCGTCGGCGTTGACGACCAGATAATGCGGACGGCCATCATTTTCCTTCGGCATGAAGGACCATTTGAGACCGGTCGGGAAGCCTGCACCACCGCGACCACGAAGGCCGGAAGCCTTCATCTCGTTGATGATCCAGTCACGACCCTTTTCGATGATCTGCTTGGTACCGTCCCAGTGGCCGCGCGCTCTCACGCCCTTCAGGGACTTGTCCTTGAGGCCGTAGAGATTGGTAAAGATGCGATCCTGATCTTTTAACATGCTTCACCCTTTACCGCGGCTTCTTGCCGAAGACCCTGATATACTCGGCTTCGCCACCCTTGGCGAGCGCCTCGGCCTGCTTGATCCACTCATCGCGTTCGATGCGGCCCTTGAAATTCAGATAACCGTCGACCCAGTCGCACTCGGCCTTTTTCCAGCCGGCGATCTGCGCGAAGGTGAAAATGCCAAGCTCGTGGAGCGTGCCTTCGATCTTCGGACCGACGCCGGCAATAAGCTTCAGGTCATCAGGCGTCGCCGGCTTTTCGATGGCGGCCGGGCGATCCTTGGAATCGAGCGAAGGCTTTGCCGCATCCGCAGAACCGGAGGATTCCTTCTCGACAGCCTTGACGTTGGCTTCGGCAGCCTTCGGCTCGTTTGCCGGTGTCTTCAGCTTCGGATCGGTTTCCGGCGCATCCGTCTTCGCCTTTGCGGCGTTGGAAGGTGGGACCGGTGCGGCGTCCGAGAGAACTTCGGCGGGCTTGTCGAGATTGGACCGGTCCGGCTTGATCTCTTCCGTCAGCGTCGTCAATCCGCCGACGGGAACAGACTCGTGACGATCGATCTGCGGGCCGGTCTTGACTGTATCGCCCTTGCCCGCCTCGAACGTGTCGATGATCTCTTCCAGACGCTCTGGCGTCAGGTCCTCATAGGCATCCTTGAAGATGATGACCATCGGCGCGTTGACGCAGGCGCCCTGACATTCCACTTCTTCCCAGGACAGCGTACCGCTGTCGTTGGTGTGCAGCGGATCGTGGTGGATCTTCTTGCGGCAGACATCCATCAGCGCTTCGGAGCCGCGCAGCATGCAGGGCGTGGTGCCGCAAACCTGAACGTGGGCGCGCGTGCCGACCGGCTTCAGCTGGAACTGGGTATAGAAGGTCGCCACTTCCATGACGCGGATATAGGCCATATCCAGCATGTCGGCGATTTTTTCGATGGCGGCGCGGGTAACCCAGCCGTCCTGCTCCTGCGCACGCATGAGCAGCGGGATAACCGCCGATTGCTGGCGTCCCTCTGGATATTTCTGGATCGTCTTTTCCGCCCAGGCGGTATTTTCCTGGTTAAAGGCAAACGCCACGGGCTGGAACTGATCTTCGGCTAGTCGACGAACGGACATACTTCCTCACGCCTTTTCAGTTTAACGTCTCACAACGCGATCTCGCCACCGTGACGAATTCGCAGGCGTAAGCCGCCTTGTCTTTCTGCATGAACACGATGAACTTGCTGCCGTTCGGAACCGAGGCCTTGATCTCGTATCCCGAAGACAGAAGCTGCTTGATGGTGGAACCGCCGCCGCTTGACAGCGATACGCTCCCCTCGTCCGTCGCCGTCTGGGCGAGAACGAAGGTCGGCATCGCAGCAAGAAAAGCCGTTATGGCCAGCGGCAGACGCATCAGCGGTCGACCTCCCCGAACACGATGTCGAGGGAGCCGAGTACGGCTGTAACGTCGGCAAGCTGATGGCCCTTGCACAGGAAATCCATCGCCTGCAAATGTGCATAACCCGGCGCGCGGATCTTGCAGCGATAGGGCTTGTTCGAGCCGTCGGCGACCACGTAGACGCCGAACTCGCCCTTTGGCGCTTCGACGGCGGCGTAAACTTCGCCGGCCGGTACGTGATAGCCTTCGGTATAGAGCTTGAAGTGATGGATAAGCGCTTCCATCGAACGCTTCATCTCGCCGCGCTTGGGCGGAACCACCTTGCCATCCAGCGAGGAGACCGGGCCGATGCGATGCTTGCCGGACAGAAGATCGACGCACTGCTTCATGATCTTCACCGATTCGCGCATTTCCTGCATGCGGATCAGGTAACGGTCATAGCAGTCGCCGTTCTTGCCGACCGGAATGTCGAATTCCAGATCGGAATAGCACTCATAGGGCTGCGCACGGCGCAGATCCCAGGCAGCGCCCGAACCGCGCACCATCACGCCGGTGAAACCCCAGGCGAAGGCGTCTTCGAGCGACACGACGCCGATATCGACGTTACGCTGCTTGTAGATACGGTTGTTGGTCAACAGGCCTTCGATATTGTCGAGAACGGTCAGGAACGGATCGCACCACTTACCGATATCATCGACCAGTTCCGGCGGCAGGTCCTGATGAACACCGCCCGGACGGACATAGGCCGAGTGCATGCGGGCGCCACAGGCGCGCTCGTAGAACACCATCAGCTTTTCGCGTTCCTCGAAGCCCCAGACCGGCGGCGTCATCGCGCCGACGTCCATGGCCTGCGTGGTGACGTTCATGATATGCGACAGGATGCGGCCGATTTCCGAATAAAGCACGCGGATCAGCTGGCCGCGCATCGGGATTTCGAGGCCCAGCAGCTTTTCGACGGCAAGCGCGAAGGCATGTTCCTGGTTCATCGGCGCGACGTAGTCGAGGCGATCGAAATAGGGAACGGCCTGCAGATAGGTCTTGGTCTCGATCAGCTTTTCAGTGCCGCGATGCAGAAGACCGATATGCGGATCGACGCGCTCGACGATTTCGCCGTCGAGTTCCAGAACCAGACGCAGCACGCCGTGCGCGGACGGATGTTCCGGACCGAAGTTGATCGTGAAATTGCGGACGTTATGCTCAGTCATTCTAGTGCTCCGCCGAGGTGATCATGGCGATGAATTCGGGGCCGGTCATGTCTTGCGTGGTTTGCGCGAAAGAGTAGCTCGAAGGCTTCTCATCCGTGAAAATCTGCGACGCAAAACGGAAACTGGAAGGGTTGTCGAAAGCCTGCAACGAGACGGCAATATGCGTGTTATCCTTGGAACGCCACATCAGCGTGCTGCCGCAATTCTTGCAGAAGCAGCGCTCGCCCCATTCCGACGAGGAATAGACGCCGAGGTGTTCCTCGTTCTCGATGGCGATATCAGCGCATTCCACGGCCATGAACGCACCGCCGGACCAGCGGCGGCACATGGAGCAATGGCAAACGCCGAATTCGCGGGCACCGATCCCGGCCTTGAGGCCGACGGCGCCGCAAAGACATTGTGCGCGCTCTGTCGCGGGGGCTTCGCTCATTGCTTGGCCTTTTCGTCACCCGGGAGAACATAATCAGTCCCCTCCCAAGGAGAGAGGAAATCGAAGTTGCGGAATTCCTGCTTCAGTTCCACCGGTTCATAGAGAACCCGTTTCAGAACGTCATCGTAACGCACTTCCACAAAGCCGGTAACCGGAAAATCCTTGCGCAGCGGATGGCCTTCGAAACCGTAGTCGGTGAGGATACGGCGCAGGTCCTTATGGCCTTCGAAAGGAATGCCATACATGTCCCAGGCTTCACGCTCGAACCATTCGGCGCCGACATAAACGGACGTCGAAGACGGCACGCCCTCGTCTTCCGCCACCTGCAGCTTGATGCGCACGCGCAGATTCTGGCGCGGCGACAACAGATGGTAGACGACATCGAAACGCTTCTCGCGCTGCGGCCAGTCGACGCCGCAAATGTCGATGATGTTGACGAAACCGCACTGCACATCGTCACGCAGGAAGGTCAAAAGCGCGATGATGTTTTCAGTCGTCGTATTCAGCGTCAACTCGCCATAGGCGATATCGGCCGATACCACGAGAGAACCACGCGCTTCCCTTACGTAAGCAGCAAGATCGTTGAGAGCTTCGCTCATTCCTTATCGTCCTTTGCCCTTAGCGCTCGATCGTACCGGTACGCCGGATCTTCTTCTGCAGCAGAAGCACGCCGTAAAGCAGCGCTTCCGCCGTGGGGGGACAGCCCGGAACGTAGATATCCACCGGCACGACGCGGTCGCAGCCACGCACGACGGCGTAGGAATAATGATAATAGCCGCCGCCATTGGCGCAGGAGCCCATCGAAATGACGTAACGCGGCTCAGGCATCTGGTCGTAGACCTTGCGCAGCGCCGGCGCCATCTTGTTGGTCAGCGTTCCGGCGACGATCATCACGTCCGACTGGCGCGGCGAAGCGCGCGGGGCAACGCCGAAGCGCTCCATGTCATAACGCGGACCGGAAGCCTGCATCAGGCCTTCGACGGCGCAGCAGGCAAGGCCGAACTGCATCCACATCAGGGAACCGGTACGCGCCCAGGTGATCAGCTCGTCGGTCGAGGTGACCAGAAAGCCCTTGTCGGCCAGCTCGTCGTTGATGTCGGTGAAGTAGGCGTCGTTGCTGCCAACCGGCTTGCCGGTCGAGGGATCGATGATCCCCTTCGGCTGCGGCGCAACGAGCGTGGTATCGTTCTGGCTCATGCCCATTCCAGCGCTCCCTTCTTCCACTCATAGATAAAGCCGATGGTGAGAACGGCGAGGAACACCATCATAGACCAGAAACCGAACCAGCCCATCTCACCGAAGGACACAGCCCAGGGGAACAGGAAGGCGACTTCCAGATCGAAGATGATGAAGAGAATCGAAACCAGATAAAACCGGATATCGAACTTCATGCGGGCGTCGTCGAAGGCGTTGAAACCGCACTCGAAAGCGGAGAGCTTTTCCGGGTCCGGAGCCTTATAAGCGACAGCAAAAGGCGCAATGAGAAGCGCCAGGCCAATGACAAGAGCGATACCGATAAAGATTGCGATCGGAATATAGGAACTGAGGAGTTCAGTCATGGTCTCTTCCCTGCCCGGCCGGGTGCCGGACCTGCCTTTGCGACTGACGAGTCTTCAAGGCGCACAAATATGTTGCAACGCCAAAGTGGTTAGCGCAGCCGCGCTCTCTCTGCAAGAGTTTAGGCACCATTTCAAGAGACCTGCCGCATCGATTGGCAACAATATTGCCGAAATTGCCGCAAAATTGGGCCGTATTTCCGGGCTAAGCCCCTCAAATACAATAATAATCGATTGAAGGACGCAACCGCAAAAAAGTCACGTGAATTTTACGCCAAAATGGCGGCGAAGTGACGATCCTTGTAAATCGAAACTTGACTGTAAATGGCAGGAAAAACAGCGCTTGCGAGCGCCGGAATCAGGGCCTGAAATGGCCGCTAACGAATAGCGCAAAGAGCGCATCGTTTGGTTTTTGAAGGAGTCATTTCAGGAAGAGAAATGGCGCGAGTGACGGGGCTCGAACCCGCGACCTCCGGCGTGACAGGCCGGCACTCTAACCGACTGAGCTACACCCGCGCTCCACAGACATTCGTCTGCGTATTTTCCGAGGAACAGGATGGCGCGAGTGACGGGGCTCGAACCCGCGACCTCCGGCGTGACAGGCCGGCACTCTAACCAACTGAGCTACACCCGCTTATCCTGACCGACAAGACCTTAGTCTCGCCGTACGAACCAGCCTCGGCTGTTCGTTGAGCGGCTAACTACGGCGTTCGTGCGGGGGTGTCAAGCAGGTTTCACGACAAAAGAATAAGCTTCTGCATTTTGATCGGAAAAAACCGGAAGGCCTTTAACAGGCACTACGGCAAACGCCCTGTTTTCCGGGCTTTTCCCAACAAAAACAAAAAACTTGTCCACAGCCGCAGCCTCCGACATGCAATTTTCGTGTGCCGCGAAACGGCGCGGCAAGTGTTGTTTTTATCGAAAAGCCCGCAGTTTCCGGCTTTTTACCGATAAGCTCCCGCAACGGGCGAAGCTGACCGGAAAAAAAACTAAAAAACTTCACAAAAGCCCTTGCGGTTTTTTTCCGATCCGAATACATCACGGCCACCGACGCGGCGGACATGATCCGCAGGACGCGAAGGGCGATTAGCTCAGTTGGTAGAGCGCCTCGTTTACACCGAGGATGTCGGGAGTTCGAGTCTCTCATCGCCCACCATTTTCCAAACCATCCCAGCATAAGTATCATCAAGCCGAATTTCGTTCGGATATCGTTGCGCTTTGACGGAAATTTCCGGCATCGTCAATGAGGCGGCCCCTGCCCCCGCGTTCCGTTCAGTGGTGCCCAGCCGCTCGCTGTGCCCCAACCGGGGCCTCCGGACGGCGGCCTGACGAAATCTTCGACTATCCGATAGCACTCAGCAATGCCGATTATGAGCCCTGGTATGGCACCTCATCGCGCAGAATCAACATTCTGGACGAGATCGCTTCCGCGACAAAAAAGCCGGGCTGTGCCCGGCTTTTCTTATTTACGATACCTTGCGGACGATCAGTTGATCGCCTTCAAGTCGACCGTGAAGAACAGCGTCTCGCCAGAGGAATCGTCGACACCGTCATTGTCGGTGACGGCATAGGCCGTTCCCACCTTGTCGAAAGTGAAGCCTTCCAGCTTGTCGACGACATAGCCGTTGGTCTGGGCCTTGAGGTCGGGCAGGAAATCATGCGCTTCCTGCTTGGTCACCAGCGGCAGTTCGCCACCGATCTTGCCCGGCTTCAGGTCCGCGATCGCGACACGGTAGAGCTTCTTGATCTTGGCCTTGTCGCCAATCTGGTTGTCGCGCTCGAGGATATAGACATAGTCGCCCTGCGCGGTGATTTCGGAAAGGCCGATCCAACCTGCTTCAGTCTTGTCGAGCGGGTAACGCACGGCGCCCCATTCCTTGGATTTCGGATTGTAGGAAACGAGCTTGACGATGCCCTTTTCGTCGGTTCCCCATTCGCGCTGCACGGCCATCCACAACGTCGCGTCGTCGCCCTTGCCGATCATGGTCACGCCTTCGAAACCGAAGCGGGTGTCACCGGCCAGCAATTCCTTCGGCAGAGCGATTTCAGCCTTGATCTCGCCCTTGGCGTTAACGTTGTAGAGCGCGTGGGGAACGAGCTTGGCGCTGTCACCCTCCGACGCCAGCCAGAAGCCGCCCTTGCCATCCAGCGTGATGCCTTCGCTGTCGAGTTTCTGGGCTGCGATGCCGTCGCGCTTGACGCGCAGGACGCTGGTGATGGTGGCGGGCTTCTTCGTCGCATCGATGGTGTAGATCGACGGCTGGTTCCCGTAGACCGAGTCGGACACGGCGTAGAGAATGCCCGGCTTTTCGGCGTCGCCGACCAGGCCGGAAAGAGCACCCCAACCGATCGGCGCGCCGTCGACGGTGGCGGAAACCAGCTGCGGATAGGTAGCCTGGCCTTCGGCACGCTCATAGAGCATGACATGCGAGCGTGCGCCGCCGTCCTCGACGAGATCGACCTCGTTCGCGGTCACAAAAAGATTGCGCGACGGGATGGCGACAGCACCTTCCGGCGAAATGCCGGACGGCAGAAGCTGCGTCAGTTCCGGTTCTTTTCCGGTATCCTTGTAGACCGCGACGATGGAGGCACGCTCGGCAAGAACGAAGAAATACTTCTGGCCATCGAAAGTCGCTGCTTCCAGACCTTCCGGTTCGATGCCCTTGGCCTTGGAGCGCTTTTCCGGGTAGTGGCCGATGCTGGCAACCGCATGTTCGAGCGAGGAGCCTGCTTCGTAGAGCAGCTTACCGGTCTTGTCGAAGATGGTGAAGCTGCGCGAACCGCCCTGCCAGTCGCCCTCATTGGCGATAACGATACGGTCATTGTCCAGCCACTTCACCGCATCCGGCTCGCGCTTGCGGCCTTCCTGCTTGTCGGTGAATTTCATCTGGCCGTCCGTCTTCGTGTCGATGCCTTCCAGATCGACCTTGCCGGCGGAGAAATGCGTCTTCACCGTTCCGGTCTTGCCGTCGACGATGACGATATGGTTGTTTTCCTGCAACGTGAGTGCGATCTCGCCATTGGCGTTGATCGCGACGAATTCCGGCTCCGGATCTTCCGGGGCGATTTCGGCAAGGCCGGTCACGTCGATCTTCTTCAGCGTCGCGCAATCGGCAACGCCGTTCTTCAGAGCGACCGTCATCAGATAACCGGCGGGCATCTGCGGCAGGGCGCCCTCGTTCACGTCTTCATCGCGCTCGTTTTCGATCGCAATGGCGGCAAAAGTCTTGTCCGGGGAAATCGCAACGGAATCGGGCTGGCCGCCGAGATCACAGCTTGCCTCGATCTTCTTGGTGGCGATATCGACCGTCACCAGCTTGCCGGACGGCTTGGCGCGGTTTTCGGACGTATTGACGCCGGCCAGAACCTTGACGCCTGCAACGGCAACCGAGGTCGGCTCACCTTCGAGCAACAATGCGCCACCGGCCTTGGGAGCCCTGGCGTCCGTGATGTCGATGAAGCCTATTCCACCAAGCGGGCTGTCCGAATAGATCAGCGTATTACCGTCTTCGCTGGCGGTTACGATTTCAGCGGACGTAACGGACTTGGCGTCCTTATCCGCGGGAAGGTTCTTCGCCACCGAAAACGATGCGATGCGGTTGAAAACCGGCTCGGCAGCGGCCGGAAAGGCTGCGGATGTGAGCAGCGCAGCGGTCAAAGCCATTTGAGAAAATCGGAACGCCATTATAATCCCCCTTGGATACAGAAACACCCTATGGCTTCTGCGTCAAAGACGTGACAGCGGCATGACATTTCTGTGGGGAGAATCAAAAAGCCCGGCCATGAAGGCCGGGCTTTCCTGTTCGTGCGCACATTCCGCGTATCGGAACGCCGTGAGTCCGGATGGAGGCACACAGGCGCGCTCCCTACTTTCAAGTACATCTTACCGGGTTGAAAAACTGGGCTATCCGAAAAAAGCTTTTCGAAAAGCCGCCCGGTTTTCGTGCCGGCATGAAGGCGTCAGGGCGTCAAAACATGTTTCCTCGTGAACCTGAAAAGCCGCCCGCCCGCCGCCGGGCGTCGCGGCTTTTCGGAAACCTTACGAGTTGACTGCGTCCTTCAGGCCCTTGCCTGCGGAAAACTTCGGTACGTTGCGAGCCGGGATATCGACTTCAGCACCCGTGGAAGGGTTACGACCCTTGGAGGCTTCACGACGGCTTACGGAGAAGCTGCCGAAGCCAGCGAGACGGATGTCGCCACCGCTCTTCAGTTCGTTCTGTACGGTTTCGAATACGGCATCAACAGCGGAAGCAGCATCTGCCTTCGTGAGACCAGCCTTTTCGGCAACAGCAGAGACGAGCTCGTTCTTGTTCATGTTTCCACCCCTTTCAATGGTTTGAAACGACTCAAAATTAAGCCGGCGCAGAATACGTCTGTATCCGCGCGCAGCAACTCAAAAGCGCCGGAATCGCCTGAAAAACAAGGGGTCTGGGGAGTTTTTCACAAAAAAGGCCGACATTTCTGCCGGCCTTTCGCTTAAACGTGCCAATTTCGCACCACTTGCACAACCCTGGAAGACACCGGGGCCTATGTGGCACCTAACACATTGATTCTATGCATAGGTGTTGCGAAAACCGATTCTGGCTTTCGCAACGGTGCCCAGATCAATGCGCGATCGCCTGGCCGGTGTCGTCGACACCCTCGACCGTGGCGATCACAGGCGTTTCGATGCTGCCGTCCCACTCGATGGGGTCGGGCATGCGAAGCAGGGCGTGCCTGATGACCTCACCCATGCGCGAAACCGGGATGATTTCCATCTCGTTCTTCACATTGTCCGGAATCTCCGCCAGATCCTTGGCGTTTTCTTCCGGGATCAGCACCTTCTTGATGCCGCCGCGAAGCGCCGCGAGCAGCTTTTCCTTCAGGCCGCCGATCGGCAATACGCGACCACGCAGGGTGATTTCACCCGTCATCGCCACATCCTTCGAGACCGGAATACCGGTCATGATCGAAACGATGGCGGTGGCCATGGCGACGCCGGCGGACGGTCCGTCCTTCGGTGTCGCACCTTCCGGGACGTGAACGTGGATGTCGCTCTTGTCGAAACGCGGCGGCTCGATGCCGAAGTCCACGGCGCGCGAGCGGACATAGGATGCCGCTGCCGAAATGGATTCCTTCATCACTTCCTTGAGGTTGCCGGTCACTGTCATGCGACCCTTGCCCGGCATCATCACGCCTTCGATAGTGAGCAGTTCACCGCCGACTTCCGTCCATGCCAGACCGGTGACGATACCGACCTGATCCTCGCGCTCGGCCTCGCCGTGGCGGAACCGCGGAACACCAAGATAATCCGGAACGTTGGCCGCAGTTACATCCACGGACTTGGTCTTACCCTTGATGATCTCGGTCACGGCCTTACGTGCAAGCTTCATCAACTCGCGCTCGAAGCTGCGCACGCCCGCCTCGCGGGTGTATTGCTGGATCACGATCATCAGAGCGTCATCGCTGACCGAGAACTCTTCCGGACGCAGGGCGTGTTCCTTGATCGCCTTCGGCAACAGGTGACGCTTGGCGATTTCGCGCTTTTCGTCTTCGGTGTAGCCGGCGATGCGGATCACTTCCATACGGTCCATCAGCGGGCCGGGAATGTTCAGCGTGTTGGCCGTGGTCACGAACATCACGTCGGACAGATCGTATTCCACTTCAAGGTAGTGGTCCATGAAGGTGGAGTTCTGTTCCGGATCGAGAACCTCCAAGAGAGCCGATGACGGATCGCCACGGAAATCCATGCCCATCTTGTCGATTTCGTCGAGCAGGAACAGCGGATTGGACTTCTTGGCCTTCTTCATCGACTGAACGATCTTGCCAGGCATGGAGCCGATATAGGTACGGCGGTGACCGCGGATTTCCGCCTCGTCACGCACGCCGCCCAGCGCCATGCGCACATATTCGCGGCCGGTCGCCTTGGCGATCGACTTGGCGAGCGAGGTCTTGCCGACGCCGGGAGGGCCGACGAGGCACAGAATAGGGCCGCGAAGCTTGGTGGCGCGCGCCTGCACGGCCAGATATTCGACGATACGTTCCTTGACCTTGTCCAGACCGAAATGATCCTGATCGAGGACCGCCTCGGCGCTGTTGAGGTCGACCTTGATCTTCGACTTCTTGCCCCATGGCAGACCCAGCAGCCAGTCCAGATAGTTACGCACGACGGTCGCTTCCGCAGACATCGGGCTCATCTGGCGAAGCTTCTTCATCTCCGCTTCGGCCTTTTCCTTGGCTTCCTTGGAGAGCTTGGTCTTGGCGACGCGCTCTTCCAGTTCGGCCATCTCGTCGCGGCCATCTTCGCCGTCGCCGAGTTCCTTCTGGATCGCCTTCATCTGTTCGTTCAGATAATATTCGCGCTGGGTCTTCTCCATCTGGCGCTTGACGCGCGAGCGGATACGTTTTTCCACCTGAAGAACGGAAATTTCGCCTTCCATGAAGCCGAGCGCCTTTTCAAGCCGCTGCTTCACGCTGACGGTTTCCAGCATTTCCTGCTTTTCGGTGATCTTGATCGACAGGTGCGAGGCAACCGTGTCGGCCAGCTTCGAATAGTCATCGATCTGGCCGGCCGCGCCGACAACCTCAGGCGAAATCTTCTTGTTGAGCTTCACATAGCTTTCGAATTCCGAGACGACCGAACGCGACAGCGCCTCGATCTCGACCGGGTCTTCGGCAGGCTCCTGCAAAGGCGTCGCGGAGGCTTCGTAGAAATCCTCGCGGCCGGTGTATTCATCGATCTGGGCGCGGCCCTTGCCTTCCACCAGCACCTTGACGGTGCCGTCGGGAAGCTTCAGAAGCTGCAGAACGTTGGCGACCGTACCGACCTTGTGGATGGCGTCCGGGGTCGGATCGTCATCGCTGGCGTTGATCTGGGTGACAAGCATGATCTGCTTGTCCGAACCCATGACTTCCTCGAGCGCGCGAATGGATTTTTCCCGCCCGACGAACAGGGGAACGATCATATGCGGGAAAACGACAATGTCGCGCAGGGGAAGTACCGGGTAGGTACCGCCAGATGCCGCAGACGTGATGTTCGTCATATCATTTCCTTTCATGGTCCCTTTCGGGACACTTTGCCGGGCATCTTGGGGCGCCCGGCACATTCATTTCTCGAGACTGAAAGTGGAGTTTCGAAACACCGATTTCAAGTCACCGGAAGAGACGGCCCCGCGCACCGGCACGGCCGTGAAATTCAACAAAACCCAGCGCCGGCTATTACTCCCGACATTTCCGGTTATCCTTGAAGGCCAGGAACCGGGTCGCCGACGGTAATTCACATTTCCGTCATATCGCGCTGCAAATCAGTTTTAGGACTTTATCAGCAAAGCGCAATCCGCTCCAAACGCAAAATCGGGTTCCGCCAAGTTAGGCGCAAGTTTCGCGCCCGAACTCAACAGAAAAGGCCCGCACAGGTGCGGGCCTTCCAAATTCATCAAAGCACCCGATCAGCCAATCAAGCCGAAACGTTGGTCTTTTCTTCCTGACGATCCGCATAGATGTAGAGCGGACGAGCGACGCCGCTGACGACATCGTTGGAGATCACCACTTCGCGCACGCCTTCCAGCGTCGGCAGTTCGAACATGGTATCCAGCAGGATCTTCTCCATGATCGAGCGCAGGCCGCGGGCGCCGGTCTTGCGGGTAATCGCCCGCTTGGCGATCTCGCGCAGGGCGTCCTCGTGGAATGTCAGTTCCACATCTTCCATCTCGAACAGCCGCTGATACTGCTTGACGAGCGCGTTCTTCGGCTCGGACAGGATCTGGATCAGCGCGTCCTCGTCGAGGTCCTCGAGCGTCGCCAGAACCGGCAGACGACCGATGAATTCCGGAATGAGGCCGAATTTCACCAGATCTTCCGGCTCCAGTTCGCGCAGCACTTCGCCGACGCGGCGATCGTCTTCCGCCTTGACGGTCGCACCGAAGCCGATCGAGGTCTTTTCACCCCTGGCCGAGATGATCTTGTCGAGGCCGGCAAACGCGCCGCCGCAGATGAACAGGATGTTGGTCGTATCCACCTGCAGGAATTCCTGCTGCGGATGCTTGCGGCCGCCCTGCGGCGGAACGGAAGCGACCGTGCCTTCCATGATCTTCAGAAGCGCCTGCTGAACGCCCTCGCCCGACACGTCGCGCGTGATGGACGGGTTGTCCGACTTACGGGAAATCTTGTCGACTTCGTCGATATAGACGATACCGCGCTGGGCGCGCTCGACATTGTAATCCGCAGACTGCAACAGCTTCAGGATGATGTTTTCCACGTCCTCGCCGACATAACCGGCTTCGGTCAGCGTCGTTGCATCCGCCATGGTGAAGGGAACGTCGATGATGCGGGCGAGCGTCTGGGCAAGATAGGTCTTGCCGCAACCCGTCGGACCGACGAGCATGATGTTCGACTTCGCAAGCTCGACATCGCCGTTCTTGGAGGCGTGCGCGAGGCGCTTGTAGTGGTTGTGAACGGCCACGGACAGGATCTTCTTCGCCTGCTTCTGGCCGATGACATATTCGTCGAGAATCTTGATGATGTCCTGCGGGGTGGGAACACCCTCGCGCGACTTCACCATCGACGTCTTGTTCTCCTCACGGATGATGTCCATGCACAATTCGACGCATTCATCGCAGATGAATACTGTCGGTCCGGCAATGAGTTTCCGGACTTCGTGCTGGCTCTTGCCGCAGAATGAACAATAGAGTGTATTTTTAGAGTCGCCGCCGTTGCTGCCGCTGACTTTGCTCATATCTCTTTCCTTCCAGCACGCCGCAGTCCGCCAAACGGATCGCGGTCAACTTACCGCCCGCCGATACGGCAGCCCTTGGGGTGCATCGCCGTATCCGCCTCGTTTCCCGGGGTACTAACCGGTATCAGATACATGAGCTGACAACCGGCTGCAACGAATTCCCCATCAAACCAAAGGCCACGTCATAAAAATTCAACATAGCCTTTATATATACTAATATCGCTTTCTGTTGCGGTTGAAAGCCCCGAAATTACTTTACGGGGTCAAACAAACGTCAAAAGCGTCACGCCTCAATTCGCGGCGGCGCCTTCCATTTCCTGACGCGAGGTAAGGATCTTGTCGATCACGCCCCAGTCCTTCGCCTCTTCGGAATCCATGAAGTGGTCGCGATCAAGGGTTTTTTCAACCTCTTCCAGCGTGCGGCCGGTGTGCTTCACGTAGACTTCATTGAGACGGCGCTTCATCTTGATGATGTCACGGGCGTGACGCTCGATGTCCGAGGCCTGTCCCTGGAAACCGCCGGAGGGCTGGTGCACCATGATGCGGGCGTTCGGGGTGGCGAAGCGCATTCCCTTTTCGCCGGCGGCCAGAAGCAGCGAACCCATCGATGCGGCCTGGCCGACGCAAAGCGTCGAGACCGCAGGACGGATGAACTGCATCGTATCGTAGATCGCCATGCCGGCGGTCACGACGCCACCTGGCGAATTGATGTAGAGCGCAATTTCCTTCTTCGGGTTTTCAGCCTCGAGGAAAAGCAGCTGCGCGCAGACGAGCGAGGCCATCTGGTCTTCCACCGGGCCGGTGAGGAAAATAATGCGTTCCTTGAGAAGACGGGAAAATATGTCGTAGGAGCGTTCGCCGCGATTGGTCTGCTCTACGACCATCGGCACCAGAGCCATGGCGGTATCAACTGGATTTTTCATGTCCGTCCTTTGTCAAACTCTGCCCTTTGCGGAAAACCGCTCCGGAATCACTTCTAACCTTCATTCTCCCTACATAGAGTGTCCCTGCCCGGTACTTCAAGACACGAAGCCGCATATCCTTAACGGCTCAACAGCGATTACACGCATTGACCACCGGAGCGGGCAACGGCTGCAAACCGGCCGATGCAGGCGGGACCGCTCCCGGTCGCCGGCATTATTTTTCATGAAAGCACGCCGCAAACATAAAAACCGGCGATCATGCACAGATATAACTTATCACCGGCAAGAACTCGTTAGGTATTTGCAGCGGATACTACGCCCGCGAATTTCCGGTTTCCCGTCAGGGGGCAGGCACCTCTTTCGCGCGAAATGGCATCTCAACCAATTCCGGCGGGCATTGCGCACATCGTGCCGCAGAACCTGCCCTTACGGCATGATGGGCAGATAGGATTTTGCAATGCTGGATGCAAAGACGGGCATGCTGCTTTGGGCGTCGGAGACGCTTACCCTCGCCCTGCTTTTGGGAACCCTGTGGCTGCACCGCCCATCCCGCCGGCACAATCTCTATTTCGCCGCCGGTTTCGTCGCCACCGGCGTCGGAACGGTGATGGTGGCGCTGCGCGGCGATATCCCCAGCTTCCTGTCGGTCGAGGCCGGCAACGCGCTCGCCCTCTCGGCTTTCGGGTTCTGGCTCGCCGGCCTCCTGTCCTTCGAACAACGCAAGACCGCCGGCTGGATCGCCATTCCGGCGCTCCTGTGGGTGGCGGGCATGTTCATCGCCCCCATCCGCGAAAGCATGGTCTCGCGCATCCTGCTCTATCACGCCTGCGCGGCAACCGGGTATTTCATGCTGGCCGGCGTGCTTCTGGCCAGCAAGGCGCGCGCATCGCTCAGCCGCAGGGTGCTGGCGGCCATCTTCATATTGCAGGCATTTTCCGGCGCCCTCGTAGCGTCCATCGTCATTCCCATCAATGTCACGGCCCCCAACGCCATTCCTCTGACGGCGGCGCTCGCCTTTTCAGGCATTCTCGGCTTCACCGTCATCATCATGATCAGCGCCAAGATCATCATGGAAGACACGGAAACCCGCCTGCACCGGCTTGCCATGACCGATCATCTTACCGGCGTCCTCAACCGGCGCGGCCTTCTGGAAGAGTTCGAGCACATCAAAAAAAGGTCGCCGACCTCCAGCCAATACGTGGCGCTGGTGCTGTTCGACATTGACCATTTCAAGAAGATAAACGACAGATACGGCCATCAGTCGGGCGATGCGGTGCTTGTGCATTTCTGCAATCTGGCGCAGCACGTCATCGGCGATCGCGGCCTTTTCGTCCGGATGGGCGGCGAGGAATTCGCACTGGTCGCCGAAGTGGAAAGCCCTTCCAGCACGGTGACGCTTGCGGAAGCCATCCGCAGCAATCTGCGCCTTTCCAAGATCAGTTCGCGCGGCGAAGGCATCGAGGTCACGACCAGCGTCGGCATATCCGAAGCGATGATCAAGGATGCAGACCTGAACGCAATGATGACGCAGGCCGACCGCGCGCTTTACGCGGCAAAGAAGGCCGGCCGCAACAGGACCGTGATCCATGTGAATTCGGCCAATGTCGTCGTCCCCTCCCCGGACCGGGACGAAAACCCGATGGACAACAATGCCGACCGGCAGGTCGCCGCGCTGAACCGGATATCGGTTATCGCCGGCCGGTGACAAGGCGACCTAGCGGGCGACAGGTAACGAAATAGCTAGGAGGGGTTTTTCACGTCCTTCCCAAACCACCGAGCGCGGAATAAACCATAGGCATGACAGCGACATTCCCCTTTCTTAAAATCGATCCCGCCACGCGCCGCGTTTCCCTTGATGCCCGTGACCCGGCCTTCTACAGCGATCCGAACCCGGTCTATGCCGCCCTGCATGCCCAATGTCCCACCTTCTACTGGGAAGAGCAGCGGCAATGGTTCTTCACCGAATACGACCATGTCAGCGCCCTCCTGCGCGACCGCCGGTTCGGACGGCAGATCCTGCATGTTGCAAGCCGCGAGGAAATCGGGCTGGCAGAGCCGCTCGATCATGTGAAGCATTTCGACGCCGCCGAGCAGCATTCGCTCCTGGAACTGGAGCCGCCGGAACACACGCGGCTGCGCACGCTGATCAACCGCGCCTTCGTTTCCCGGCATGTCGACAAAATGAAGCCCGAAATCGAAGAACTCGCCAACCGCCTGATCGACGCCTTCGAACGGAACGGCGAGACGGAACTACTCTCCACCTATGCCGACATCATCCCCGTAACGATGATCGCACGGATGATCGGCATCCCCGAGGAAATGGGGCCGCAGCTCCTGAAATGGTCCCATGCCTATGTCGGCATGTACATGTTCAAGCGCACGCCCGAGGATGAGCTTCTGGCGGACAAGGCGGCGCATGAATTTTCAAACTACGTGCGCAGCGTGATTGCCGAGCGGCGGGCTGAGCCGAAGGACGACTTGCTGAGCCACATGATCCATACGGAGCACAAGGGCCAGTATCTGACCGATGACGAGCTGATCTCCACCACCATCGTGCTCCTGAACGCCGGGCACGAGGCGACGGTGCACCAGATCGGCAATTCCGTGCGCATCATTCTGGAAAGCGGCATCTCGCCCGACATCCTGTTCCACGACGAGACGGCCACGGAACGCACGGTGGAGGAAACGCTGCGCATCTGCGCGCCCGTCCACATCTTCCAGCGCTGGGTTCTGGAGCCGGTCGAGATCGACGGCGTGGAATTCAAACGCGGCGACAAGGTCAGCCTCATTCTGGCGGCGGCCAATCTCGATCCCGCAAAATTCTCCGATCCGCTGGCCTTCAGGCCGGACCGGAACGAAGGCGCCAACGTCTCCTTCGGCGCGGGCATCCACTTCTGCATTGGCGCGCCGCTGGCAAGGCTGGAGCTGAACCTCGCTCTACCGCTGCTTTTCAAGCGCCTGCCGGGTTTGCGGATTGCCGAGCCGCCCAGGGTCAAGGACGTCTATCATTTCCACGGTCTGGAACGGCTCGATCTCAGCTGGTAAGTCAGGAGGCGAGGTCCGCTTTAGATCTGCGCCAATCCACCATCAACGGAGAGTTCAACGCCAGTAATATAGCTGGCCTTGGCGGAAGCCAGAAATAGCACCGCCTCGGCAATTTCGTCAGGGTGAGCCATGCGACCGATCGGTGCGGCCCCCTTCAGATAGTCCTCGAAACCGGCGATCTTCTCCTCATCCATCTTCAGACCGTTTTCCATGATCGGCGTGCGGGTGACACCGGGGCTGACCGTATTTACGCGGATGCCTCGCAGCTTTAAGTCATTGGCGAAACTGCGGGCGAATGAGCGTACCGCTGCTTTCGAGGCGTTGTATACGCTCAACTTTTCCAGGCCCTTGTTACCGACAATCGAACCCGTCAACACAATCGAACCGCCGTCGCGCACCACCGGCAACAACGTTTGCACAGTATAAAACACGCCTTTCACGTTGATGTCGAAAATCCGATCGTAGAGCGCCTCATGGGTTGCGCCAAGATCGTTGTTCTCCGCGATACCGGCATTGGCCACCAACACATCCACCTTCCGTCCATCGCTTTCTATGCGGTTCTTGAGCTGTTCCAACTCCGAAAGCTTGGCGACATCGGAAACGACGCCGAATGCGCGGTCGCCCAGTTTGGCGACCGCCGCGTCGAGATTCGCCGCATTGCGGCCCGTCACATAAACTGCGGAAGCACCGCCTTCCAAAAATAGCTTAGCTGCCGAAAAACCAATGCCTGTCGATCCGCCTGTGACGACGACGACCTGCCCATTGAAAATTCCAGACATTGCAATCTCCATAAATATCCAAATTTCCGAATTACCATAATTCGGTATTTCGGTTTTATTGAAATATTGAAGCTTGTCAATCCATATGCTACTGCCTGTTCATGGTTCAGTTTTTTCATCCCGCTCGCGAGGACATATCTCTTACCGCCGTATTGGCTGCGCTCGGCGAGCCCGCCCGAATGGGCATCATCCGTAAATTGTGGAAGTCCGAGGCCGGGCAAAACTGCGCATCTGCAGCCCCCTGCCCGGATATGCCGCGCTCAACACTTTCCAGCCATTTGCGAATCCTGCGTGAGGCGGGATTGATCCGCACCCATAAACAAGGTGTTGAAAATATCAGTGTTGTGCGTATCGATGATATCGAATCCCGCTTTCCCGGGCTTCTTCAATCGATTCTCTCATTCGACGTGCAATGAAGCGACCTGAACGGGCTTCCACCATCACAACCGGATAACATAATCCTTTCGCGTCGTTTCGACGACCTCCCAGGTGCCCTTGAAGCCCGGCCGCAGGACCAGCCTGTCGCCCGGTCTCAGGTCACGCGGGGTTCCGCCATCCTCGGTCAGGACCGAATGGCCCTCGAGAATGCTGAAATACTCCCATTCGTCATAGATCACCCGCCATTTTCCGGGCGTGGATTGCCAGACGCCGGCATAGATACCGCCCGGCGCTTCCTCCAGATTCCAGGTGGTGAATCTGGGGGCGCCGGAAATCAGTCTTTCCGGCGCGGGTGCACTGTGCTCCACCTCCGCCGCAACATCGCCGGCCGCAGCGGTTTGTGTATCTTCGAATACCAGAAAATTCGTCATGACGGCCCCTGCCCTTCAGAGCTTCGCAAGCGATTGTTCGAGATCGGCGATGATGTCCTTGACATCCTCGATGCCGATCGACAGGCGCACCACATCCGGCCCAGCGCCGGCCGCCGTCTGCTGTTCCGGCGTCAGCTGTGCATGGGTGGTGGAGGCCGGGTGGATGACCAGCGACCGCGTATCGCCGATATTGGCGAGATGCGAAAAGAGTTGCAGCCCTTCCACCAGCGCCTTGCCGGCGGCGTGACCGCCCTTGATGCCGAAGGTGAAGACGGAGCCTGCCCCCTTTGGCGAATAATGCTGCTGGATGGCGTGGTTATCGCTGTCTTCCAGCCCGGCATAATGCACCCAGCCGACCTTGGGATGCGCCTTCAGCCATTTGGCGACGGCGAGCGCATTGTCGGAGTGGCGCTGAACGCGCAGCGGCAGGGTTTCTATGCCGGTCAGGATGAGAAAGGCGTTGAAGGGCGAGATCGCCGGGCCGAGATCGCGCAAGCCAAGCACGCGGCAGGCGATGGCGAAAGCGAAGTTGCCGAAGGTCTGGTGCAGCACGACCCCGGAATATTCCGGCCGGGGCTGCGACAGCGACGGGTACTTGTCGGTCGCCGACCAGTCGAAGGTTCCGCCATCGACGATGATGCCGCCCATGGAGTTGCCATGGCCGCCAAGGAATTTCGTCAGCGAATGCAGCACGATATCCGCACCATGCTCCAGCGGCCTGAGCAGATAGGGGCTGGCCATGGTGTTGTCGACAATCAGCGGCAGGCCATGCCGGTGGGCTACATCGGCGATGGCAGCGATATCCACGAATGTGCCACCTGGATTGGCAAGGCTTTCGATGAAAATGGCGCGGGTGCGGTCGTCGATCTGCTGTTCGAAACTGGCGGGGTCCGTCGCATCGGCCCAGCGCACCTGCCAGTCGAAGCCCTTGAAGGCGTGGCCGAATTGGTTGATGGAGCCGCCATAAAGCTGCCGGGCTGAGACGAAATTGTCGCCGTGTTGCAGCAGCGTGTGGAAGACCAGCAATTGCGCGGCGTGACCGGATGCGACGGCGAGCGCCGCCGTGCCGCCCTCGAGCGCCGCGACACGTTCTTCCAGAACCGCCTGGGTGGGGTTCATGATGCGTGTGTAGATATTGCCGAACTCTTTCAATCCGAACAGGGCGGCGGCGTGATCGGCGTCACGGAAGGCATAGGCCGTCGTCTGGTAAATCGGCGTTGCGCGCGCGCCGGTGGTCGGATCAGGCTGCGCGCCCGCATGCACCGCCAACGTTGAAAACCCGGGATTGCTGCTCGACATGATGTTTCCTCCAATAGAATTTTGGAGGGATCATAATGCCTTGGCGCCAAATGATAAGTCCAATGTGTACCAACTATCGCACAATATTGAGACGCGGATACTCAATTGCGGGACAACGATCCATCACCACGTTCATACCGTAGGCTTCCGCCTTCGCTGCGGCATTGTCGTCTCTGACGGAAAGCTGGCCCCAGATCACCGATGGCCGCTCTGGCAGCAATATGGCTTCATCGACAATCGCCGACAAATATTCCCGTGCACGGAAAACATCGACCATATCAACGGTTTCAGGGATATCGGCGAGCCGGGCGTAAACCTTCTGTCCCAATATCTCCTTGCCCGCCTGACCGGGATTGACCGGTATGACACGGTAACCCTTGGACAGCAGAAAACGCATGACGCCATGGCTCGGCCGATCAGGGTTGGGAGAGGCTCCAAGCAAAGCGATGGTCCTGACATCCGTCAGAATTTTTCTGAGATAATCGGGTTCGTAACTATCATGCTGCATGTCAACTTATCCTCTGGCACATCGGGCGGTTTGAGGACCTCCGGCGCATTTCCACCGTTTGACCGTCTCGCGAGTACCGCGTCTCCCGCACGGACCCGGGAACGCGTTTTTTAGCGCGGCTCTTCGCGCCGTCACTTTCATTTAGGAAGCGCCATCGCTCTCTTGAACCCCTGCACGACTGAAAATATCGAACGGATCGGGTTCATCGTCCCGTGGCGGCACATTTTCGTCCGCGCAAAATGATTTCGCAAAAACGCTCAAATTGCCGTTGTATTGAGTATTTTTGTCCACTTTTCAAAAGGCGCACATGGGACGGAATGCCGCCTCAAACACCATTAGCGTGCATTTCATGCGCCCTTCGTCTCCTGTTTGTTTTCATTCCGTTCACCGATAAATTAGGCTTATCTAATTTTCATAAACTTATTCCACAGATCAAATCATCAATCGATCTGTAACGTCACAGTTAATGCTTCGTCGACAAAGTGAAATTTCTTTTCAGTTTGGAGATATGGCCCCTATTCAAATTGATACACTGGTGAACCCGGCGGCGAACGATCGTCAATAGACGAATATTAGTCGAATTGGCTTCTTTTTGCGAAAAAATACCCGCCGGCAAAACCATAAGCTGTGCGTCCGGCGTCGACGCACCCGTCTTACTGATGAAAACATGAGCAGGACAACATAAACGCCTCCAGCGAAACCGGCGGCTTCACCCCGCAACATGCACGTGCCCGAAACTTAACGCGCGTCATAATCCGTAAAGTGGCCGCAGCTTTACATGAGGAAATCGGGGAGCCTCCCGCACCGAATTTCGAGCGACCGGCGCGTGATACCGCCATCATCTAAAATGGATTACGGTTTTCAGGCCGATGCTGTAGGTTGCCTAAAGTAGCCCGCGAGCGAGTCTCTATCGTGACATTTGACATTCTTATTCTGGTGCTTCTGGGCGCAATACTGCATGCCGGATGGAATGCGCTGGTCAAATCCGGATCCGACAAGTCTCTGGACGCCTCGCTGATCGCGGCGGGGGCAGCCGCTTGCTCGTTACCCTTCCTGCCGTTCCTGCCGTTTCCCGCGCCGGTCGCCGTTCCCTTCCTCATTGCCTCCGCCGTCCTGCAATTCGCCTATTTCCGTCTTGTCGCCGCCGCCTATACGATCGGTGATATCGGCCTTGTCTACCCCGTCATGCGCGGCGTGGCGCCCCTGATCGTTGCGGCGACAAGCAGCCTGTTCCTGAGCGAGGTTCTAAGCCCGCTTGCGCTTGCCGGGATCGCCATCATTTCCGGCGGCATCCTCACCCTCGCCTTCGAGGCGCGGCGCGGCGGCGGAAAGGCGATCGTCCTTGCGCTCATCAATGCCTTCGTGATCGCCTCCTACACCTTTGTGGACGGCGTCGGCGCCAGGCTTTCCGGCAACGCGATTTCCTATACGCTGTGGATGTCGCTTCTGCCGCCCGTGCTGCTCTTCGGTTTCGCCTTTTACCAGCGCGGCGTCATCGCCGTTGTGCGGCATGTGCGGCGAAACTGGTGGCGCGGCCTGATCGGCGGCGGCGGCTCCATTCTCTCCTACGGGCTGGCGCTCTATGCCATGACCAAGGCCCCGGTCGCGGTCGTTGCGGCGCTGCGGGAAACCTCCATTCTGTTTGCGCTGGTAATCTCCGTCGTGATCCTGAAAGAACGCGCCAGCACCTGGCGTTATCTTGCCGGCGGCATCATCGCGGCGGGCGTTCTGGTCATGCGATTGGGTTAAAACGGGCCTTTTTTGTGAGGTAAAATATTACCACACAAATAAACCATTGTTTTTATTTGTTTATTTTTAACGCCTGCCAAAACCGTCATATTGACGCTTCCGCCGCTTCACCGTATAAGCGCGCCAGATCGGATTCCCATGGAATATGGTCATTTGCGGTTGCCTTGCGGCAGCCAAACCAAGCAACAAGAAACGCCCGTTTGCTCTTTATTCAAAAAAAGAGGATCACGGGTCCACGTTAGAAAGTCAAACCTATGTCTACTTTCGTTCAGAAGCCTGCTGAGGTGGAGAAGAAGTGGATCATCATCGACGCCGAAGGCCTCGTTGTTGGTCGCCTCGCCACCATCGTTGCAACCCGCCTGCGCGGCAAGCACAAGGCTACCTACACCCCCCACGTCGATGATGGCGACAACGTCATCGTCATCAACGCGGAAAAGATTGCCTTCACCGGCAACAAGTACTCCGACAAGAAGTACTATTGGCACACCGGTCACCCGGGTGGCATCAAGGAGCGCACCGCTCGCCAGATCATCGAAGGCCGCTTCCCGGAGCGCGTCGTTGAAAAGGCCATCGAGCGCATGATCCCGCGCGGCCCGCTCGGCCGTCGCCAGATGAAGAACCTGCGCGTTTACGCAGGCTCGAACCACCCGCACGAAGCACAGCAGCCCACCGTTCTCGACGTGGCCGCGCTTAACAAGAAGAACGTAAGGAGCGCCTGATAATGGCCGATCTTTCCTCTCTGAAAGACCTCGCCCCGGCATCGGAAGCTTCGGCTCCCGTGCACGTCCGCAAGGTTGATACCCTCGGCCGCTCCTACGCGACCGGCAAGCGCAAGAACGCCGTAGCCCGCGTATGGGTGAAGGCTGGTTCTGGCAAGATCATCATCAACGGCCGCGATTTCACCGCGTATTTCGCACGCCCGGTTCTGCAGATGATCCTCCAGCAGCCGCTGGTTGCAGCTGCCCGCGCCGGCCAGTTCGACATCATCGCAACGGTTGCTGGCGGCGGTCTTTCCGGCCAGGCCGGCGCCGTGCGTCACGGTGTTTCCAAGGCGCTGACCTACTTCGAACCGGGCCTGCGCCCCGTTCTGAAGAAGGGTGGCTTCCTGACCCGCGACAGCCGCGTTGTCGAGCGTAAGAAGTACGGTAAGGCCAAGGCCCGCCGTTCGTTCCAGTTTTCCAAGCGTTAATCGCTTCTCGGAACGGTTCGTTCAACACTTCGAAAGGCGGGGCTTCGGCTCCGCCTTTTTTCGTTAGTTTGCTCCCTTGTTTTTTCGGGCAGAAGACAGCACCCTCGGCGCAAACCGCAACGGGGTGATCAATGCCTTCCAAAACCATCGACCATGCCTTCACCGCTGCAACGCTGACATCGGCTGCGACCGACCCGACCCATGCGGGCGTCCTCTCTTTCATGCGGCGTAAATATACCAAGAACCTCAAGGGTGTATCGACGGCCGTGTGGGGCATTCCCTTCGATGCGGCGACGTCCAACCGCCCCGGCGCCCGCTTCGGGCCGCAAGCGATCCGCCGCGCCTCGGCGATTTTCGACAACGACCCGCAATATCCCTTCGCGCGCGATCTCTTCGCCCATATGCCGACCGTCGATTACGGCGACTGCCTGCTCGATTATGGCAATCACTGGAAAACGCCTGATACGATCGAAAAGGAAGCGCGCAAGATCATCTCCAAGACGGATTATCTGCTGACGCTCGGCGGCGACCATTTCATCACCTGGCCGCTTCTGAAGGCGCATGTGGCCAAACATGGCCCGCTGGCGCTGGTGCAATTCGATGCGCATCAGGACACCTGGTTCGACGACGGCAAACGCATCGATCACGGTTCCTTCGTGGCCCGCGCCGTGCGCGACGGGCTGATCGATGCCGACCGCTCGATTCAGATCGGCATCCGCACCCATGCGCCGGAGGATTTCGGCATCCGCATTCTCCACGGTTACGAGGTGGAGGAAATGCGGGCAAGCGACATAGCCTCGCTGATCGTCAAGCACACGGCGGGCATGCCCGCCTATCTGACCTTCGATATCGATTGCCTCGATCCCGCCTTCGCACCGGGAACCGGTACGCCCGTCGCGGGAGGGCCGACCAGCGCCAAGATACTTTCCGTTCTGCGTGGCCTCGGCCAGCTCGATATTCGCGGCTCGGATGTGGTGGAAGTCGCGCCCGCTTACGATCATGCTGATATCACCGCCATTGCCGGAGCCACCGTTGCGATGTATATGCTTGGCTTGCGTGCCGAACGGCTGGCGAAGGCTGGCTGACGATAAAAACGGTACTTGCCAAACTGATTCCGATTGCACTCGCAACCCTTTGAAAAGGCAGGACAAGGATATGACAGCGAAGATCTTCATCGATGGCGAACACGGCACCACGGGTCTGCAGATCCGCACGCGCCTTGCCGGTCGCCGCGATATCGAACTGCTGTCCATTCCCGAGGCCGAGCGTCGCAACGCGACGATGCGCGAGGATATGCTCAACAACGCCGACATTTCGATCCTCTGCCTGCCGGACGATGCTTCCAGAGAAGCCGTCTCCATGGTGGCCGGCAACAACAATGTCCGCATCATCGACACCTCGACCGCCTATCGCATCCATAAGGACTGGGCTTACGGTTTTGCCGAAATGGACAAGGAACAGGGCGAAAAGGTCCGTTCCGCCCGCTTCGTCGCCAATCCGGGCTGTTATCCGACCGGCGCTATCGGCCTCCTGCGTCCGCTGCGCGCTAGCGGCATCCTGCCGGACGGTTACCCGGTCAGCGTCAATGCGGTCTCCGGTTACACCGGCGGTGGCAAGCAGATGATCGCGCAGATGGAAGATCAGGGCCGGGACGACGCGATCAGCGCCAATAATTTCCTCTACGGCCTGACGCTCAGCCACAAGCATGTGCCGGAAATGACCATTCACGGCCAGTTGGACCGCGCGCCGCTGTTTGCGCCGTCCGTCGGACGTTTCCCGCAGGGCATGATCGTGCAGGTTCCGCTGTTTGCCGCCGACCTTAGGGAAGGCACGACCATCGAGACCGTGCATGCCGCACTTACCGCCCATTATGCGGGACAGGATATCGTCAGCGTCGTTCCGCTTGCCGAAAGCAAGGGGCTTTCCCGCATCGATGCCGAGGAACTGGTGGGCAAGGACACGATGAAGCTGTTCGTGTTCGGCACGCCGGGTGGCGAGCACATCAATCTCGTCGCGCTGCTCGACAACCTCGGCAAGGGCGCTTCCGGTGCGGCGGTTCAGAACATGGAACTGATGCTGTCGGCATGAGTTCGGCCACCCCCTCTTTTCCGGCCTCGTGGAATATCGAGGCCGCAAAGCAGATCGCCGATACGCCGGCCGGGGTGGTTTACGAGGTGACGCTTGGCGATGGTTCCCTTGCCGTCGCCAAGGCGCTGAAACACAAGGTTCTCAAAGACAGCCTTCGTGGCGCGGATTTCATCGAATGGCGGGCGGGCGTCGGCTGCGTGACGCTGCTCGACCGTTCCGACGACATTCTGCTCATGGAACATGCCGGCTCGGAGACTCTGCGCGACGTGCTGTTCCGCGACGGCGACGACGATGCCGCGACTGCAATTGCCGCGGATGTTCTCCTGCACTATCACCGCCCGTCGGAAGTGCCGCCGCCATCGAGCCTGCTGACATTGCCGCAATATTTCGAAAGCCTGTTCCGCAAAGCTGAACAGGATCGCAGCGACGGCGTGGACGGCCCCTATGTCGAGGCCGCCGCGCTCGCGCAGGAGCTTATCGGCAGCCAAAGCGATATCCGGCCACTGCACGGCGATCTGCACCACGAAAACATCATGCGCAGTGCGCGTGGCTGGATCATCATCGACCCGGCCGGCCTGATCGGCGATGCCGCGCTCGACGTCGCCAATATGTTCTCCAATCCGCTCGACCGCTTCGATCTGACACGCAGCGAGGCACGCATCGCTTCCATGGCAGCGATTTTTTCCAAAGCGCTCAAGCGGGACGAACGGGTGTTGCTGCAATATGCCTTTGCTTACGGCTGTCTTTCGGCGGCATGGCACGAAGAAGACGGCAATGCGCAGGAGCGCGATGACGAACTGGCGGTCGCTGCTACCATCAAGACGGTGCTGACCCAGTTTTAGGTGAGGTCAGTCCCTGACCTCAATCGCGACGGGCGCCGGATATTCGCCGATGAAGCCGCGCCAGTGGGCGACCGAAAAACCGAGAACGATCAGTGCCATGCCCTGATGGGCGAGCGCCACATGAATATCGACATGCATCAGAAGCGTGGTGATGCCGAGCGCCGCCTGAATGGAGATCAGCACGAAGAACAGCACGGCGCGGCGTGCATGCGGCGTGCCGGGCAAGGCGCGGGCAAGGGACACCATATGCCATAACGTGGCGGCAAACAGCGTGTAGGCCCCGAGGCGGTGGACGAACTGCACCGTCTTCGGGTTTTCGAACAGGTTGATCCACCAGGGCTGTTGCAGGAAAAGATCGCCCGGCACCAGGGAACCGTCCATCAGCGGCCAGGTATTGTAGGACAGGCCGGCATTCAGCCCCGCCACCAGCGCGCCGAGGTAGATCTGGAACAGACAGAGGAAAGTCAGCAGCGCGGCAAAACGACGGCCGGTGGTTTCATCGGCAGCCTCCGGCGAATGGTACGACAGGCCGCGCAATATCCACATGCAGCCCGCGAAGATGAGGCAGGCGATCGTCAGGTGCGTGGCGAGGCGATATTGCGAGACATCGGTACGGTTGACGAGGCCGGAAGACACCATCCACCAGCCGACGAAGCCCTGAAAACCGCCGAGCGCCAGAAGGCCTATCAGAGGCAGACGCAGTCGCTTTTCGATCCGGCCGGTCAGCCAGAAGAAGGCGAGCGGCAGGGCGAATATGACACCGATGGCGCGGGCAAGCAGGCGATGCGCCCATTCCCACCAGAAGATCGTCTTGAACTCGTCGAGCGACATGCCCCTGTTGATTTCCTGATATTGGGGAATGCGCTTGTAGAGCTGGAATTCCTCTTCCCATTCGGCAACGGAAAGCGGCGGGATGGCGCCATGGATCGGTTTCCATTCCGTAATCGACAAGCCGGATTCGGTCAGCCGTGTCGCGCCGCCGACAAGCACGAGACAGAAAAGCGTGAAGAGGACGACACGTAGCCAGATGCGCAGCAGGCGACGGTCCTTCTCCTGTTTCCGCAGGGCAGCCTCCACCACCATTTCCGCAGAACCATTTGCCATCGCCATGCCGCTCGAACGCATCTTTCGGGTCTCCATCATACAGTCATGTTGATTAGCCCCAACCGGCGCCACAAAACAAGACCTTAGGGTTTGCGGCATCCGGTCGCGGCGGTATAGTTGCGCCAGACATTAGATCGTCCTGTCTCTTCTTCGAATCACCACGACGATCTAGATTTTTTTGTTTTACGCATGTCTTTTTCCCAAAACCGATGACACTTTTGGGAGACATGCTCGGTTACGGAAGATTTCATGCACCCTCGCCTCAGATCGCTCATCGGCACCATCGTCATCATCTGCCTCGTCGTCATTTATGCCGTGGCGGCGACGGCCATCGCATCGGCGACGCTGGCGCAATCGCCCTGGTGGGTACATCTCGCCTACTTCGTGCTGAGCGGGCTTTTGTGGATTTTGCCCGCCATGCTGGTCATCAAATGGATGGCCGGATCGAAAAAGCAGGGATGAGTACCGGCTTGTGACGGGACATCCGCAGGTCGCAATTTTATAAACCTATTGTTTGCCGCTCAGCGATATAGTCCGACGGAAACAACCGGAGAGAGTGGATGGCGGCTGAGGGGCCGGTCACAGTCATCAAGGACAATGGACCAGCTGCCGTTCAAAACGAGCGGCGGGGTGCCGATCGTCTGGCTATCGATCTCGTTGACGATGCCTCGACCATCCGCGCCGATTGGGAGCAGCTGGAGGGCGACCCGCTCAATTCGCTGCATCAGGGTTTCGGCTGGTGCTCCATCTGGGCGCAAACGCAGGATAGCCCCCTCTTCATCATTCGCGGCAGGCAGAGCGGCAAGACGGTCTTCCTGCTGCCGCTCGAAATCGTTCTGGAAGGCGGCATCCGCAAGGCGCGGTTTCCTGGCGGTCGTTTCAACAATATCAACACGGGGCTTTTCGACCCTTCCTTCGCCGAAGAGACCGGGCAGAAAACGGCGGCCGCCATTGCCCGGGAGGCACAAAAGCTGCTGCGTGGCCGGGCGGATATTCTCGCCTTGCAGAACATACCGCTGATCTGGCGCGGCCGGATCAACCCGCTCTCGCATCTGGCATCCGTCGAAAACCAGAACCCGGCGTTCCAGCTGCCCCTGCTCGAGAGTTTCGAAAACACGCTTCGTCAGATCAACGGGAAGCGGCGACGGAAGAAATTCCGCATCCAGAGCCGCCGGGCTGCGGAGATGGGCGGTTACACACACGTCATCGCCCGCTCGCCGGGGGAAAAACGCGAATTGCTTCGGGTTTTCTTCCGGCAGAAGGCAGCACGTTTCGCCTCACAGGGCATTCCGAATGTTTTTCGCGATCAGTCGGTTCAGGATTTTTTCCACGATCTGGCTGCTTTTCCGGAGACGGAGACGGACAGCCTGCTGGAATTGCACGCCATTCGTCTGCATGGCGAAAACGAAGGCATCATCGCCGCCATATCGGGCCTTTCGCGCAAGCAGGATCATATCATCTGCCAGTTCGGCTCGATCGACGAGACGGTTTCGGAACTCAGCCCCGGCGAATTGCTGTTCTGGCTGATGATCGAGCGGGCCTGCGGCGAAAAAGCCGCGATCTTCGATTTCGGTGTCGGCGACCAGCTTTACAAGCGTAGCTGGTGTCCGCACTCCACCGTGCAGCACGATATATTCCTGCCGGTGACATTGAAGGGTCGCGCCGCAGCCTTCGCCTACGTCGCCATCGCCCGGACAAAAAGCCTGATCAAATCCAATCCGGCGCTTTATGCATTCATTCAGCGTTTCCGCGCCGGACGACCTCGGCCGGACACCGCCACCGACTGAGCAGGTAATACCGCCCGCAGCCTGTCAGGCGGCGCTCAAACGGTCCGGCTTGCGGATTCCGGTCATCGGCAATGCCTGTCCATAGCCATGGGCGACCAGTTCTCCCAGGGTCTTTTCCAGCAGCGCGCCATCATTGCCGGAAACGGAAACGATGATTTCCGCCGGCAGATTGCGCAGCATTTTCTCAAGACTCGATATCTGCACCGCGCCGCATTCCACAAGGACCGTATCATAGGCGTCAGAAAGCGCGCTGAGGATCATCGTCAGGCGGTCGATGGCGCGCATCGCTTCGCGCGGCTGCGCATTACCGCGCGGCACGATATGGGCGTCGGAAAGCCGGTCGCCGTGAATGGTTTCGCCAAAGGCGGCGGCACCGGCCAGAAGGTCCATGACCCCCGGCAGCCCGGCCTCGGGCGCCATCAGGCGCGTCGGAGAGGCCGATGCCGTCATATCGACGAGAATGACCGACCGGCCCATTTCGGACAAGGCCCGGGCCAGCATGACGGTGGTGGTCGAGCCGCTATCACCGGCCGGAGATACGACGGCGGCAACGGATTTGGCAAGACGGGTCGTCAGGAACGAAGCGACGGCATCGATCGAGAAATCATCGGCGCTTTCGGTCTCTTCTTTTGCGGATTCCTCTTTCGCAGTCACTGCTTCCTCTACCGGCAGAGCCGATGCGACAGCTGCGGCCATGATCGGCATCTGCGGTTCCTGCTCGACGACGGGCTGGCGCGCAGCGGCGGGCATGGCCCGGACAGCGGGCCGCGCGTCTTCATGACGGGATGGCAGAGGTTGTTCCGAAATATCCGTGGTTTCGTCCGCATCGGCAATAGCGCGCTTTGGCGGCGGCGGATCGGACAGCGGCGGCACATGGTTTTTGCCCACCGGCTTCAATGCTCGCCCGGTGAACAGTTCCACGAGCATGACAATGATGCAGGAGAGAAGAAAAGCCGCCAGCGTGACGACGATGGTGATCGCCCCGGTCTTCGGGAAATAGGGTTCGCGCGGCTCCACCGCGGTCGAGATCACGCGCGCATCGGCGGGCGTGGAATCCACTGAACCGGCGCGCGACGTCGCTTCCCTGTAACGGGCGAGATAGGTTTCCAGAAGTTGCCGCTGGGCCGAGGCTTCACGCTCCAGATCGTTCAAACCAACCTGCTGTTCACCGGCGCGCACGCTTTCCGTTTTCAGCACATTCATTTGCTGGACCAGTTGCCGTTCCCGCAGGCGGGATACACCGGCCTCGTTTTCCAGACTGGCGAGCACCTTGCGGGTCTCTTCCTGGATTTGCCGCTCTATGCCGTCAAGCTGGCTGCGCAGCGCCTTGATGCGCGGATGGCCCTCCAGCAGCGAGGACGACAGGTCGGAAATCTGGCTGCGCATGGCAGCCTCGCTTTCCTTCAATCTCTGGATCATCGGCGAAGCGACGACATCGGGGAAGGTATCGAGCGGGCGGCCACTCGAAAGCGCATTGCGCACGCCTTCCGCCCGCGCCTCCGCATTTGCCCGCTCCCCGCGGATACGGCCGAGTTCGGTCGAAATATCGCTGAGCTGGCGGGTGGCGAGCGTTTCGCCCTGCCCCGCCGACAGAATATCGGACGAGGCGCGATAATCCGCGACCTTCCTGTCCGCCACGCGCACCTTTTCGCGCAGACTGGTTATTTCCGGCTCCAGCCAGCGCGCCGCCTCCGTGCTGGTGTCCAGTTTCGCGCCGCTTTGCAGCGCAATATAGGCCTTCATCATCTCGTTGGGGACGGCGGCCGCAAGCTTCGGATCCTCGGAAGAGAATTCGACGGTGATGACGCGCGAGCTTTCGACCTGATAGACCTGCAATTTTTCCCGGAACGCCTTCAGAATGCGCTCCTCGGGCGGCACCTGAAGCGGGTCTTTCTTGACGCCGACGCCAACCAGCAGCTTCGAGACGAGAGAAGGACGTGCCTCCGGGTCGAACTCCTCCAGCTCATAGAGCTTCATGTCTTTCGCGACCTGCTTGATAAGATCGACCGATTGCAGAATCTGCGCCTGGCTGGAGATGGTCAGTTCATCGAGCACAGGCTCGGCGGGCGCGTTCGATTGCTGCGATGCGCCGAAGGAGGCCGTACGGGACTCGATGAGGACGCGCGCCTCTCCCTTGTAAGCGGGAGACATCATGCTGGAGATCACGAAAGCGGCGCCGCCAGCCAGCAGCGTTACCGCTGCGATCCGGCCCTTGCGTTGCCATATGGCAGCGACGAGCCGCGCAAGATCGATATCCACATCCCTGTCATCAATGCGATCGCCGTTCATGCGGGCTCCGTAACCGAGACAAACCTCGGCGCTCAAATATAGAAGGCCATTTTCGCAGAGTTTAAGTCTTTCCGGTAACACAACAGTTAATTGTGGCGAAGCCGACGAAATAAAGCCGATATTACCATCCTTGGGACTGGCTGTTTACCGCGCATTAACCCTAACAGAACGATAAGAATGCTCATAGTTCGACTCGGAGCCAAATGAGATGCCGCTCGCCGGATCACGATATGCCACCGCACTGACGCTCGCCGTGCTGACGGCCCTTTCCGGTTGCGCGGCATATCAACCCGCGCCCAAGGCTTTCCACGAGGTCGCCCTGCAACCCTATCACATCGATAGCGGCGACAGGCTGCGCATCAACGTGTTCGAGCAAACCGGGCTGACGAATACCTATACGGTCGATCAGGCCGGTTATGTCGCCTTCCCGCTCGTCGGGCAGGTTCCCGCAAGGGGCAAGACGCTGCCGCAGCTCGAGGCCGCCATTGCCGCGAAATTGCGTCAGGGGTACCTGCGCGATCCGGATGTGACCATCGAGATCGACCGTTATCGCCCGGTCTTCATCATGGGCGAAGTCGGTCGTCCCGGCCAATATTCCTACGTGCCTGGCATGACAGCGCAAAACGCCATCGCCATCGCCGGCGGTTTCACCCCGCGCGCCAACCAGGCCGATATCGATATCACCCGCAAGATCAATGCCGAGGTGATGACCGGCAGGATCGGGATCACCGCACCAATTCTCGCGGGCGATACGGTCTATGTGCGTGAACGCTTCTTCTGAAAAACGGAGTGGCACAGATGTCGGATGACGGCCCTCCCCTGCGCATCATTCACTGTTTTCGCTCCCCCGTCGGCGGCGTCTTCCGCCACGTGCGCGATCTTATCGAAGAACATGTCAAACAGGGCCACAAGGTCGGCATCGTCTGCGACAGTTCCACCGGCGGCGCGCATGAGGAACGGCTTTTCGCACAGATCGCCCCGATGCTGGAACTGGGGCTGACCCGCCTGCCCATCAAGCGCTCGATCAGTCCCAGGGACCTGCCGGCGCTCATAAAGTCCTACAACCATATCAAAAGTTTGCGGCCGGACATTCTGCACGGGCACAGCGCCAAGGGTGGCGCTCTTGCCCGGTTGATCGGCTCATTGTTGCGGGTAAACAAGTATCGCGTAGCCCGCCTCTATTCGCCGCATGGCGGTAGCCTGCATTACGACCGAAAGAGCCTGAAGGGCCAGCTGTTCCTGCGGATCGAGCGGTTTCAGGAGCGTTTTACCGACGCCCTGTGTTTCGTGTGCAATTTCGAAAAAGAAACCTACGAAACCAAGGTGGGCAAACCGCGCACCCGCACCGCGATGATCTATAACGGCGTGCAGGAAAGCGAATTCGAAACCGTGCCCGCCCGTGAGGGTGCGGCACGTTTCCTCTATATCGGCATGTTGCGCGACCTCAAGGGACCTGATGTCTTCATCCAGGCATTCGCCAGGATGGAGCGCAGCATCGGCCGGCCCATGTTCGGCGCGATCGTCGGCGACGGGCCGGACCGGGACAAATATGCGGCGATGATCGACAAGGCCGGGCTTTCCCTGCGGATTTCCATGCATGCCGCCATGCCCGCCAGACAGGCATTCGAACTGGCGACGACAGTGGTGGTTCCCTCACGCGCCGAGGCGATGCCCTATATCGTGCTGGAAGCGCTTGCGGCGGGAAAAACAGTTATCGCCTCGCATGTCGGCGGCATTCCGGAAGTTCTTGGAGAAGACAGCGAGGCGCTAGTTCCGGCGGGCGACGCCGATGCGCTGGCAAAAATCATGGTCAAGGACGCCGAAAGCGACGACTGGGCAAAACAGGTCATGCCCCACCCCGACAGCTTCAAGGCGAAGTTTTCAACCCCGGTCATGGCAAATGACATGATGAAGCTTTATCGCGGCCTGCTTTCGCTCTAGAAACATTTTAAAACCACGATTTTTAATTGTATATTCCGTTCTCCTGTAGAAACTCATCATAAACGTTTCTTAGCATGTTTCGGCTAGTTTCCAGCTCGTAGGGCGCGTGCGTCCATTCGGACGCTACACGAGGATGCTCTACCACTTTGAAGTTGCGCATCGTTCCTGTCGAAAATCGATTCCGGTTTTCGGGCCGATACGCTGGAGGGTGCGGACCAAAGCAATGACCAAGGCTGACAAGGAAAGACTGCAATTCGATCTGGCGTCGTTGCGCAAAAAAGCTTCCGAGCGCGAAGCCGGGGAGCCTTTCGCAGCCGAAACCATCATTCTCAACCCGCTTGCACGGCAGATCGCCAACCAGCTGCGCGCCGGCAACCATTCACCGAACATGGTGATCGGCCAGTTGCGGCTTCTGGAATTTTCGATGCTTGCGGTCATCGCGGCCATCGTCAACGGCATCGCCGCCGATCGCGGTCTCGAAACCTTTTTGGTCATTTTCGGCAGCGGCGTGCTGGGTGCTGCGCTCTGCGTATTTCTTCTGCAGGCGGGCGATTGTTACCAGCTTCCGACGCTGCGCGCGCCGCTGAAGATGTTCGCCCGCATTCAGGGCTCCATATGCCTGTCCTTCGTCGGGCTGGCCTGCTTCCTTCTCCTCTTCTTCCCCGAGGCGCTGCATTCCTGGCAGGCCTTCGGCATCTGGTACGCAACGAGCGCTATCGCCATTTTCACTGGACGGCTGATCCTCGGCTTCGCCATTCGTCACTGGGGCCGCAACGGCGTGATGGAACGCCGCGCCGTCATCGTCGGCGGCGGCGATACGGCGAAAGACCTCATCCGCTCGCTTGAACAGCAATCGGACAATGATATCCGCATCTGCGGTATTTTCGACGACCGCAAAAGCGAGCGTTCGCCCGATGTCGTTGCCGGCTACCCCAAGCTTGGCACCTTCGCGGAACTGGTGGAATTCGCCCGCCTGACGAAGCTCGACATGCTGATCATCGCCCTGCCGCTCAGCGCCGAGGCGCGCATCCTCCAGCTCCTGCGCAAGCTCTGGGTGCTGCCGGTCGATATCCGGATTGCGGCGCATGCCAACAAACTGCGTTTCCGTCCCCGCGCTTATTCCCACGTCGGCACGGTGCCGATGCTCGACGTGTTCGACAAGCCGATCCGCGACTGGGATTCGGTGGCGAAGCGGGTGTTCGACATCATCTTCAGCATTATCGGCATCGTCCTCCTGTGGCCGGTGATGCTGGGTGCAGCGATCGCCGTCAAGACGACCTCCAAAGGCCCGGTTCTTTTCAAGCAGAAGCGTCACGGCTTCAACAATGAAACGATCAATGTCTGGAAGTTCCGCTCCATGTACACGGAACTCAGCGACCCGACGGCGAAAAAGGCCGTCACGAAAAACGATCCGCGCGTCACGCCGGTCGGCCGGTTCCTGCGGAAATCCTCGATGGATGAGCTGCCGCAGCTTTTCAACGTTCTTTACGGCGATCTTTCGCTGGTCGGGCCACGCCCACACGCCGTGCACGCACAGACGGGCGACCTGAAATATACCGAGGTGGTGGAGCATTATTTCGCGCGGCACAAGGTCAAGCCCGGCGTTACCGGCTGGGCGCAGATCAACGGCTGGCGCGGCGAGATCGACCACGGCGACAAGATCAAGTTCCGCACCGAATACGATCTTTATTACATCGAGAACTGGTCGCTGTTTCTCGATCTCAAGATCCTGTTCCTGACGCCGATACGGCTGCTCAAATCGGAAAACGCCTATTGACCCACGCCGGTTACCAGCACGCACCGGGTTTTGACGCGCCGCTTGCCGCCATGCGGCTGGTCGGTGCATTCTTCATCGCTTTCGGCGTCTTTCTTTCCGGCTTCGTGATTTCCGAGCCGGCGCCCTATGAGCTGATGATGGTGGGGCAAGTGGCCGTCTGGTTCCTGCTGGGCTTGCGCCTTTCGCGCACCGTCGTGCTGCTTTTATGCATGCTGCTTGCCTTCAATGTCGGCGGTTATCTTTCGCTCACCACCATGGCCGATCTGGATGAGGGACCGCTCTATCTCGCCGTATCGACCTTTCTGGCGCTGACCTCGATTTTTTATGCGGCGATCATCGAGGACAAGCACCAGCGGCTGCTGCTGATATTCCGGGCCTGGCTCGCGGCGGCGCTGATCACCTCCCTGCTCGGCATCATCGGATATTTTCACGCCATTCCCGGTTTCGAGGTCTTTACCCTCTACGATCGCGCCAAGGGTGCGTTTCAGGATCCTAACGTCTTCGGCCCCTTCCTCGTGACGCCGTCGCTTTACCTGATCTATGGCCTGCTTTCCGGCAAGGCGATGCATGCGCCATGGCGGATCGTCGGCCTGCTGATCCTGTCGCTCGGCGTGTTCCTGTCGTTTTCGCGCGCGGCATGGGGTCTGTTTCTGTTTGCCGCCGTCCTCCTGGTTTTCGTCATGCTGCTGAAGGAACGCACCGCCGCGTTCCGCCTGAAAATACTCGTCCTGTTTCTCGTCGCCGTCGCGCTGATGGTCGCGGCGGTGATTATCGCGCTGCAATTCAAGCAGGTCGCCGACCTGTTCTCGAGCCGCGCCTCTGCGGTGCAATCCTATGATGGTGGCCATCTCGGGCGTTTTGCCCGCCACTATCTCGGTTTCCTGCTGGCGATGGACCACCCGCTCGGCATAGGCCCCATGGTGTTCGACAACATCTTTCCCGCTGCCGAACATAATATCTGGCTGAAAAGCCTGACCACGCACGGCTGGTTCGGTTTCGTGATCTATCTCACGCTGATCTGCTGGACCATTGCCGCCGGCTTCAGGCTTCTGCTGCGCCAGCGGGCCTGGCAACCCTTCCTGATCATTTCATGGGTATCCTTCGTCGGGCATGTGATGATCGGCGCCGTCATCGACACCGACCACTGGCGGCACTTCTTCCTGCTGCTCGGCATATTGTGGGGATGCATGGCGCTGGAAAAACGCGAGAGCCTGCGCCGCCGCCGAACAGCCGTCTAAAGTACTTACCCTAACGGAACCTTGCGTTATTTCATGCGTTTAGCCCCCGATCATGATTATCAAACGGGGAGACATCCTATGACGCAGACCAACAATCTCTATTTCATCATCGGCGCGCTCATCGTCGTCATCGCTGGCCTTGGCGCCTATGTCTGGCACGAGGAAAGCAAACCGAAGGGGATCGAGATGAATATCGGCCCTAACGGTGTTTCCGTTCAGGAGAACTGAGCATTTCCCCGTAAAAGTGCGTGAAGCCGAAGAATAAAGCGCGTCCAACGATTTCGCATATTAGGAATGCGCCTATGTCCGCAAGCGTCGCGCAAAGTTCGTCTATTAAATCGAGTGCATCGCAAGCTTAAGAGGGCTTGGATGCACCCGGTCTCCTTATGAGAGGAGACGAAAGGCGGGATCGACAATCCGCGCCGAGCCGGTTCGGTATGCATGATGTGTATCGGGCCTGATCATGGAAACAGTTAGCGCAATGGTCTCCTCCGTCGACCTGTCCACACGCATCGCCGCCACCAAGCTCGCCCTCAAGGCCATCAGGGAGCAGGAGGACAGTTCCACTACCACCTCCTCGCCACGGGCGGCGATCCTCGGCTCCTACGGGGTCGACACCTCCCCCTCCTCCACCAATACGAGGCTGACACAGCTTCTGGCGCAATATGCGCAGTCCTCCAGCGACGACACGAAGACCGACGACGCTGACGCGCAGGCGCCTTCCGGCGACATTACGCAGGCCAGCTTCATGAAGAACCTGAAGGGGACGCTGGAAGAACTGTCCAAGGATCCCAGCAAGGCCGCGCAGGCCAAGGCGATGCTGGAAGCGCTGGCCGCCGGCACGCTGACCGTCGCCGATCCGACCGAGGGCATGAAGATAAAGGCCTGGGACGTAGAGGCGGACAAGAAAACCACCTCGAAACCGGCAACGGAAATCACTATCGCGGGCTGGAGCGACTTTCTGAAGGACCATCTCAAGCGCGACGGTTCGGCCTATGCCAAGAGCGCCGGTGGCGCCTATGTCGACAGCATTTCTGGCGACAACGCGTTTTTTGGCACCGTCGGCAGCCGCTATTATTATCTCACCTGGCCACAGGCGAAAACCGGTACGCTGACCGTTTAAGCCGTCGTTTCCGGTTGGACATACGCATAGGGTGATGGCAACGGAAAGGCCCGCAGCCTTACGCTATAGATTTGCCGCCTGCACTGTGTCGACGGTCCGCTGCGACATGGATCATGCCGCAGCATTCTTTTCCGGTCCGATCAGGCGGCAGGTGCTGCGACCTGTTCGGTTCCGCCGGAAAGCGCTTTTTGCAGCTGCGCTTCCTGCTCCGGCGAAAGCGAGGTTTTGATGACACGGCCGCGCAGGCCCTCCAGTTCAGCAAGCACCTTTTCCGGCTGTACCTTGCGGATCAGCACGAAAAGCGCCGAGGAACCATTGGGAATGGTCTCACCGAGCGATTTGATGAAATCGTCGTCGATGCCGTAATCCGTCAACGAACCGGCAAGCGCGCCCGTACCAGCGCCGATCGCGCCGCCGATCGCAAATCCCGCCAGGGGATTGAGGAACAGCAGGCCGACAAGGCCGCCCCAGAGACCGCCGGACAGGAAACCGGAGCTTGCGCCGATGGCCGTCAGATTGACGCTCTGCTTCAGATGCACCTTGCCGCTTTCGTCGCGAACGACGACCACGGCGTCTTCCAGATCGACCAGATATTCCTTTTTCAGGCTTGCAAGCTTCAGAAGAACCCGATCGGCCTCTTCCGTTCCGTCAAAACCGACAACGACGAGTTCGGACATAATTTATCTCCCTGAGTTTCGTTTCAATTCCGCTGGGATGGAACGCCGAAGACTACGGCAGGTTCCCGCAATGATAGAAAAACGATGTGTCACGCGTTTGACGGGCTAGGCCGCCGGGGAAAATTCGTCCCAATTTTTTGTCTCCTTCCCCGTGGCCCACAGCCTTTTTCCCTTTTTTTGAGAAAAGGCGATTTTCCGCTTGCGCCCTAACAGGCTTATATATAAACGGCTTTCAGGTTCGGAGCGTAGCGCAGCCCGGTAGCGCACTTGACTGGGGGTCAAGGGGTCGTGGGTTCGAATCCCGCCGCTCCGACCAATAAAAACAGATAGATAGCCAGTTCCCCCAGAGCTGGCTATAATTTTTTCAGCTACCTTGTAGCCAGCGCTATGCGCGAATTTAAAAGACCCGGTTCGGGTGTTCGTTTATCCAAGCCTGCGAACGAGGTGTGCTGAGATGACCAAAAAAACGAAAATAGAACACTCAGAATTTTCAGGCGAGTTTGAAGACGACGGTATCACTGTCCTGGTTGATATCCATCGGCCCGCCGGCACCCAGCAAGACTGGACGCTCGAGGTTATCAGCGAGCATGACGATGTCACGACCTGGGACGAACCCTTCGCCACCGACAAGGACGCCTGGGAGGAATTCCTGGCCACCTGCGAGAAAGATGGGATTCGCAGCTTCCTGGACGGCGAAGATCAGTCGGTTCATTGACGCTTGATTCTGCGGCACCAGACCGTAGGGGTCGTTGGCTCGAATCCCCGCTCCGACCTTTCTTTTCTCGATCACCCCATTTGTGATCGAGAACATTCACCGGTAAAATTCCTGAAAAATATGATGTCATTGTAAGGCCTATGTCCGTCGAAGGACGGAGAATATTGCCTTGTTGACTCTCTGCTAAAATTAGAACATTTAGTGAACAAAAGAGAGGTCAACCGATATGTCCGATGCTGAAAAAATCACCCCCGTGCGGCCTGACGACATAGCCGGATACGTCATCCAGTGTCATGACGGCGATGCGAAGGCGGCTGTCGAAACGCTGCTGGGCGAAATCGAGCATTTGCAGGAACAGCTTTCCCTTGCGGTTGCCATCATGGGAAAAGGCTATACGCGCGGATGGACGCCGGATGCGGGAAGCGACTGAGCCGGCCGCTGCCATTGCTCTGGAGCAAGGCAGAGCGGCCTGCGCCTCCCGCTTTTCAAGTGAGGTGTAGCGAGTGATGCGCTCTAATAAGCCCCATCAGTACTCGTTTAACGCAACTGCGAAGTCGTCGGTGATCGGCATTTTTTCCGCATTTTCCCACGTCTGGTCCATGGCATAGGTCTCAGACAGATAGGGGATGCCGATATGGCCATAGCGGACGGAAAGCTGACTCTCAGCCTCCTTTTCGCCGAGAAGCGCTACGCGACTGAGATAAAGCGCGGTTGCGAGACCCGTCCTGTCCGCACCGGCCTTGCAATGGATGAGGATGGGTTTTGGTGCATCGCGCATGATCGAAACCAGCTCGTTCACCCTGTTCATATCCAGTTCCTGGCTTGCAGACATGCCAAAATCGATATGATTCAGCCCAAGCTCGCGGGACGTTTCGACTTCATCCCTGTACCAGGCTTTGGATTCGTTCGCCCCGCGCAGATTGATGACCGTCCTGATACCATGGTCCTTGGCGTAGCGTGCAAGCTCTTCAACGCTTGGCTGGTTGGAACGATAAAGTTGTCCCGCCACCACCTCATGAAAATTGCCCAAAAGCTGAATGGCGTAAAGATATCCGCCTGTCGCAAGCACAGCAATGCCCAGGCCCCAACAGGAGCCTTTCCAAAATCTTCGCATAATAGAACGGTTCCCTCATTGGACGAGGAAACCGATACAGGTGGATTCTGACAGTAAGCTGAAAGTTATGCGACAGTATTGTAAGAGTAAAAAAATTGCGTTCGATCAACGCACGAAAACATAAACCGCATAGACGGCGATGAGCGCAGCGGCAATCGCGGCGGCAATGGCGCCGAGGCGTTTTTCGATGAAATGGCGTACCGGTTCACCGTATTTTTGCAGCAGTCCGGCAAGGATGAAAAAGCGTGCGCCGCGCGTGACGACAGCCGAGATAATGAACAGGCCGAGGCTGATATTGGCCGCACCGGAGAGGATGGTGACGACCTTGATCGGCGGCAGATGCGCAAACCCCGATGTCACCAGCAGAAGAACGATTGTCTCGTAGTCTACCGAGTTCTTGAGCTGCTCGAAGCTGTCCAGCTTTCCGTAAAATTCGAGAATGGGCCTTGCAAGGCTCTCGAATGCATAATGGCCGAGGAACCAGCCGGCAATGCCGCCGAGAACGGAGGCGGCCGTTGCGACGAAAGCATAAAACATCGCCTTTTTCGGCTTCGCCAGCACCATGGGCAGGAAAAGCACATCCGCAGGAACGACGAAGACCGAGCTTTCGACGAAGGCCACGATCGCCAGCCACCACACGGCGGTCTTGCGCGCCGCAAGAGCCATCGTCCAAGCGTAGATGTTTTTCAGCATTTCATGTTCCCGGGAAAGATCATTGTGGGGGCGAGGTAGAGCCAAGGCCTCTCAGCGGCGGTTATGCGGTTTGTCGTCAGGTGCGGGCTTGAGCGGCCAGCCGCCAGATCAGGATTAGACACAACGCAAGAGAATGGCAAATGTTGGAAGATTTATTTTGCATTGCGAAGAACGGAAAAGACGAGCAATTCCAAGCTGCGATGGCAGCCGGTTGCTGCGATGCGAAATTTCATCCTTAGGTAGATAAGTCGGCCTTTTTGTTGTAGAATAAGGCGTGGCGGACAAGAGGAGGAAGTTATCATGGACTATGTAGGCTTCATTACGTCGATCAATCCGGTCATACTCGCGATCCTGCTGATTGTTCTTCTCGCAGGCGTCTATAGCAAATGGGTTTCCCACTAGCCGGGACGAACAATATTGCCAGCCGACAAAGGCGCCGATCTTCCATCGGCGGTAGGCATTCGGACGGATGAATGTTATCAAACCCGGAGTTAAAACAACTTCCGGGAAGCGGTATGTCGAAGGCATTCACTGATACATCTGAAAAGCTCAGCGCCACGCTCGAAAAGCTGATCGGAAAACTGCAGGGTCAGACGATCACGTTGCGCGAGCTTATGGAAGCGATCGGCGAACAGGGCCTGTTGCTGATCTGTGCGATAGCCTCCCTGCCCTTCCTCATTCCGGTCTCCATTCCGGGTGTCAGCACCGTGTTCGGCGCGGCGATCATTCTTGTCAGTCTCGCAATCACCCTCAACCGCCTGCCATGGCTGCCCGCCAGGATTCTCGACAGGCAGATGGAAACGGCAAAGCTGGTGCCGGCGCTGAAAAAAGGCATCGCCGTCGTCTCGAAGCTCGATCGCTTCATCCGCCCGCGCATTCCCGTGCTGACGACGGGCATTGTCGCCAACAGAATAAACGGTCTTGCTTTGATGACGGCGGGCGTGTTGCTGATGATGCCGCTCGGCTTCATTCCCTTTTCGAACACGCTGCCGGGCGTCGCCATCCTGCTTCTGTCGGCGGGCATGATCCAGAGGGACGGCGTCACGGTGCTTGGCGGTTATTTGTTCCTCGGCCTGACGGCGATCTATTTCACCGCGCTCGCCTATGCCGCCTTCTGGGCCGGACAGGGCATCAGCAGTTCCATCGGCGGCTGAGCCTATCGCTGGCCTCTGTTGCGGGTGTCGCGGTCGCGGCGGTTGCGCCGCGATGCCCACCAGACCGCCAGCCGTCGCCGCCCGCGGCGAACTGCCGGCAGATCGTGGGAGAGCACGATAAGACCGAGCGGGACCATCCAGAAACCGAGAATGGGCAGGAACCCAAGCGTTCCACCCACCACCAGCGCCGAGCCGGTGACGATCCTGCCAACGCGCGAACGCGGCATCGCGACGCTCCATTTTCCCAGATTGAGGCGACCCGTCCTGTGGTCTATTCCGAATTTCATTCCATACTGCCCTTTAGCATGCGGCCTGTGGATAATTTTTTGACCGTCGATAAGCCCGGAAAATCGGGACTCCGGCGAGATAAAACAAGATGAATGCGTTTTTTTTGAAAAAACCGCTTGGCAAATCGGAAAAGCATTTGTATTACCCCGCTCACACCGCGCCAAGCAGCGCACGTTCCCTGGTAGCTCAGCGGTAGAGCATTCGACTGTTAATCGACAGGTCGCCGGTTCGAATCCGGCCCGGGGAGCCAATTCTTCCAAAACATATAATGAAGAGCGAAGTGCAACTGCACTCTCGCCCAATCCGGATCGTGATCGTGGCGTCTCATCCCGACCGATAGCCGGGCCGCACGGATGTCAGGTCTTGCTGGCCGCGCGCTTTGTCGCTTTTGTCGTACCGGTGAGTGCCGGCGGATCGCTGGCCGGGAAACTTTCCTCCAGGCTCTCGGTCAGATCATCGTCTTCTTTTTTGTGGCTCGCGGCCTTCCGTTCTTTCTGAAGTGATTTTACCGCCGGTGACCTGGTTTTTTTCGTCGGGACCTTTGCGGCGGCGGGTTTCGTCGCGCCGTTTCCGCCTCTGGTCTTGACGGTTTCCGCAGCTGCTGAGACCTCCCGTTCAGCCTCCGTCCAGTGTCGCTCGTGGTGCCCTTCCGGCCTTCCTTCCCTCTCCCATATTGCACGCGCTTTTTCACGGATTGCAGCTTCGCGATCATGGTTCATAGCGGACCTCCCTCTTTCGTTGCGCCGGTTTTAATTGTGCCGAGGGAAAAACAGAAAAGCTCGGAGATTGTTCCGCCTTCCACGTAAGGAATGCGCATTTCCTCAGAAATAGGGAACCGTCCTCTCCGCCAGATCGTTTGCCCGGCAGGAACCCGCAGGAGGACCATCCATGAGCGATCCGAAACAGAAGAAAAACGAACCTCTCGATATCAGAGACGAGGACGTGCCGCATTTCGAAACAGACAGCGAGCTTAAATCCAAGGAAGGCGAGATTTATCCGGACGAATCTATGAACCTGCGTGCACGCCGGCAGGCGGCGCGGCAGCATGAGGACGCCTTCATCGTCGCCACGGACCTTGAGGACGACGACCAGCGCGAGGCCGCGCCCGGCGTCAGGGAACAGCCATAAGTCCCCTAAAACGCATAAGGCGGGCCGTAGCCCGCCTTTATAAGGATTGCAGTCCCTGTCCGGTCGTCAGCGACGGACGGAAACGATGGTCTTGCGGTTGAAGTTCGACACCTGCACCCGGCCGGACTGATTGCCGCCGAGGATTTGCGCGGTCTTGCCGCTCATGCTCTTCAGAATCCCGACGTGATAACCGCGACCGTTGCGAACAACGACGACATCACCCGGCTTGGCCGCACCGAGGGGAACGGCATAACCGAAGGAGGACCAGGATTTCGCAAATCCGTAGGATTTGGGAGACTGCCGGCCGGCCTTGCTGGCGACGGCATGCAGGAACAGGCCGCACCACGGCGTGCTGCGGGGATTTGCCCCGAGAATATTCTTCAGGCTCTTGTTGTTTTTGGATTCATGCAGCCCGGTGTATCGTTCAGCCTGGTTCAGCATGCCCGCCGAAGCGGACGCCACGGCTGTAAAAGACAAGGCTACGGATAGAATTAACGTGGATACTCTCAAACGTCTCGCCCTTATGTTAGAGGGCGCCCGTGTATTATGACAATTTAGCGACAATTTGACGAGATAAGGGCAGAAATCAGACGGCTATTCATGCGGACTGATCTGTCATTGCTTCAAAACAGGCTACCTTGGGCCTCGTCGGCGCGGCCGCGGCCCGCATTTTCGAGATCCAGCATGCGTAATTTGGTGTTCGTTCCACCCGGCGCGGAAAAGCCGCCCAGCCGGCCGCCGGCCGCCAGCACGCGATGGCAGGGAATGATCAGCGGTACAGGATTTCTCGCCATGGCCTGACCGACATCGCGGGCTTTTTCCATGCCGAGGCCCAGCGTTTTGACAATGCCGCCATAGGTCGTCGTGTGGCCCCAGCCGATTTGCCGCGCAACGGCGTAAACATCGAGAAACAACCTTTCCTGCCCGGCAAGATCGAGTTCGACGGGGGTAAAATCGATCTCCTCGCCGCTGAAATAGCGGGTGATCATCGCGATCACCTCACGGGTGCGTGTTTCTGGAACCGCAATCGAGGCCGATGGCAGGCGCTTCTGGAGAAGTTTTTCGGTCTCACCGGCGTCGGCACTGGGCAATTGCAAACGCACGATACCGCGCCCTGCCCATGCGAGGCCGCAATGGCCAAGGGCTGTGGGAAAAACAATATAGCCGTGGTGGTTGGTCATTGCCGTATCCGTCCGCTTTCGGCGCGCACGATGCCATATCCTGCGTTCGAAACAACCCATTTGGGATGCGGTTTACAGGCGGCCTCCTACATAATCCGTGCAGAAACCCGGTCAGGATGCGATTTTACCCTGCTCCTCGACCTTGTTTCCCTCCTCCACCAGGCATTGCGCCTGCCGGCTTGCGGTCACGAAAGCCGCGCGGGCGATTTCGCCCGCCACGTCGCCCATAAGCGAGGCGCGGCACAGGCGCAGCGCCTGTTCATGTTCCTTGCCGCCGCGTTGCGGCCATTCGTGCTGGAGAAAATCGAAGGCCTCGTAAACGCCGTTGAAAATCCGGGGAGCGCCGTTTTCCAGGGATATGGTAACGGGCTTCTCCCACTTAACGTCATTCAGCAACATTGATTGCACTTCCATGTTCTATTAACCCGCGACAAACGCCGGCTCCTCCAGTTGGTTCCCTTCACCAGCGGTTTCAAGGCCAGAAAAATAACCCTCGAGAAACCATGTGCCCCATCTTTCCATTCTAGCCGATTTGCGGAACAAAGCGTTTCAACACTCGTTCAAGTGGAAGTGAACCGGGTCCCTTCATGCCGATAAAATCCTCGCCCGTCATCGTCTGGTTCCGCAAGGATCTGCGCCTTTCGGACAATCTCGCGCTTCTTGCAGCGGTGGAGCACGGCGGTCCCGTCATCCCAGTCTATATCCGGGAAAAAGCCTCCGGCCCGTTGGGCGGCGCGCAGCAATGGTGGCTTCATCATTCGCTTACCTCGCTCATCACCGCGCTGGAAAAAACCGGCAGCCGTCTTGTGCTTGCAAGCGGCGACGCTGAAGAAACACTGCGGCATCTGATATCCGAAACCGGCGCGGATGCGGTGTTCTGGAACCGCCGCTACGAACCGGCCGGCATGGCGACGGATAAGGTGCTGAAGCAGAAGCTCCGAGACGACGGTCTGACGGTCCGCAGCTTTTCCGGACATTTACTGCACGAACCGTCCCGGATGCAGACAAAATCAGGTGGTCCCTACCGGGTCTACACGCCCTTCTGGCGGGCGCTGGAGGGCGGCGAGGAGCCGCATGCGCCGGCGGACGCGCCGAAGAGCCTGAAGGCGCCGCCGACATGGCCGAAATCGGAGAAACTCGACGATTGGAAGCTTCTGCCGGGCAAGCCGGACTGGGCCAGGGATTTCAGCGAGATATGGACGCCCGGCGAAACTAGCGCGCGGGGAAAACTCGACGATTTCATCGACGGCGCGTTGGGAGGGTACGAGGAAGGCCGTGATTTTCCGGCAAAGGACGCCACCTCGCTTCTCGCTCCGCATCTGGCTCTCGGCGAAATATCGCCCGCCGCCGTCTGGCACGCGACGAAGGGCCTGTCCCGCCATATCGCTTCCAACGACATCAGCCGTTTCCGCAAGGAACTCGTCTGGCGGGAATTCTGCTACCATCTGCTGTTTCATTTTCCCGAACTGGACGAGAAGAACTGGAACGACAGTTTCGACGCCTTCGGCTGGCGGGACGACGAGAAATCCTTTGACGCCTGGACGCGTGGCAGGACGGGTTATCCGATCGTGGATGCCGGTATGCGGCAATTGTGGAAACACGGCATCATGCATAACCGGGTGCGGATGATTGTTGCTTCCTTTCTCATCAAGCATCTGCTGATCGACTGGCGCAAGGGCGAGAGATGGTTCCGCGATACGCTTGTCGATGCCGATCCGGCTTCCAACGCCGCCAACTGGCAATGGGTGGCGGGTTCTGGCGCGGATGCCTCGCCGTTTTTCCGCATTTTCAACCCCATCCTTCAGGGCGAGAAATTCGATGCCGATGGCGACTATGTGCGCCGCTTCGTGCCGGAGCTTGAAAAGCTCGACCGCAAATTCATCCACAAGCCGTTCGAGGCGCCGGAGGAAGTGCTGAGAAAGGCGGGCATCGAGCTTGGAGAAACCTATCCCCGGCCGATCGTCGACCATGCCAAAGCACGGGAAAGAGCGCTTGCCGCCTATGCCGCAGTGAAGAACCACACATAAAATTGGGTATCGGCAAAATTTTGCGTGGCGAAGCCGAAGCCGGGAAGATAATTTCTTGCCTTGAGGCGGTTGTAACGGGACATAACGGCACCTAATTTCCGCTCAGACAAGAAGGCTCAATCATGACCATTCATCCCTCTGCGCTCAGTGCTATCGGCAACACGCCGCTCATCCGTCTGAAAGCTGCCTCTGAAGCGACGGGGTGTGAAATCCTCGGCAAGGCGGAGTTCCTCAATCCCGGCCAGTCGGTGAAGGATCGCGCGGCGCTCTATATCATCCGTGACGCCGAACGGCGCGGACAGTTGCGGCCGGGCGGCACCATCGTGGAAGGTACGGCGGGCAATACCGGCATCGGCCTGTCGCTGGTCGCCAATGCGCTCGGCTACAAGACGGTCATCGTCATTCCCGAGACGCAGAGCCAGGAAAAGAAGGATGCGCTGAAACTTCTCGGTGCGAAGCTGGTCGAGGTCCCGGCAGCGCCCTATTCCAATCCGAACAACTACGTCAAGGTCTCTGGCCGACTGGCGAAACAGCTTGCCGCGACCGACGAAAACGGCGCGATCTGGGCCAACCAGTTCGACAATATCGCCAACCGTCAGGCCCATATCGAAACGACCGCACCCGAAATCTGGGATCAGACGGACGGCAGGGTTGACGGTTTCATATGCTCTGTCGGCTCCGGCGGAACACTGGCGGGCGTGGCCGACGGCCTGCGCGACTTCAATCCTGATATCAAGATCGGTCTCGCCGACCCTGATGGGGCCGCCCTTTATGAGTTTTACAAGAACGGCGTCCTGAAATCCGAAGGCTCCTCCATTACCGAAGGCATCGGCCAGGGGCGCATCACCGCCAATCTGGAAGGCTTCGCGCCGGATTTCTCCTATCGCATTTCGGATGCAGAAGCCCTGCCGGTCCTGTTCGATCTGGTCACCAAAGAGGGACTTTGCCTCGGCGGCTCCTCCGGCATCAACATCGCCGGCGCAATCCGCCTTGCCCGCGAGCTTGGTCCGGGGCATACCATCGTGACGATACTGTGCGACTACGGCAATCGTTATCAGTCGAAGCTGTTCAATCCGGATTTCCTGCGCTCCAAGGGGCTTCCGGTTCCACAATGGCTGGCGACGAAGAGCGAGATTGCGGTTCCGTACGAAACCGTTTGAGGACATGCCGAAATGCCTGTGAATGCCCTGTTCCGTGACGATTTTTATCTTTCCACCGCAGAAGCGATCGTCACGGCGGTGCATGAGGATGGTGGCATAGAACTCGACCAGACCTGCTTTTACGCCACATCCGGCGGCCAGCCGGGCGATAGTGGTTTTCTCGAGCGGGCCGATGGTTCGCGCATCGAACTCGGTGTCACCAGACATGGTGCGGACAAAAGCGTGATCATTCATGTGCCGCTCGAGGGCCAGCCTTCCCCCGAGGTCGGCGAGAAGCTGACCCTGCATGTGGACTGGCCGCGCCGCTACAAGCTGATGCGCATGCACACCGCCTGCCATTTGTTGTCCGTCGTTTGCCAGTGGCCGATCACGGGTGCTGCCGTCGGCGAGGACGAATCGCGCGTCGATTTCGACATGTCGGAAACCATCGACAAGGACGTCGTGACGGCGAAGCTGATGGAACTGGTGAAAGCCAACCATCCCGTCTTCCTGCAATGGATCACCGACGAGGAGCTTGCAGCCAATCCAGGCATCGTCAAATCCAAGAATGTGCGCCCGCCAATGGGCCTTGGCCGGGTCAGCCTCGTCTGCATCGGCGAAAATTCCAGCATCGACAGCCAGCCATGCGGCGGCACCCATGTTTCCGAAACGCAGGAAGTGGGCGATATTCACATTGCCAAGATAGAAAAGAAGGGCAAGGAGAACAGGCGGTTCCGCATTCGTTTCGGCGCGCCTGAAGCTGCTGCCTGAAATCAGGAGAGACATCGTGAGCACGGATAAGAGCCGTTTCGTCGTTTCGGCGGACTGGGTAGAAGCACAGCTCGGCACTGCCGGGTTTCGTCTCGTTGATGCCTCGTGGTATCTGCCGGCGCATAAGCGCAACGGCGCGGAAGAATTTGCGACCGGTCATCTGCCGGGCGCCGTGTTCTTCGATCAGGACAAGATCGCCGATCATACCACCGGATTGCCGCATTCCCTGCCCTCCCCGGAATTCTTTGCGGAACAGGCCGGCGAGCTTGGCCTCAGCGAGACTGACACGATCGTGGTCTATGACGGCCCCGGTTTCTTTTCCGCACCGCGCGTGTGGTGGATGCTTCGGGTGATGGGCGTGCGCAAGGCCTATGTTCTGGATGGCGGTCTCGACGGCTGGAAGCGCGAAGGCAGGCCGCTCGAAACCGGCACGCCGGAAATCGAGCCTGCGACCTTCACACCGGATTTCAACGAAAAGCGCGTGACCTCGCTTTCGACCATGCGCGGCATCGTTGACAGCGCTGAAAGGCAGATCGCCGACGCCCGCGGCGCAGGGCGTTTCACTGGCGACGAGGCCGAGCCGCGCGCCGGCATGCGGTCGGGCCATATGCCCGGCGCGCGCAGCCTGCCCGCCACCGCCTTTTCCGAGAACGGTCATTTCAAGGACCTCACCGCCATCCGCAAGATGGTGACTGACGCCGGCATCGATCTTGGCAAACCCGTCGTCACCAGCTGTGGCTCGGGCGTCACCGCCGCCGTCATCACGCTCGCACTGGAATCTCTCGGCCATCAGGACAATTCGCTCTATGACGGCTCCTGGTCGGAATGGGGCGGGCTGGAAGATACGCCTGTCGTCACCGGCCCCGCCGAGCCGGTTCCCGTGGTATCGCATGGGCCTTTGAAAGCGCATGTCACGCAGCTGGAAATGACGACGCCGCCGAAAGTCAGCCTGCCGATCCCCGTCAACATCCAGACGGCGCTGATGCGGGTGACCGATATTCCCCTGCACTTCTATCGCTACATGTACTGGCGGGTTGGAAAACGCTGGCACTGGCAAAAACGTATGCGCATGAGTGACGCGGAGCTGTCCGCTGTCCTCAAGGATCCGAAGAACAGCGTCACGGTGCTTTACATGAACGGTGCGCCGGCCGGTTTTTTCGAGCTGAACAAGGCGAGCGACGAGGTAACCGAGCTTTCCTATTTCGGGCTTCTCGAAGAGGCGATCGGTGCCGGCGTCGGCAAGTGGTTCCTGTTGCAGGCGCTCTACGCCGCCTGGCAGGACAATCCCAAACGCGTGACGGTGACCACCAACACGCTCGACCATCCGCGCGCGCTGCAACTCTATCAGATGATGGGCTTTTCGCCGGTTGGCACCTATGAGGCCTGGGTGGAGCCGCTATCCGACACTGAGCTTCTTGAGATCTCGCTGCGCAACTGAGTTCTATCGGTCGGGTGCCGCGTGTGCCGTTCCCGATCGGCTCACTCCCTTCATTCCTGTGCTTGTCACACGAATGAAGGTGGAGGAGGCGTCACCACGAGAAATAGCTGTGCGGTTAGTGAGCATGCCAAAAACGGCGCAGCATTCAACCCTTGTCGATGATCAGGTGTGTGGCGCCCTCGCCCGCTACCGTTCCAGTGCAACGGTAGCCCAGGGCAGGCAAATCCAGCCCCTCGAGGAGATTTTCTCCCCTTCCGAGAAATACCGGCGCAAGCGCCAGATGCAACTCGTCGATCATGCCTGCGGCCATATATTGCCGGATGGTGGAAACACCGCCGCCGATCCGGACATCCTTGCCATTTGCCGCCGTCAGCGCCATGTCGAGGGCGGCCTCGATGCCGGTGGTGACGAAATGGAAGACCGTGCCGCCCTTCATGGTAAAGGAGGGGCGTTCGTGATGCGTCAGCACGAAAACCGGGACGTGATAGGGTGGTTCTTCGCCCCACCAGCCCTTCCAGTTTTCATCCGGCCAGTCGCCGCGGATAGGCCCGAACATGTTGCGGCCCAGAATCCACGCACCGATATTCTCGAAGCTTTTTTCGGAAAAATGCTCGTCCGTGCCGGTCGAGCCGCCCTCCTTGCCGAACATGCGGTGGAAGGTGCGGGTCTTGAACACCCATTGATGCAGCGTTTCGCCGTTCACGCCCAGCGGGTTCTGAAGAGACTGATCCGGTCCGGCGCCATATCCGTCAATCGAAATGGCGAAATTGCGAACGACAACCTTCGGCATGGCAATATCCTCCCATTCTCACGAGGACAGGCTGCCATGCATCCGGCAACCGGCCTCAGATTTCTCTTTCCAGATTGACGGCCGTCGGAATTTGTCCGCCGGCAGCGCCCTTGTCTTCCGTGACATTGTTCAGAAGATGATCGGCAATCAACTCAGCCTGGAATTTACCCAGCTCGTAGCAATAGGTGATCTCGCGCTTTTCGGCCGACCAGTAGACATCGGGACGCCCGCAGGATCTGGCCGTCAATTTGACGTCACCCTTCAGACCATAAGCGCCGAAACTGCGGCTGATAAGATCGAGAACCTTCGATTCCTTGACCATGATGGCGTAAGGCTCAAGCTCCGGGTCGCGCGGCGGCATGTAACTCACGGTAAATCGGGACGGCGTCTGCGTGCGGTGAGGCACCAGAAAATTCTCCCATGCGGCGGCGATATGCGGATAGGCGGCACCGCATTTGGCGAATTCGCCATTGGCCAGCCCCATCATGGCGGCAAGATCGCCGTAACCGTCCTTGTCGCGACCGACCATCAGGCAGGCCATATTGCGGTCGCGGTTCCTGTCGGGAATGAGTGCCGAAAAGACCGGCGCTTCGTGCTGGGGCAAGGCCTCCGCCTCGCGCGCCAGGTACCAGCTGTCGGTGGCGTTGACGAGCGCGGTGTCGAGCCATTCCTCGTTGGCCTGAAGGATAAGCGTGCCCGCCAGCTGGTCCGCCGGGGCCTGTGCACTGCCGGTCTCCGGCGTTCCGTAATCCGAGATCAGCATGCGCGCACCCTCGTGATAAAGCGAGAAGATCGCATTGCCGATAACGAAATTGACCGCCTGCTGGAGCTGATCGTCGGACAGGCCGTCGAGACCGGAGGCGACCTGCGCCTGCGTGTCAATCGGAACCGTCAACGAAACGAAAGCCAGCGGGACGGCGGCCAGAAAACGACGGAACATAAATTGAGACCTTCCGGGATCGAGGAGCGCCACTGATTCCCGAAGCTAACGAGTCATGCAATGGGCTGGTTGCGTCGCCCGTCAAGAATCGGGTGGATAGAGGCTTGTTTCGGGATCATAGCTGCAAAGAAGCAACGCCGATCCGAACCAGAGGGGACCGCAATGACCGATCTCGTTTTCACCGCAATGCCGGAAGGGCAAGCCGCAGCCTTCCGGGCGGGAGCTGCCGACGCCTATGGCAACCCGCCGGAAAAAGCCGTTTCTCCCGGCGGCATGCCCTGCCGCCATTGCCTTTCCCAGATCGGCGAAGGCGAAGGGATGCTGATCCTCGCCTACCGGCCCTTCCCCTCGCTCCAGCCCTATGCCGAAACCGGCCCGGTCTTTCTTCATGCGGAGGCCTGTAAGCGCTATCCGCACACGGACGCCATTCCGCCGATGCTGGACAGCCCGGACTATATCGTTCGCGGATATGGCGCTGACGACCGCATCGTCTACGGCACCGGCGCGGTTACGGCGACGGGCGAGATCGTTTCACGCGCGGAGCATCTCTTGCAACGCGCAGACGTCGCTTACGTGCATGTGCGCTCCGCCCGCAACAATTGCTATCAGTGTCGTATAGACACAGCATAATCGCGCGATTACTTGCAATTTTAAGGAAACAGCTAAACGGCTCTCAAACTTTCTGCGCCATGATACTGGCATCGGAAACAATTGATTTGAGTAGCAAAATGACAAACAACCTTAACATTGCGACCCGCACTGCAACCCGCAGCAAAACCAGGATCTTTGCGACCGTGCACTATTTCAGCCAGTCGACCAGAGGCCGCGTGCTGGACCTGTCCGCCACCGGAATGGCGCTGGAACTGGATGGACCTTTCGCAGCCGCCAAGGGAAGCCGGGTCAAGGTGCAGAGCGAGGATCTGGGCTTCATCGAGGGCGTCGTGCAATGGCAGCACCAGAACCGCCTCGGACTGCAGCTCAAACTCTCGACCAATACGCTGGCGCAGCTTTCCTCCTATTTCCGCTTCTTCCACGAAGACGTGAAGCCGACGCTCGCCCGCTGACCTATTCGGTCCGGAAGCAAGGATGCGCAGACCGGACATGACGCATTCGCGGTGTGCGCCATGTGCCCTTGCGATAAAAAATTTATCAAACGGTTGAAAACTGGCCGGGGTGTCACTGGCTTGTCATTTTGTTGATGGACTCCTCGTCGATTGCTTCTACCTTGTCGTTTTTCATGACAGAGCAAGCTTCATACGAAGGAGTCCCCATGTCGTCGCTTCTCGCTCTCCACCCCATCACCCGCCGTTCGCTTCTCGGCGGCATTGCGGCCTCCTCGGCGCTGGTGCTGCTGCATCCATTCGCCGCGCGCGCCGCAGCCAATCAAGCGCATCTGCGCATCATGGAAACGACTGATATCCACGTTCACGTCTTTCCCTATGATTATTACGCCGACAAACCGAACGATACGATGGGTCTGGCGCGCACCGCCTCGATCATCGGCACCATCCGCGCTGAAGCCGGAAACTCGATGCTGGTGGACAATGGCGACTTCCTGCAGGGCAACCCGCTTGGCGACTACATCGCCTATGAGCGCGGCATGAAGGCGGGCGACAAGCACCCAGTCATCAATGCCATGAATGTTCTGGGCTATGATTGCGGCACGCTTGGCAACCACGAGTTCAATTACGGCCTCGACTATATGTCAAACACGCTGGCGGGCGCCGGTTTCCCTTACGTCTGCGCCAACCTCACGAAAGGTGAGCTGGCTTCCGATCCCAAGAAAGACGATCTGTTCTTCAAACCCTATGTCATCCTCGAAAAGCAGATCCGTGATGGCGCAGGCGTGACAAGCCCGGTCAAGGTGGGCGTCATCGGCTTCGTGCCGCCGCAGATCATGATGTGGGATTCCAAGAACCTGGAAGGCAAGGCCCAGACGCGCGATATCGTCGAGGCGGCCAAAGCCTGGGTTCCTGTCATGAAGGAAGAAGGTGCCGATATCATCATCGCGCTCTCCCATTCCGGCATCGACGGCAAGGGTCAGAGCGAACGCATGGAAAACGCCTCGCTTTATCTGGCGGGTGTCGAAGGCATCGACGCGATCTTCACCGGCCACCAGCATCTGGTGTTCCCCGGTCCGAAGACATGGGACGGCATCGAGGGTGTGGATGCGGTCAAGGGCACGCTGCTGGGCAAGCCGGCCGTGATGGCCGGTTTCTGGGGCTCGCATATGGGCCTGATCGATTTGCTGCTCGAAAAGGACGGCAAGAGCTGGAAGATCGTCGACTTCACTTCCGAAGCCCGGCCGATCTACCACCGCGACGACAATCGCAAGATCGTCGCCGACTTTACGGACAAGCCGGAGGTCATCGCCGCCGCCAAGGCCGATCACGAAGCGGCGCTCGCCTATGTGCGCCGCCCGGTCGGCAAGACGTCGGCCCCGCTCTATTCCTATTTCGCGCTGGTGGCCGACGATCCTTCCGTGCAGATCGTCTCCAACGCCCAGACCTGGTACATCAAGGACATGCTGAAGGAAGGGCAATACAAGGATCTGCCCGTGCTTTCGGCAGCGGCGCCCTTCAAGTCGGGCGGTCGCGGCGGTGCGGATTATTATACCGATGTCCCCACCGGTGACATCGCCATCAAGAACGTCGCCGACCTTTACCTCTACCCCAACACGGTGCAGGCGGTGCTGATAAACGGCGCGCAGGTCAAGAACTGGCTGGAAATGTCGGCCGGCATGTTCAACACGGTCGAGGCCGGTGCAAAGGACGCACCGCTCTTGAACGCGGATTTCCCGTCCTATAATTTCGACGTCATCGACGGTGTCACCTACCAGATCGATGTCTCCAAACCGGCGAAATTCGACAAGGACGGCAAGGCGGTAAACCCCGACAGCAACCGCATCGTCGACCTGCAATTCAATGGCAAGCCGATCGATCCCGAGCAGAAATTCGTGGTGGCGACCAACAATTACCGGGCAAGCGGCGGCGGCAAATTCCCGGATATCGCCGCCGACAAGGTGATCTTCGTGGCGCCGGATACCAACCGCGACGTGATCGTGCGCTATATCATCGATCAGGGCACCATCAATCCGTCAGCGGATGCCAACTGGTCCTTCGCTCCGGTTGCCAATACGTCCGCGATCTTCGAGACCGGCCCGAAGGGTCGCCATTATGCGGCGGATATCAAGGGCGCGAAAATCGAGGATGCCGGTGACGGCGCGGAAGGTTTCGCGAAGTTCCGCCTAGTGCTCTAAGGATTAAAGCCCTCCCGGCGTTTCATTGGCCGGGAGGCATTTATTCAATTACGACTGCTTACGATGCGCAGCAGCAGCGGCAATTCCGCCGGTGGCTTTTGCGCGATGCGCTGCCGCGACCTTCTCCCCGGCGGGAAGAAGAAACAAGCGGCAATCTTCCGACCCATATAAAATTGTCACGCTGGCAGCCAATGTCACTCCGCGGCGACAGCAATGTTCCGTTGCTTGTTCGCGGTCAGCATTTCGCCGAAATCCTTGTGCTTCGGGCACGTCGACAGGCGCTGCTGAAATGCCTCGGCGAGCCACTGACCGGCAGGACCGGCGGGTGTATCGACCCGGCGGAGCGCAAAGAGCGGGTATTCGCCCTGCTCATAGGCCTCGAGATCGAGCGCTTTCAGGCTGCCATTGGCAAGATCGTTGCGGACGATCGATGCGGGCAGGCCGCCCCAGCCCAGACCACCCTTGATAAGCTGGTACTTCGTGGCGATGTCGCTGATCCGCCATGTCTTGTAGGAAAGCACGTTGAAATCTCGTCCCTTGGTCAGTCCCGACGCATCGGTAACGACAAGCTGAACCTCTTCGCGCACATCGGCCAGACCCAGCGGCCGTTCGATCTGCGCCAGAGGGTGATCCGCAGCGACGACCGGCAGCATGAAGGAATGGCCAATCTTTTCAACGACAAGCTCATCGTCCTGACGCAACAGCGCCCCGCCGACACCAATGCCCGCCTTGCGGGAGAGCACCATGTCCATAACCATGCCCAACTCGCCGACATTGAGGCTGAGGGTGACGGTGGGGAATTCCTTACGGAAATCCCGCAGCACCGCAACAACGGCTTCCGCCGGGACCATGGTGCTGATGGCGACGGAAAGTTCCGCCTCAAGCCCCTGTTTCAGCCCCTTGGCGCGCGCACGCATCTCCTGCAAACCGGCAACGATGCGCCTTGCATCCTCCAGCATGGCACGACCCTCGTCCGTCAGCCGGGGCTGGCGTACGCCATTGCGCTCGAACAGGCTGACCTCAAGCTGCGTCTCGAGATTGGCGATGGTGTAGCTGACCACCGACTGGGCGCGATTGAGCGCCCGCGACGCAGCGGAGAAACTGCCGGTCTCGGCCACCATCAAAAATACCTGCAATTGGTCGAGTGTCGGGTTCGCGTCCATGTTCCATCCACTTTATCGATAGGTTACTTCCATATTATCACAGTTTTCTTGATGGCTGCAATTTTTCATATAGGGGCAAAGGCGGTGCATCATGCACCTCTGCCCTCCCAAGCGCCCGTCAATCCATCGCTTATGCAAGGAAAAGACCATGTCCAATATTCTGCTCATCACCTCCAGCCCGCGTGGCGACGAATCGGTTTCCAACAAGTTTTCCGGTGAACTCGCAAGCAAGCTGAAGGCCAAGTCGGCTGCCAACACCCTTGTTCACCGCGATCTCGCCGCTGACCCGATCCCGCATCTCGACACCGTCAAGACCGCCGCGATCCGCAAGCCGGCCGACCAGCGTACGGCTGAAGAAGCAATTGCCGCCGCATATTCCGACAAGCTGGTTGCCGAGCTTCTGGCCGCCGACACTGTCGTCATCGGCACCGGCCTCATCAACTTCAACATCTATTCCGGCCTGAAATCGTGGATCGACAACGTCGCCCGCGCCGGCCAGACCTTCACCTACACCGAAACCGGCCCGATCGGCCTTGCCACGGGTAAGAAGGTCTACATCGTGCTGGCCGCCGCCGGCGTCTATTCGGAAGGTCCGGCCGCTCCGCTGAACCACGCAGTACCCTATCTGAAGACCGTGCTCGGCTTCATGGGCATGACGGATGTGGAAGTGATTTACGTCGAAGGTCTGGCTTTCGGTCCGGAAGCCGTAGAGAAGGCCGTTGCCGCCGCCGGCGCCAAGGTCGCCGAACTGGCGCAGGCTGCCTGAGGCATATTTTGATGCGAGGCGATGCCGGCAGGATTGCCGGTATCGGCCAAGCTATATTCCGTAACGGCCGTGCCATGTCACGGCCGTTATTTTTTGCCGAACAAAGCCGCATATAGGCGGCAACGGCGCTTCGCCTTAAGAAGGTGAGCCGGCGGAGGAAAACATCATTATTTTCCCGGAAAAAGCGATGCGCCGTTCTGGTCGATGATCAGCTTTGCCTTGCGGATCGTGAATTCCACCGCGTCGTCCATGCTGGTGAAGACATCGGCGCGCACGAACTCGTGCACCAGCGTTTCCGCGCCATCCTTTTTCTCGATACGGCCCGCCAGGCGGAATTGGCCGCCTTCTTTCAGCGGCGTCGCATAGATCAGATACTCTCCATGCGCGTGCGGTTCCGACTGCGCTGCCTTCTGCGGCGCGTCTGCAGACTGGCCGGATCCGAAGGCCGAAAGGATTTTGGAAAAAAACGATGCCATGGTTTTCACTCCCTCAAATCTATGTCGTCTTTCGAAGGGCGGATATGTTCCGCCCTTCCCCGTCGCTCTAACCCTAATCAGATGATCAGGTTCGACAGGATGTCGTTTTCGGTAATATCTTCATAACCGAGACCTGCAGCCTCGAAGCGCTCCAGAAGCCCTGCGAAGTTTTCCGTAGCGCTCGTTTCGATGCCGATCAGGATCGAGCCGAAATTGCGGGCCGATTTCTTCAGGTACTCGAAGCGGGCGATATCGTCGTCCGGGCCGAGCAGATTGAGGAAATCGCGCAGCGCGCCGGGGCGCTGCGGCAGGCGCAAAATGAAGTATTTCTTCACGCCGGTGTGCCGCATGGCGCGTTCCTTTACGTCCGGCAGACGCTCGAAATCGAAATTACCACCGGAAACAACGACGATGACCGTCTTGCCTTCCAGCTTCTCGCGGCCAAGCGTCTCCAGCGCGGCGATCGACAGCGCACCCGCCGGTTCCAGCACCACGCCTTCGAGGTTCAGCATCTCGATGATCGTGACGCAGATGGCGTTTTCGGGAATAAGCAAAACCTGCTCAGCCGGAAAATCCTTCAACGCCTTGAAATTCAGGTCGCCGATGCGGGCGACGGCGGCGCCATCGACGAAATTGTCGATCTTGGTGAGCGTTACCGGCTCGCCGCGTTCGAGGCTTCTTTTCAGGCTCGGCGCACCTTCCGGTTCGCAGAATACGAAATTTTCCTTCTGGACCGTACCGGCCAGAAAACCCGTCAGGCCAGCCGACAGCCCGCCACCGCCAACCGGCATGATGACGATCTCCGGCTTGGTGCCTTCCGGAAGCTGGTCCATGATTTCAGCGGCGACCGTTGCCTGACCTTCGACGATATCCTCATGGTCGAAAGGCGGCACCATATAGCCGTCATTGTCTTCCACATATTTGCGCGCGGCGGCGTAACACTGGTCGAATATATCGCCCACCAGACGGATGCTGATGAATTCGCCGCCGAAGATGCGGGTCTTGTCGATCTTCTGCTGCGGTGTCGTCACCGGCATGAAAACGACGCCGTGAACGCCGAAATGGCGGCAGGCGAAAGCAAAACCCTGCGCATGGTTGCCGGCCGAAGCACAGACGAAAATCTTGCCCTTGCCGGCCTTGGCCACCGCCTTGCGGAGAAAATTGAATGCGCCTCTAATCTTGTAGGAACGAACCGGGGACAGATCCTCACGCTTCAGCCAAATCGACGCGCCATACCGACGGCTGAGATGTTCATTCAACTGCAACGGCGTTTCCGGGAATATCTCCCGCACTTCCCGCCGCGCTGCTTCCACAAGCTGCTTGTCCACGATTGTCAATCCATTGAAATTCATAATGGCACCCGCTATGCCATAGGAAGTCGTCGGAGACAAAGACTCATTTCAGCGCAGCCACGAACCCTGGGTTTCATTTCTTGAACAGCAACCTTATGCGCTCGGTCATATATGTGGCGTCCATCTTCGGGCTGTACATGGCGACGGCCATGTTCCTGCCGGCGCTAACGGACCTTTATTACGGCAATGACGACTGGATGGTGTTTGCGCTGTCGGGCTTCATGTGCGGCGGCTTCGCGCTTGCCTGCGCGCTCGCCACACGCGCACCGATCGCGTCCTTCAACAAACGTTTCGGTTTCCTGCTCGTCAACGTGCTTTGGCTGGTATTTTCGATTGTCGGCGCAGTGCCGCTTTATCTGTCCGAACTTGATCTGACGCTCGGCCAGGCCATATTCGAATCCGTGTCCGCCATCACGACAACGGGTTCGACCGTGATTTCCGGTCTCGACAACGCGCCGCAGGGCATACTTCTGTGGCGCTCGCTGCTTTGCTGGCTCGGCGGCATCGGTATCGTCGCGCTCGGCCTGTTCATTCTTCCGCTGTTGCGGGTAGGCGGCATGACCTTTTTTCGAATGGAATCATCCGACACGGGCAACGATCGGCCCTTCGCCCGGCTTGCCAGCTTCACCCGCGCTTTCGTGGCGATCTATATTATCATGACCATGGCCTGCACGGTGGCTTTCGATTTTGCCGGAATGTCGCATTTCGATGCCTTGAACCACGCCATGTCGACGATCGCGACCGGGGGGTTTTCCACCCATGACGCATCCTTCGCCTATTTCAACAACACGGCGCTGCTATGGATCGCCACCATTTTCCTGATCTTCGGAAGCCTGCCCTTCTCGGTCATGATTCTACTTGCGGTGCGCCGCAGGTTGGAGACGCTGCGCGATCCGCAGATTGCCGTCTTCCTCGGTTATCTCTGCGCGATTTCCATCGCGGTCGGCGTTTATCACCACCTTAGAAACGGTGTGCCGCTGGACGACGCGCTCAGCCATTCCTTCTTCAACATGACTTCCATCCTCTCGACGGGCGGCTTTGCCAGCGACGACTATACGCTCTGGGGGCCATTCGTCATCATCGTTGCCTTTTTCGCGACTTTCATGGGTGGCTGCTCCGGCTCGACCGCGGGCGGTATCAAGGCCTATCGTTTCCTGATCATGTTCAATGTCGTTCGGGCCGGGCTGAAAAAGCTGATCTATCCGAACGCGGTTTATTCGGTCCGTTATGGCCAACAGGTGGTCGATCCCGATACGATCAGGACCGTTTTCCTGTTCGTCAGCTGTTTCATCGCGCTCTGGATCGCCGGCAGCCTCACCATGAGCCTGATGGGATATGATTTCCTGACTGCCACATCGGGTGTCGCGACGGCACTCGCCAATGTCGGCCCGGGCATCGGCCCGATCATCGGACCTGTCGGCAATTTTTCCACGATCAGCGACCCGGCGCTCTATCTCCTGTCGGTGATGATGCTGCTCGGACGTCTCGAAATCCTGACGGTTCTCGTGCTGCTGATGCCGATTTTCTGGCGCAGCTAAAAAGCCGGCGTGCTCTTTCAGCCTGCCTGAATAAAGCGCTTGACCTTCCCACGTTGGAATAGTCCAGGCTCCTCCTGTTACGAATTCCAAACCAAGGAGAACCGCCTATGTGCACCGCCCACCAGCATCACCCCGAAACCGCTGCCGCACCTGTTGATGCCGACCTTTCCTTCCACGTTGAAGACATGACCTGCGGTCATTGCGCCGGTGTGATCAAGGGCGCGATCGAAAAGACCGTTCCCGGTGCCGCCGTGCATGCCGATCCGGCAAGCCGCACGGTTGTGGTTGGCGGCGTCTCCGATGCTGCACGTATTGCTGAGATCATCACCGCCGCTGGCTACACGCCGGAAGCACGCGCCTGATCCGAAGAGATACCGGCGGCGCGCTCATTCCTGCCGCCGCCGGGTCGCCTTGCCTGCCCCGCCTCACGCCGAATGCGCGTGATGGCTCTTGGACGACACGGAGTTTCGTCCCTTTTCCCTCCCCACACGGCGGATGCCCTCCTCCTTTTGATAAAGGATGACGGTGGAGGTTTTCCCGGTTTTTGGAACTCGTATTTCTCAGCGGCGGACAAGGTCCAAAACCTATCCTTCGTCATGCTCGGGCCTGTCCCGGGCATCTGCTACCTATTGATTTTACGATATGTGGATAGATCCTCGGGACGGGCCCGAGGATGAGGCTGAGTGTGGGGGATGGTTTACCCACAGTCGAAACCCGGCTCTTTCGAGCCGGGCCATACCTCGTCAGCAATGCCCTGCTGGCTTACTTCACCGCAAGATCCTTGGTCATGATGAAGTAGTTGATCGGATGCGGCTTGAAGTTCACGACCTTGTCCGAATAGGCATCGAAAGCGGTCTCGTGGATGAGGTAGACGGTGATGGCTTCATCGAAAATCCTCTTCGCCGCCTCGGCATAGATGGCGTAACGCTTGGCCGGCTCAGCCACCGAATAGGCCGATTTGATCAGCTTGTCGGTCTCCGCACTGCAATAATGGGAGATGTTGTAGCCGCCTCCACAGGTATAGTCAGCATTGAGGAAGCCGATCGGTTCGGCAACATCGGTGGCGTAACCGCGTGACAGAAGAGCCATGTCGAAATTGCCGGACAGGAGATCGGACTCGATCGCAGTGTAATCGGCAACACGGACATCGACCTTTATGCCGATTTCCTGTAATTGAGCCTGGATAACGGCGGCAACATCCTTGAGTTCGGTTCTTTCGGTGTAGGCCAGAAGCGACAGCTTCAGACTGCCGGGAGCAATTCCCGCCTCTTTCAACAGAGCTTTTGCCTGCTCTACGTCGTAAGCGGGTTTGACGTCTTGCGGCGCCCACGGTTCTCCCGGCGCGAACGGCATCGTTGCGGGCTTTACCGCGCCTTCGTAGATGCTGTCGGCAATACCGGCGGTGTCGATTGCGGCCCGGATCGCCTGCCGAACCTTGATATCCTTGAGTGACGGCTTCGAATTATTGAGCAGCATCTCCGTAATTCGGGGCACTGTAATCGGCGCAACCTTGACGCCCTTCGTAGCCTCGACGGTTTTTATCGCCCAAGGCGGAATCACGCGCGAAATCTGTACCTCACCGCTTCTTATCTGTGTGGCGCGCGTATCGGCATCCGGGATAAAGTTCACGCGGCCACCCGCAAGCTTCGGCATACCATTCCAATAGTCATGGTTGGCGGTCAGTTCCATGTATTGGTTGACATCGACCTTGGTGATCTTGAATGGCCCGGTGCAGGTTCCGATCGGATCGACCTTGCCGTCCTTATAGGCGGATGGCGCGAGGATCGACGTCGCAGGGCTTGCCATTTGCGCCGGCAGCAGCACCGATGGCTCGATGGTCGTGATCTTCACGATATCGTCGCCACCAGCATCGACGGCAGCGATCAGCTTGGGCGAAAAGGCACGGGCCGGAACGGGTGCTTTCAGAAGATTGGTGAGTGCATTGACTGCGGCCGCAGCATTGAGCGGCTCGCCGTTCTGGAACTTCACGCCCTTGCGCAGCTTGAATTCCCAAACCTTGGGTTCGGTCTGCGTCCAGGATTCGGCGAGGCCCGGCTCCAGTTTCGTGTCATAACCGACGCGGACCAGGCTTTCGAAACACCCCGCGCGAGAACCGAGATAGGCATCGTCGGAAGCCATCTGCCAGCCGGTCTTGACGCCGGTATAATCGTCATAGGTAATCGTATCGGCCTTCGCTGCGGAAGCCCCAAAAGAGACCACAACGGCGCATGTCGCCAAGAGTGTGTGCTTTATCATTGATATATTCCCCTTTTATTTTTGATGAAAGCATTCAAAAGTCGGTCATTTCACGATATTTACTAAGTAACTCCAACAAATATCGAAAACAAAAGAATACCACCCGGATGTTTTGCAAACATCCGTTCGAATATCATTCATTTTACGCTTTTATACTCGGAATTTAATTCCGATATTTCTTCGCAAACGCACAATTCATCTGTTTTTATCGAACAGCAAAACTGTAACTGCGTTGTTTCTCAGCCCCAATCACGCCAGTGATGACACCGAGCGAAATGCTCTCCGGTAACGCCTTCAAGAGCCGGTTCCGTTTCACCGCATATCTGCGTCGCATGCTTGCACCGCGTGTGGAACTTGCAACCGCCGGGAGGATTGAGGGGGCTGGGCAGCTCGCCATCCAGAAGCATTTCCGGCGCATATAGTCCCGTTTCATCAAGCATGGACGAAGCAATGAGAGCCTTCGTGTAGGGATGCTTCGGCGCACGGAAAAGCTCCTCGCGGTCAGCGATTTCAACGATCCGCCCGAGATACATCACTGCGATGCGATCGCAGAGATAACGCACCACGCGCAGGTCATGGGAAATCATCAGGACCGTCAAACCGTGACGGCGCTTCATGTCCATCAGGAGGTTGAGGATCTGCGTGCGCATGGAGGCATCGAGCGCCGATGTCGGTTCATCGCAGACAAGAAAGCTTGGATTGAGCAGAAGCGCACGCCCTATGACCACGCGCTGCAATTGCCCGCCGGAACACTGGCTTGGATAACGATCGTAATAGGAGGCGTCGAGACCGACCTCCTCCAGCATCTTGAACACGCGTGCCATACGTTCCTCGCGCGTGCCGATGCCGTGCTGGGCAAGAGGTGCTTCCATGCTCTGCCCGATACGCATGCGCGGATCGAGCGCCGAATAGGGATCCTGAAACACCAGTTGCACGACCCGACGCATGCGCCTGAGCGTCTCGCCCTGCATGTGCAAGATATCGTGCTCCCCGATGCTGACCTCGCCTTTCGTCGCGTGGGTCAGCCGCGTTATCAGTCCGGCGACGGTGCTTTTGCCGCAACCGGATTCGCCGACGAGGCCCAGCACTTCCCCCTCGCCGATAGTCAGGGAAACATCGTCGACGGATTTCACCACCCGGTGACCAAGGCCCGATACCGGATAATATTTGCAAAGGTTCTTTGCGACCACATACGGAGGCTTGTTGCTGTCCGCCGATGGCGGGATCTGTGTTTTCGCTGTCGATAACATCGCCATCCTCCCTTAGCAGACCGCGTGACTGGTATGGCTACCGGCATGTTCGTCACCGACCGCCCAACACCGCGCCTTGCGCCCTTCGGGCAAGGCATTCAAATCCGGTTCCGTCGCCATGCAACGGCCACCCATGCCCGCCGAATTGGCAAGCGCGCAGCGCGGATGGAACCGGCAGCCACAGGACATGTCATGGGCCTGCGAGCTTGAGCCGGGGATTGTCAGCAACTGTCCCTCGCTGTCCGTGGTCAGAAGCGAGCAGCTGATCAGCGCCTTGGTGTAGGGATGTTGCGGTGACTTGAGGATCGCCTTCGTCGGCCCCTCCTCCACGATGCGACCGGCATACATGACGGCTATTCTATCAGCGAAAGCGGCGACGACCGAGAGATCGTGGGTGATGAGCAGCGTGGCGAGCCGCCGCTTCCGGCGTTCGTCGTCGAGCAGGCGCAATATCTGTGCCTGGACGGTGACATCGAGCGCCGTCGTCGGTTCATCGGCGATCAGCAGTTGCGGATTGCCGGAAAGTGCCGCCGCGATCATGACGCGTTGCGCCATGCCGCCGGAAAGCTCATGCGCGAAGCATTGCGCCCGTGCCGACGGGTCGGGAATTCCGACGTCGGACAACAGTCCGACCACCCGGCCGAGCGCGGCATGCCGGCTCATCTTGCGGTGGACCCACAGCGGCTCGGCAACTTGTGTCCTCACCCGGCTGGTTGGATCGAGCATGGCCTGCGGTTGCTGGAACAGCATTCCGATATCTGCCCCGCGCAGCGCATCAAGTTCGGAAGATGAAAGAGCGAGGATGTCACGCCCGGCAAAGGAAATGCGGCCGGAATTGATTTCCGCGCCCTGCGGCAGCAGCCGCATCAGCGACAGCGCCGTCATGCTCTTGCCGGACCCGGATTCGCCGACAAGTGCTACGACCTCCCCGGCATTGACGGAAAGCGTCAGGCCGGAGATGACAAACTTTCGGCCGTTTGGAGCCGGCACCGAAACGTGCAGGTCCTCGATTTCCAGAAGCGGTGTCCGCTCCGGGGATATGGCCGTATTGGCATGCGTGTATCCTTCGATATTCATAAGAGTTCCCCTTATTATTATTGCATCGGAGGCATTTGCGTATTTTCATGCGGCTTCAGACGATATTACTCTCCTTTGGGTTCAGTCGCCTCTTTTGGCGTCAATGACCGTTCGATTTCTTGGTATCCATGTTCAGTCCGTGGCCGATCCATGTCACGCTCAGGGCCGCCAGGAAGATCGCCAGCCCGGGCGCAATCACCAGAACCGGCATCCGCTCGGCATAGGCCTGCGCATCGGCCAGCATCAGCGCCCAGTCGGCGGCTGGCGGCTGCACGCCGAGACCGAGAAACGACAATCCGCCTACAGTGATCAGCTTGTGGCCGAAGCGCAGGAACGCGACGGCCGCGATGGGCCAGATCGTGTTGGGAATGACATGCCGGAAGATGATGAAGCGCCGCGTGCACCCCAGCACCTCGGCGGCGCGCATATATTCGCGGGAATTGATCGAAAGCGTCAGCCCGCGTGCCAGCCGCGCAAAAGGTGTCCAGCCGACAATCGTCAGCGACGCGATCAGCGTTCCGTATCCTGGGCCGAAGATCGCGACGAGGAAAATGGCGATGACCACATCGGGAATGGCAATCAGCAGGTCCACCACGCGCATCAGGAATTCGTCAAGCACGCCACGGCTGCGGCCGCTGATGATGCCGATGAAGGTTCCGATGCCGACCGACAGAATGACCGTGATGGCGGCAATGGTGACCGTAAAGCGTCCGCCGATAAGCAACCGGCTCAAGACATCACGTCCGAGATGGTCGGTCCCCAGCCAGTGGGCGGCGCTTGGCGGGTTCAACCGCAGGCGAAGGCTTTGCTGCGCCGGGTTGTAGGGCGAAATCCACGGCGCGATCACGAGCAGCAGAATGATGACGAGAAAAATCGCCGATCCCACGTAAAAGGTCCAATGCCGCCCGCGAATGAAGTCCGTGAACCGGTCGAGTGTCGAGGGGCGCTTGGGAGTGACAGCCATGGGCAAGGCGGCTACCGACGCGCTCGGGAAGAGGCTAGTGGTCATGTTGACCTCGCATTGCTGGATTGATCAGGACATAGAAGCCGTCGGCCAGGGTATTGATCAGGATGGACAAGGCCACGATGCAAATGAAACCGCCCTGCAGCATCGGGATATCCCGATTGACCACGGCGTCGTAGAGAAGCCGGCCCATGCCGGGGATGGCGAATATCACTTCCACGACAACCGATCCGCCAAGCAGGCCCGCGAGCCACAATGCGAAGAATGTGACGATCGGAAGCGAACCGTTGCGGACGCCGTGCCGCATGACCGTGCTGTGCATGCCGAGACCACGGCTGCGGGCCGCCGTGATGTAAGGCGCGCGCAGAACCTCGGCCATGGCAGCGCGGGTTACCTGCGTGAAATAGGCCAGCGGGCGCAGCGTCAATGTCAGGGCGGGAAGCACCAGGGAGCGCCAGCTATCCCATCCCGCAGACGGCAACCAGCCGAGATAGAGCGCAAAGACCAGCGCCGACATCGGCGCGAACCAGTATTCCGGCGTTGCAACGAAGGTCTGGATCATCAGCGTCGCGAAATTGTCGAGCCGACCGCCCGGACGCATCGCCGCCAATGTGCCGAGCGGCAGGGCGACGGCGACCGCGATTGCCAGCGCCGTCAGCGCCAATGTCACCGACACACCGAGCGAGCGCAAAAGCTCGCCGGCCACAGGCTGGCTGCTGCTGAAGGAAAATCCCAGATCGCCACGCAGAGCGCCCGACAACCACGCGAAATATTGCACGTAAAGCGGCCGGTCGAGCCCGAGGCTTAATCGCAGGGCCTCAACCGCATGCGGATCGAGCGCCGTATCGCGCATGCGCGAAAACAGAATGGTGCGGGCCGGATCGCCACCCGCCATATAGGGCAAAAGAAACGCGATGACGGAAACGATCGTCAACATCAGGCATAGAATAAGGAAGCGCTGTAATATCTGTATCCACATGGCCTGGTTTCCTTCACCGCAATCGGCGTTTCAACTGCAATCGACTATCGCTCCCTGGCGGGGAACGGCTGTTCATTTCATATGGCGCTGTAGCTCCATCACCGAACCAGACGTGCCCTTCAGCATGCCGGAACGCTTGGGCAGGATCGCCACCGGGGTAAAATCGGGATCTTCGGATTGGGCCAGATCCTGAATGATCGGACAATCCGGTTCGCCATTATCAGGGCAATAGGTTGCGAGATTTCGAAGCGTGTCGGCCATCTCCCGTAGCGTATGCATCTTCGCTTCGAGATCGACGACATGCTCCATGACGATGCGCTTGACATCGCAGGAGGCACCGCCCGGATCCCGCCACAGGGTCATGAGCTGCCTGATCTTTTCGATCGAAAAACCGAGATCGCGACCGCGCCGGATGAAACGCAGCGTTTCCAGATCGTTGGCGGTATAGACCCTGTAGCCGGACTCCGTGCGGCTTGCCGATTTGATCAGGCCGATCATTTCGTAATGCCTGATCATCTTTGCGGAAACACCGGATGCGGTGGCGGCTGTACCAATATTCATCGATCCTGCTCCTATCTTTCCGGGGTGAAAAACACGTCTGCATGAATGTCGGCAGGGCGGATGCCCCTTGCCACGAGTTGCGGCACCGTCGCCTCGATCATCGCCGGCGGACCAGCGAGATAGGCCTTCCAGCCATCGAGATCGTCGAAATCGTCCGCCACCGCTGAGCCGACATAACCGCACCGCATCTGCGCATGTTCTTCATTCGAGAGAACCGGAACGAAGCTCAGATTGCCGTGCCGTGCGGCAAGTTCTTCGAAACGGTCGACCATATAGAGGTCACGCTGCGCACGCGCGCCGAAATAGACGTGGACCGGGCGTTCGCGGCCCGTGGCCAGTCCCGAGGCAAGCGCTGCCTCGACAACCGCCTTGACCGGCGCCAGCCCCGAACCGCCGGCTATGCCGAGGATCGGTCCGCAATGTTTTTCCCGCAGGTATGAAGACCCGAAGGGACCAACAAGCGTAACAGGGTCGCCCGCCCTGGCAAGTGTGAAGATGCGGCCGCTGGTGAGGCCGCCGGGGACATGCCGGATATGAAACTCGATCAGGTCCTCATCGATGCCGCTGGCAATGGAATAGTCACGCGGCGAACAGTCCGGATAAAGCAGGCGCACATATTGCCCCGCCTTGAAGGTGAATTGCTCGCGGTCGTTGAGCCGGATGCGGATGAGCTTGATGTCATGCGTCGCATCCACCGCCTCCACGACCACACCGTCGAAACGGCCGGTCGGAATATCGGCGATCTCATCGTCGCCGTCGAGCCAGCCGATCGTCACATCGCTCATCGGCACCGCGCGGCAGGCAAGCGTCAGGCCCTCCGCCTTTTCCTCTTCGGTCAAAGAAAAGGGCGTGTGCTTGAGAAGGTCGATCTCGCCGGAGACGAGGTGCGATTTGCAGGCTCCGCACCGGCCCATGCGACAGCCGTGAGGATAGGAAATCCCGGCGGCAAGGGCTGCTTGCAGGACGGTCTCGCCCTGCGCCGCCACAATGCTGCGTCCGATCCATGGTAGATAGATGGTGTTTTGAGACGTCATCAAACCCGTCTCCTATTCGGCCGCTGCGAGTTGCGTGCCGGATGATCTGTCCTGAAGCGGCGGGCGGAAGCTTTTGAGACGCAGTGCATTCGTCAACACAAACACGCTGGACAGCGCCATCGCTCCGGCAGCAAGGACAGGCGACAGCAGAACGCCATTGAAAGGATACAATATTCCCGCCGCCACCGGAATGAGCGCCGCATTATAGGCGAAGGCCCAGAACAGGTTCTGACCGATATTGCGGATCGTCGCCTTGGACAGCGCGATGGCATTCGCGACGCCGCGCAAATCGCCCGACATCAACACGACGTCAGCACTTTCGATGGCGACATCCGTACCCGTGCCGATGGCAAGTCCGACATCGGCTGCCGCAAGGGCCGGCGCATCGTTGATGCCATCGCCGACAAAGGCCACCCGCCGGCCGCTGGCGGCGAGCCTTTTGACTGCCTCCACCTTGCCGTCCGGCAGCACTTCCGCCACCACCTCGTCGATACCGAGACGCCGGGCAATGGCTTCCGCCGTGCGGCGATTGTCGCCGGTGATCATCACGACCTTGAGGCCAAGCGCATGCAGCGCTGCGATTGCTTCCGGCGTCGTCGGCTTTACCGGATCGGCAACGGCAATGATCGCGGCCAGCCTGCCATCCACGGCGGCATAAAGCGGCGACTGCCCTTCCCTGCCCAGCCGGTCGGCATCGTCCGCAAACATCGCGACATCGTAACCGAGCTTCACCATGAACCGGTCCGCTCCCGCCTCGACCTTGCGGCCGTCGATAATCGCCGCAACGCCGTAACCGGGGGTCGCCTCAAAGCCATCAGCATCGGCAAGTGTCATGCCACCATGTTTTGCCGCCTCGACGATCGCCTCTGCAATCGGATGTTCGGAACGGCTCTCAAGCGAGGCGACAAGGCGCAACACCTCATCCGGATCGAAGCCTTCGGTCGTGGTAAAATGAACCAGTGTCGGCTTGCCGAGCGTCAGCGTGCCGGTCTTGTCAACGGCAATCACGTCGGCGTCGCGCAAAGTCTGGAGAGCATCGCCGCGCCGGAACAGCACGCCCATTTCGGCAGCGCGTCCGGTTCCGACCATGATAGAGGTCGGCGTGGCAAGACCCATGGCGCAGGGGCAGGCGATGATGAGGACCGCGACGGCGTTGACGAGCGCAAAGGTCAAGGCGGGATCAGGCCCAAGAATGAACCAGACGATGAAGGTGGCGAGCGCCGCCAGCATCACCGCCGGCACGAACCAGCTGGTCACCTTGTCCACCAGCGCCTGTATCGGCAGTTTGTCGGCCTGCGCCTCCTCGACCATGCGGATGATCTGCGCGATCAGCGTATCGGCGCCGACCTTCGTCGCTCGGAAGGTGAAGGAGCCGTTCCTGTTGACCGTGCCGCCAACGACTTCGGAGCCTGCCGCCTTGGTTACCGGAACCGGTTCGCCGGTGATCATCGATTCGTCGACATAGGAAGAACCGTCGAGCACCAGACCGTCGACGGGCACCTTCTCGCCGGGACGGACCACAATCACATCACCGGCCTCGACATCCTGCAATGGCACATCGACGGTTTCACCATCGCGCAGAACGCGGGCCGACTTCGCCTGCAGGCCGACGAGCCGCTTTATCGCCTCACTGGTGCGGCCTTTGGCGCGCGCCTCCAGAAAACGGCCGAGCAGGATGAGCGTGACGATAACCGCCGCCGCCTCGTAATAGACATTGGCCGTGCCTCGCGGCAGCATTTGCGGCGCAAAAGTCGCCACCACCGAGAAACCCCAGGCGGCGGCGGTGCCCAGCACCACAAGCGAATTCATGTCCGGCGCCAGCCGCAGAAGTGCGGGGATGCCCTTCTTGAAGAACCGCAGGCCCGGCCCGAAGAGGACAAGCGTGGTCAGTGCGAATTGCAGATACCAGCTCTCGCGCATGCCGACCGTTTCCATCACGAAATCATGGATGGCGGGCACCAGATGCGAACCCATCTCCAGAATGAAGACCGGAAATGTCAGAACGACAGCAGTGGCAAGGCTGATTTTCAGGCCGCGCAACTCGGCTTCGCGCCTGTCCGGCTCATCACCCTTGGCTTTATCGGCAACGATCTCGCTCGCCTTGTAGCCCGCCTGGCTGATCGCCTCGGCCAGCTTGGCGGCAGAAACGGCATTGCCGGCGACGCGGACCGTAGCGCGCTCCGTTGCCAGATTGACGCTCGCACCGGAGACACCGGGAACAGCCTTCAACGCCTTCTCGACACGCCCGACGCAGGACGCGCATGTCATGCCCTCGATATCAAGTTCGATGGTTTTTTCGTCGACGCTATACCCCGCATTTCGCACGGCATCGATAACGGCCGGAACGTTGGGCGCTCCGGAAAATGCAATATCGGCGCGTTCCGTCGCAAGATTGACCGAAGCCTTGACGACCCCCGGCACCCTGGCAATCGCCTTCTCCACCCTGCCAACGCAGGAGGCGCATGTCATCCCGTCGATGGCTATCGTATGGCTCGCCCGGATCTGGTTTTGTGACATGCTGATGACCTCTTTTCACTTATATGGAAAAAGATAGGGCTTCCCATCGTGGCAAGGTCAATAGGTTCTTTTGGCTGATTTTCACGGAAGGATGCCGTGCGTGTGAACAGACGTGTTTTTTACGTCTGCTCACGACTTGGGGTGCAAAATCAAATGAAAATGGTGCGGACGGCGGGACTTGAACCCGCAAGACCAATGGTCGGCAGATTTTAAGTCTGCTGCGTCTACCGATTTCGCCACGTCCGCATTGCCGCGCCGCGTGCCTATCCGGCTTCGGGCTGCAAAACTGTTTCGTCATCGCCCGGGATTCGAACCCAAGCGCTGACAGCGCCTCATCTACACAGGCCGGACCGTTTCGGTCAACGGGGCCTTAGCCACACCAGGACTGATTTTTTGCCGAGGCCGGATGGGCCAGGCCTTCCCGCACGAGTTGATCGGCAAAGGACACGCCTGAGCGCGAAATCCGTTTGCGTTCCATGGCTTGCCCGCCCGCGGTTCCGGAAGAGGCCACGTCGAAGGCACCGGCATTCAGCATGTCCCGCAACCGCACCTTGGCAATGAAACCGCGCTGACGCTCTTCCATGCATCGCGCCCGGTCGATCTGCGGGACCTCGATGCCGGCAAGCTGCGTTTTCACGCCCTTCATCCAGAAAGTGTTGCCGTCCGCCACGCAATTGTTGAGGCCCGAGCGGCCGCAAAAGGCGAAGACGCCGCTTTTTTCTCCGAGAGAGACTTTTTCGACCGAGGGGCGTGTTTCCGGCAGGATAGCGGCAACCTGGCTCTGTTGTGCTGCGGGCGGCATGGCGATGGAGCGCGGCGGCACCGGTCCGTTGCCCGGTAAAACCGGCGATGCGGGCCGGATGGCAGCCGCCTTTTCCGGTGCGGCTGTCTCGCGTTTCGCAGTCACCGCGACCTTCGGGGTGCTGGTCGTCGTGGATGTTGCCTTCGCGACATGCCGTTGCGGCAGAAGGCTGTCACGATGTTCGTAAGCCTGAATGCCACCGGCAACGACGCCCAGCATCAGCACCCAGGGCCAAACGCTGCCGCCGGCCGATTTCTTCGCCGTGCGGCGCCGCGTTGTCGGTTTTCGATTGCTCACGATCAGACTCCTTTTTACGGAGCCGCATTATCGGTCAAAGGAGTTTCCGAAAGGTTGGCGTTCGAGAGCCTCTTCGCTTTTCCTGGAAATGCTCGAACAGAGCTGTGGATAAGCGATCAGCGAACCTGATCAAGCAGCCGCTTGCATTCGAGAAGATCGAACAGCGCTTCCTGCAACAGCGCCTGGTCATCCTTGCCGATGCCAGATTTGCCGACCGATATCTCGGTATCGCTGTTGCCGCCGCCGAAGCCGAAAAAGCGGCCGCTCGGCTTGGCCTTCGGGCGACCGACGACCTCGTCCTCGTCCGTATCCATCACGCGTGGTTCGGGGACTTCCTTTTCGCCGCTCGCCGCCATGATGGCTTCCATGGTTGCGAGATCGCCCGAGGCGATCGCCGCCACGAAACGGTTACCATTGGCTTTCAGAAGTTTCTGCACGCCCCTGATGGTGTAGCCGTGGTCATATAGAAGATGACGAATGCCCTTCAGGAGATCGATATCATCCGGGCGGTAATAACGGCGGCCCCCGCCCCGTTTCATCGGCTTGATCTGCGGAAAGCGTGTTTCCCAGAAACGCAGCACGTGCTGCGGCAGGTTCAGCTCATCCGCCACTTCACTGATCGTCCGAAACGCGTCGGGGCTTTTGTCCAAACTTCCACTCCCATCCGGACCTGGTGCGCAATGCATCCAGCCGAACACTGAACAAGAACGCTTTTCATCCGCCGGCCCGTGCATCACATCATGCGAAAATCGAATCCGATCCTCGCGCCGATGTCCGGAGCGGCAAGATACCAATTACTAAAATTGATTATGATGTGAGTCGACCGGATTTCAACGGCTTGCACGTCGAAATTCAAGCATGTTCACAAGAAGAATGGGGATAAAGGCTCGCCATGCGGCGAAAAACCCGTGTCGCAGCCGGCTTACGCCCCGGCTTTCTGACCTTTTTGCTTGGTCTTGCGTGCCGTATGCGCCTTGAGGATTCGCTGTTTCAGCACGTTCGACGCCTTGAAGGTCATGACGCGGCGTGGCGAAATCGGAACTTCCTCGCCCGTTTTCGGGTTGCGGCCGATACGCTCGTTCTTCTCGCGGATCTGGAATGTCGCGAAGGACGAAAGCTTGACGACCTCGCCGCGCGTGATCGCATTGCAAATCTCGTCGATGATCGTTTCGACCAGCTCGGCGGATTCGGTGCGGGACAGCCCGACTTTACGAAACACAGATTCTGCAAGATCTGCGCGTGTCACTGTCTTCCCGGCCATTTTTCCCCACAAACCGTGTCTGAATTTTTCTCTAGGAGTGAGCGAGATTATTTCCCTTGTGGCGACCGGTCAAGGGATTGTTCCAGATTCATTTGAGGCTTTCGGCAATCAGTGCAATGGCTTAGAGCGACCGGCACGGTTTTGCCGCAAGCGCGGGCCGCTTCGACGCGTTTGATCGGGACAAAGCCGCGAAAATCACGACCGATTTTTCGGCATTGCCCCGGGAAACACCAAAATCAGCCGCTACCAGCGCAGCAGCACCGCACCCCAGGTGAAACCGCCGCCCATGGCTTCCAGCATGACCAGATCGCCCTTCTTGATGCGCCCGTCTCCGGCCGCAACGGCGAGCGCCAGCGGAATGGAAGCGGCCGAGGTATTGCCGTGCTTATCGACGGTGATGACCACTTTTTCCGGATCGATGTTGAGCTTTTTCGCCGATCCATCGATGATGCGCTTGTTGGCCTGATGCGGAACGAGCCAGTCGAGATCATCAGCCGTCGTGCCCGTCGCCTCGAAAGCCTGTTCGATGACGTCGGTGATCATGCCGACGGCGTGCTTGAACACTTCCCGGCCTTCCATGCGCAGATGACCGACCGTGCCTGTCGTGGAAGGCCCGCCATCGACGTAAAGCTTCTCCTTGTGCGAACCGTCGGAGCGCAGCTGCGAGGTCAGGATGCCGCGATCGCCGGAGGTGCCCTCGCCTTCGCCGGCCTCGATGACGAGTGCGCCAGCACCATCGCCGAACAGAACGCAGGTGGTGCGATCCTTCCAGTCGAGAATACGCGAGAATGTTTCCGAGCCGATCACCAGTACGCGCTTGGCCATGCCACCGCGAATGTAGAGATCGGCTGTCGCCACAGCGTAGACGAAGCCGGAGCAGACGGCCTGCATGTCGAAGGCGAAACCGTGGGTCATGCCGAGACGGTTCTGAATGTTCACCGCCGTTGCCGGAAAGGTGTTGTCCGGTGTCGACGTCGCCAGAATGATGAGATCGATGTCATCGGGCGTCAGGCCGGCATTGTCGAGCGCCGCGCGGGCCGCCGCCTCGCCGAGCGAAGCGGTCGTCTCGCCTTCGCCGGCAATGTAGCGCTGCCGGATACCCGTGCGCTGCACGATCCATTCGTCGGAGGTCTCGACAACCCCTTCGATTTCACCGTTGGTCATGACTCGCTTCGGAAGCGCTGCCCCGAAACCACATACGATAGAGCGGATCATTCCCTTATTCCTCGTCAGCCACGAGAGCTTCGGGCGCCGGGGGCGGAAGCCGTCTTGCGTGGTAAATCTTCAGATCATTTTCAATTTTTGCCGTAAGGCCGTTATGGACCATGTCGTAGCCGACATCGACGGCGGAGGCAAAACCGATGGCGTCCGTGCCGCCATGGCTTTTGATGACAATACCGTTCAGGCCGAGAAACACACCGCCATTGACCTTGCGCGGGTCCATTTTTTCTCTGAGCACATCGAAAGCGCTTTTCGCCAGGATATAGCCGATCTTGGCAAAGAAGCTGCGGGAGATCGCCTCACGCAACAGCGTGGTGATCTGGCGCGCCGTGCCTTCGGCGGCTTTCAGCGCGATGTTGCCGGTGAAACCCTCCGTCACCACCACATCCACCGTGCCCTTGCCGATATCGTCGCCCTCGACGAAACCGCGATAATCGATGGTGCCGAGATCGGCCTCGCGGATCAGGCGTCCGGCCTCACGCACTTCTTCCTGACCCTTCACCTCCTCGACGCCAACATTGAGCAGGCCGACGGTGGGACGGTCGATATCGAAAAGCGCGCGCGCCATGGCGCCGCCCATCAGGGCGAAATCGAGCAATTGCTGGGAATCGGCGCCGATCGTGGCACCGACATCGAGCACGATGCTTTCGCCTTTCAGCGTCGGCCATATGCCGGCGATAGCCGGACGTTCCACCCGCGCCATGGTGCGCAAACAGAATTTGGCCATGGCCATCAGCGCGCCGGTATTGCCGGCGGAGACGGCAACATCCGCCTCGCCAAGCTTCACGGCCTCGATGGCGCGCCACATGCTGGAGACATAGCGGCCGCGGCGAAGCGCCTGGCTCGGCTTTTCATCCATCGCGACCGAGATTTCACAATCGTGAAAGACCGACTTTTCCCGTAGCGCGGGGTACTGTGCCAGAATGGGTTCGCATTTGCCTTTCTGCCCGTAGAGCAGAAAAGTTACATCGTTGTGCCGTTCAAGCGCCTTGGCGGCACCGGGTATGGCAACATCAGGGCCGAAATCGCCACCCATGACGTCAATCGCTATTCTGATCACTCGTCCCTTATCCTTCTTGCCGCCACTCAAGCGGATTTCGCGCGAAAATACCTTTTCCGGCTTCTGATACAATATATTTATTTCAGCCGGTTCGGGCCATTCAGTCTTTTTTCCAGTCTTTCAACACGGCGAAAGGCGATGGGCGCTTTTCTTCTTCAGGCTCGTCGACGGTCGTGTCGGTAAATTCAATGTCCGATTTGCGCGGATAGGGATCGATCGCAAGGGCGGCGAATTCCGCGACCGCAGCGCCGACATCGATGCTGTCGCCGGTAAACTGGTCGGGAATGTCAGGGCCGTCGGGGTCCAGTATGATCTCGCCTTCCTCATTGGTCACCATCCGCGCCAGCTTCGATCCTTCCGGCACGAAAATATGCTCCACGGTCTCGTCGATCTTGCTGGAGACCGGCTCCAGCGTCACGATGCAGGCCTGGGTCACGGCGGCATGCACCTCGCCCTTGATCTTCACGCCATCCCTCTTCCAGCGGGTAACCTGCAATTCCGCCTTCAGATATTCGACGGAAAGCACATTCCAGAATTTCGCCAGCGCCTTCAGCTCCTCGGCATTGGCTTCGAGACCAATCCTGACGGGATTGGCGGAAATATGACCTACCTTTACGGGATAGGAAAAAGGCAGGTCGTCATTTGCGGGGTGTCGCGCGTTCATCTCAAATCTCATTGTCCAGGCAAGGGCAGCGTCAGGCTTCCGGTTGCGATTGTATCTTCAGACTTGGCAGCGAGGACGGAAGATGTTTCCATCATCCAGCCCGCCAGCCCGTCCAATTGCGGTGCCTTCTCATCTGTCTGCGGATATATATTGCGCCGTAGGGCCGCGGCAAGGGCAACGGGGTCGGATGCATCCAGCGCCGCCGCGTAGGATTCGAGCCGCCCGTAGAACATGCCGGCGAATTTCTTCATTCTTTTCGGCACGCCCTGGTCGCCGATACCAAGTTCACGGATGGAATGATCGATATCCTGAAAAAAGGCGTCGACGATCTCCTGGGCAATTTCCTGCCCGCTGACGCCGGAGGATTTGGTGCGGCGGAAATAGAGAATCATGATGACCGACAGCATCTCGAAGCGGCCCATCACAGTGTCTGGGACGCCGAGATCGAGATAAAAAGCGGGCGTGCGTGCGGCAGCCGTCAAGGTCGCGTATTGCCGGTCGACTACGGCGCGGTTGTTGTTTTTCTTCTTGAACAGCCCGAATATCATCTTTTTTTCCGAACGGGCTGGTGAACCGCCCATCGCACTTGTTGCATGATCGCCAAAGCTGGTTTACCGAAGCATCCACGAATTGCAATGCTGTCGCGGTCACGTTCGTCTTTCGGCTGAAACAGTCGAAGAGACCGAGGAGTGCCAAAAGGCCGGGAAAGCATTGAAATTGAGGGGTGATCGGGTTTTTCCGTCCCCGGATTGACACAATCATGTGCACAGACACTGTGCATCACGCAATGCCGGAAGGTGCCATTCATGATCGCAGTCGGAGAAAAGCAGTTGAGCAAGCAGAAATCCGCAAGTCACGGCAAAATTCTGAGCAAGACCGCCATCGCAATCGTCATCGCGTCCGGCCTGCTTTCCGCCTGCACCAAAACCACCGACGTGTTTCACAACGGCTACATCATGGACGAGCAGTCGCTTCAGCTGATCCCGGAAGGTTCCAGCCGCGAGCAGGTTCTCTTGACCATGGGCACGCCCTCGACCACGGCGACCTTCGGCAACGAGGTTTTCTACTACATCTCGCAGAAGCGCGTGCGCCGCGCCGCTTTCATGAAGCCGACGCTGGTCGAGCAGAACATTCTCGCCATCTATTTCAACAAGGACGGCGTGATCGAGCGCAAGGCGAATTACGCGCTGCAGGACGGCAAGGTCTTCGACAGCATTTCGCGCACCACCCCGACCGGCGGCAAGGATCTCACCTTCCTGCAGCAGCTGCTCTCCGGCGGCACCTCGGGCGCCAATATCGCCAAGAGCATTCTCGGTCAGGGCAACAACACACCCTGACCGGAACAGAACGGCAAAACCAAAGGCCCGTGGATCGCTCCACGGGCCTTTTCTCTGTGTAAACCCGGAAGGTGTTCAGCCGGCAAGAACCGCCAGCAGCAGCAGCGCCACGATGTTGGTGATCTTGATGGCCGGGTTGACGGCAGGACCGGCGGTGTCCTTGTAAGGATCGCCGACCGTATCACCCGTCACCGACGCCTTGTGGGCGTCCGAACCCTTGATGTGGCGCACGCCGTCCTTGTCGACGAAACCATCCTCGAAGCTCTTCTTGGCATTATCCCACGCGCCGCCGCCGGAGGTCATGGAAATGGCCACGAACAGTCCGTTGATGATGACGCCGAGCAGAGACGCGCCCAGCGCCGCAAAGGCCGAGGCCTTGGAGCCGGAGATCAGAAGTACGCCGAAATAAACGACGAGCGGCGCCAGAACCGGCAGCAGCGACGGAATGATCATCTCCTTGATCGCCGCCTTGGTCAAAAGATCGACCGCCCTGCCGTAATCCGGTTTTTCCGTGCCGGCCATGATGCCGGGTTTTTCCCGGAACTGCCGGCGCACTTCTTCCACGATCGAACTTGCGGCCTTGCCGACCGCCGTCATGGCGATGCCGCCGAAAAGATAGGGGATCATGCCGCCGAACAGCAGACCGGCAACGACGTAAGGATTGGCAAGGCTGAAGGATATTTCGCCAATGTCCTTGAAGTAAGGATAGGTGTCGCCATTGGCGGCGAAATAGGCCAGGTCGTTGGAATAGGCCGCAAACAGCACCAGCGCGCCGAGACCGGCCGAGCCGATGGCGTAACCCTTGGTCACGGCCTTGGTGGTGTTGCCGACGGCATCCAGCGCATCGGTCGCCTTGCGCACATCCGGATCGAGACCGGCCATTTCGGCAATGCCGCCGGCATTGTCCGTTACCGGACCGAAAGCGTCGAGCGCGACGATCATGCCCGCCAGCCCAAGCATGGCGGTGACCGCGATGCCGGTGCCGAACAGGCCGGCGAGCTGGTAGGTTCCGATGATGCCGCCGACGATGACGATGGCCGGCAGCGCCGTCGATTCCAGCGAGACCGCTAGGCCCTGGATGACGTTGGTGCCGTGGCCGGTCACCGATGCCTGCGCGATGGAGTTGACCGGGCGTTTGTTGGTACCGGTATAATATTCGGTGATGACCACGATCAGCGCCGTCACGACAAGGCCGACGATGCCGCACAGGAAGAGGTTCGCGCCGGTGATCTCCATTCCGGCAACGGTGCCGATGGTTCCCCAGCCGACCGTCGCATAGGTGGCAACCGCGAGGCCGGCGATCGAGAAGATGCCGGTGGCGATCAGCCCTTTATAGAGCGCGCCCATGATGGAATTGTTGGTGCCGAGCTTGACGAAGAAGGTTCCGGCAATCGAGGTCAGGATGCAGGCGCCGCAAATCGCCAGCGGATAGGTCATGGCGCTTTCAAGTATGGGCGTTCCGGCAAAGAAGATCGAGGCAAGCACCATGGTCGCGACCACCGAGACGGCATAGGTCTCGAAAAGGTCGGCCGCCATGCCGGCGCAGTCACCGACATTGTCGCCGACATTGTCGGCGATCGTTGCCGGGTTGCGGGGGTCGTCCTCCGGAATGCCAGCCTCGACCTTGCCGACGAGATCGCCGCCGACATCCGCGCCCTTGGTGAAGATGCCGCCGCCGAGACGGGCGAAGATGGAGATAAGGGACGCACCGAAACCGAGCGACACCAGCGCGTCGATCACTTCGCGCGATCCGGCCGGATGGCCCATGACCGAGGTCAGGATGAAATAATAAATGGAGACGCCGAGCAGCGCGAGACCCGCCACCAGCATGCCGGTGATGGCGCCCGACTTGAAGGCGATGTCGAGACCGGCGGAAAGGCTGTGGGACGCGGCCTGCGCGGTGCGCAGATTGGCCCTGACCGAAACATGCATGCCAATGAAACCGGCAAGCCCGGAAAGCACCGCGCCGACGAGGAAACCGGCGGCTGCCATTGCCGACAGCAGATACCAGGCAAGAACGGCGACGATCAATCCGACGATGGCGATGGTGAGATACTGACGGGTGAGATAAGCCTGCGCACCTTCACGGATAAAACCTGCTATTTCACGCATACGCTCGTTGCCCTGATCGGCATCGAGAACGCTCTTGGTTGTCCATGCCGCGTAAACCACGGACAGGACCCCACATAAAATGACTATGGGTATTACGGTCATGCGCACTTACCTCCCAATAGGCCGGGTCTCACTCCCTCCCCGGCGTGGCGAAACCTTGTGCAAGGACCGGCGCGATCATGTGCGCACCAGGTCCTGTCGTGGCCATATATTCCCCTCCCAAGGAAAAATGACCTGCGCGGCAAGATTGCGTTGGCGAAAGGCGCGGCGTCAAGCCCACAAATTCGCCTGAAACATGAAAGGGGTAGAGAACGAACGCGATCTTACGCGGCGTTCCTGCGTGGGGTCAGCAGCAGAGACACGACCAGCAGCAGGCAAAGACCCGCAACGGGCCAGATGACGAGGTTCATCACCGACCAGCCCCAGGCCGTGAACACCTTGCCGGAAGAGAAGGACGAAAGCGCCACCGTGCCGAACAGCACGATATCGTGAAAGCCCTGCACCTTGTCCGCCTCATGCGGGCGGTAGCTTGACGTGATGATGGCGGTTGCGCCGATAAAGCCGAAGTTCCAGCCAAGCCCGAGAAGAATCAGCGCCGCCCAGAAATTCCACAATTCGATGCCCATATGCGCGACCACAGCGCAGGCCATCAGCACCACGAGACCGGCTGCTACGATTTTTTCCGCACCGAATCGCGCAATCAGCATGCCGGTGAAGAAACTCGGGCCGAACATGGCGAGAACGTGCCACTGGATGCCGAGCGTCGCAAGTTCTGTCGGAAAACCGCAGCCGATCACCATGGCGAGCGGCGCGCCGGTCATCATGAAGGTCATCAACGCGTAGGAACCGATGCCGCAGACCATGCCGGTGATGAAACGGCGCGTGCGGACGATTTCCGACAGGGGTCGCGCCGCCTGCGCGTGGATGGACGCCGCCTTCGGATCCGGTAACTTCAGAAATGACAGAATGACGATGGCAATGATGCCGAGCGGCACCAGCGCGATGAAAGCGCCGGCGAAGGTGACCGGCGCGAAGACATCCTTGCCGAAAATGGCAAGCTGCGGCCCGACGATGGCCGAGATGATACCGCCCGCCAATATCCAGGAAATGGCCTTCGGTTTGTAGAAGGAGGGCGATGCATCGGCGGCGGCGAAGCGGATTTTCTGCGTGAAGCCGCCGGAAATGCCGATCAACAGCAGGCCGATGGCGAATAGCCAGAAGTCGGAGCGGAAAAGCGCCACGGCAGCGATGCCGCCACCAATCGAGGACATCAGCGCACCGACCATGAAACCGGCCTTGCGGCCGAGAAAACGCGACGCCGCAGCAACGCAGATGGCGCCAAGCGCCACGCCGATGTTGAAACCGGTGAGCGGCGCAGTTGCCAGCGACTTGTCCGCGCCGAGCAACTGATAACCGGCGAGCGCACCGACCGAAAAGCTCAAGGGCGCAGCCGATCCCATGATCGCCTGCGCGGTGGTCAGAAGGAAGACGTTGCGCTTCGCCTCGTCCAGTTGAACTTCAAGTCCGGGGACGGAAACGTCGCTCATGTCTTCCTCACCTAAGGTATTTTAGCGTTTTGCCTCGCCGCGCACCTGCTTGGCGATGCGGTCCAGAACCGCGTTCACCAGCTTCGGCTCGTCGTGTTCGAAGAAAGCACGGGCGATTTCGACATATTCGGTCACGATGACGGCGACCGGCACGTCCTTGCGCTCGAGAATCTCGAAAGTGCCGGCACGCAGGATGGCGCGCACGGTGGCGTCAAGACGCGACAGCGGCCAGTCTTCCAGAAGTGCCGAACGGACCAGAGGGTCGATCTTCGTCTGGTCGCGGACAACGCCGGATACAATGGAACGGAACCAGGAAGGATCGGCCTTCAGATAGGTATCGCCGTCAACTTCCTGTCCGAGGCGATGCGCCTCGTACTCCGCCACGACTTCCACCACGCCGGTTCCGCCGACATCCATCTGGTAAAGCGCCTGTACGGCAGCAAGACGCGCAGCACCGCGCTGGTTGGCGGGCTTTACCGAAGGCTGGCGCGGTTCGCCGCCATTTTCAATATCCGACATGCGTTCAGCCACCCAGTTTTTTCTTGAGCTCGATCATCGTCAACGCAGCGCGAGCGGCAAAACCACCCTTGTCCTTGTCGGAACGGCGCACACGCGCCCATGCCTGCTCGTCGTTTTCGACGGTGAGGATGCCATTGCCGATGGCGAGCGATTCGCTGACGGCGAGATCCATCAGGGCGCGCGAGGATTCGTTGGAGACGATGTCGAAGTGGTAGGTCTCGCCACGAATGACCATGCCGAGCGCTACGAAACCTTCATATTCCGTGCCTTCGTTGTCGCCGCCATCCAGCGCCATGGCAATGGCAGCGGGGATTTCGAGCGCGCCAGGAACCGTGATGACGTCATAGGTTGCGCCTGCCTCATCGAGCGCGAATTTCGCGCCTTCGAGAAGAGCGTCTGCCATATCGTCGTAAAAGCGTGCTTCCACGATAAGAAGATGGGGTTTGGACATGGGATTTTCCTGAAAAGGTTCGGGCCGGATCATACCGGCTTTTGCGGCGGTCAAACCACGGCTGGCCGTTTTTGGCAAGTAATTTCATGTGTCACCCGCGCAAGAGGCCCCGTTTGCGGGGCATTTGGCCGGTTTTACGCCTTATCCGGCGCAGCACGCGAAAATCAGGTTTTCTGGAATGCCAGATGGATGCCGAGCCCCATCAGCACCGTTCCGGCCGCGCGGCGGGCAAGTACCTGCACCCTGCTGGAACGCTTCAGGCGCCCGACCATGGCCCCTGCCAGAAGCACGCCGACGAGATCGGCGGAAGAAAAGATGAAATTGACGGCGATGCCGAGGATCAGCAATTGCAGCCAGACCGGGAAGGCCGCCGCCGGATCGACGAATTGCGGCAGAAACGCCAGAAAGAACAGCGCCGTCTTCGGATTGAGCACATCGACGATGATGCTGTCGATGAACGCGCGCCTTGCCGATTTCGGTTCTATGGTCAGATTGACGGCCTCGCCTTCGAGCTTGCTGCGCAGCATCGAGAAGCCGAGCCAGATGAGATAGAGCGCGCCGCAGAGCTTTACAGCGAGATAAAGCCAGGGCACCGCCTGAAACAGTACCGAAAGCCCGGCCGCCGAGGCAACGATGTGGAAATAGCAGCCGACATGGATGCCGAGAACCGCCATCAGTCCGGCAAACCTGCCGCGTGCCATGGTCTGCGCCGCCGCATAAAGCATGGCCGGACCGGGGATGTATGCAAACAGGGCGGTGGTGATAAAAAAGGCTGTCAGCAGTTCGAAAGACGGCATGATGTGTTCCCCTGCCCCGTTTGGGCCTACAGACGTCTTTATTACGTTTGCGTGTCAAGCGGAAGCAATCCGTAGAACAACAATCGGTCTGCAGCGATTATTGATGAAGGCAACGCCACCTCCGTCATGCCGGACCTGATCCGGCATCCAGCCGACGCGCGTCTGCGCGGCGAGAAAAGCCCTTTCATCCCAAAGACTTGGGCTGGCTGGATTCCGGCTCAAGGCCGGAATGACGAGAGAGAAATCTTCAGCCTTGGAACCTCCTCAGCTTACTGGGAAGGAAATTCCGCAAGCCTTGCGGCGTAACGCGCCATGGTGTCGACTTCGAAATTGACGAAATCGCCCGGCTGGCGTTCGCCCCATGTGGTGACGGTGAGCGTATGGCGGATCAGGAGCACGTCGAAATCCGTGCCTTCGACGGCGTTGACGGTCAGCGAAGTGCCATCCAGCGCGATGGAACCCTTGGGCGCCACGAATTTCGCCAGATGATCCGGGGCGCGCAGGCGGATGCGGACCGCCTCGCCTTCCGACTCGACCGACAGGATTTCCGCCCTGCCATCGACATGGCCGGAAACGATGTGGCCGCCAAGCTCGTCGCCGATCTTCAGCGCGCGCTCCAGATTGACATGCGTGCCCTTCTGCCAGTCCGCAATCGTCGTCAGGCGCAGTGCCTCTTCCCAAGCCTCTACCTCGTACCAGCGCTCGTTGCTGCCGTCTTCCGGCAATCTCGTCACTGTCAGGCAGACGCCACCATGGGAGATGGACGCGCCCATATCGATGGTTTTCGGATCATAATTGGTCGCCACCCGCAGACGGATGCCTTCGGCCAGAGCTTCCAGTTCGGACACGGTTCCAACATCGGTGACAATTCCGGTAAACATCAAAGCGGCCTTTCATAATCGAAGCAGCGGTCCGGCCCGTAGGCTGTTTCGCTGACCAAAACATAATCGCCCGGAATATCGGTGCGGTTGAGCGGCGTTTCAATCCCGCCTTCACCGATCACGACCGGGCTTTCGAACAGCATGATACGGTCCACCAGATCAGCTTCAAGGAATGATTTTGCGGCAAAAGCGCCGCCTTCGACCAGAAGTTCCGACATGCCGCGTTCGGCGAGGATGTGGAGGAGGTTTTCGAGGGTTGATGCTTCTAGGATTTCGACGCCTGCGTCGGTTAGTTGTTGGCGTTTGCGGTCCGGGTTACCCCCCTCTGCCCTGCCGGGCATCTCCCCCTCAAGGGGGGAGATCGGCAAGGGGCTATCCGCTCGCTCAAAACCTTGTCCCATTTCCCACTCTCCAGCCATTAATGCCTGATGGAGCGGCGCTCCATCGATCTCCCCCCTTGAGGGGGAGATGCCCGGCAGGGCAGAGGGGGGTAATGCCGCAACGACCACCGGCACCTCGCGGGCACTTCCCACCAGCTTAGACATCAACGGCAGTTCAAACTTGCGATCCAGCACGATGCGCACCGGCGAGCGATCTTCGAGACCAGCGATGCGGACCGTCAATTCCGGATCATCCGCAATCGCAGTCCCGATCCCCACAAGGATGCAATCACAGCGCGCTCTCAGTTCATGCACGGCGTGGCGAGCCTCATGCCCGGTGATCGCCACCTGCCCTGCACCTCTCCTGCCGATCATGCCATCGGCGGAAATGGCAAGCTTCAGAATCACATGCGGGCGTTTTTTCACCTGACGTGTGAGGTAAGCCGCAAGCGCTCTCTTGCCTTCGGCGCGCAACAGACCGGTTTCCACCACAATGCCCGCATCCCGCAATATGGAGTAACCGCGGCCGGAAACACGCTCATCCGGATCGTCCACGGCAACCACCACACGGGCCACGCCGTATTCGACCAGCGCATTGGCGCAGGGCGGCGTCTTGCCCCAGTGCGAGCAGGGTTCGAGCGTGACATAGGCAGTGGCGCCGCGCGCCGCCTCGCCAGCTATCTCCAGCGCCTGCCGCTCGGCATGGGGGCGGCCGCCAATGGCGGTTACCGCTTCAGCGATGATTTTTCCGTCTTTTACGAGAACGCAGCCAACCGATGGGTTGGTGAGCGTCTGGCCCTGATGGCGCAGGGAAACCTCGATTGCCCGGGCCATGAATTTTTCGTCATCGGCGCGGCTCGTCACGACTATGCTCCGGCGTCGGTATCGCGGGCGATCTTGGCGTTGATTTCGGCAATCACATTCTCGAAATCCTCGGCATGGCTGAAATCGCGATAAACCGAGGCGTAGCGCACGAAGGCCACGTCATCGAGGCTCTTCAACGCTTCCAGAACCTGCAGGCCGATTTCTTCCGAGGGAATCTCCGTCTCGCCGGAACTTTCCAGACGGCGGGCGATGCCGGAGACGGCCCGCTCGATCCGGTCCCGGTCAACCGGACGCTTGCGCAGCGCGATCTCGAAGGACCGCACCAGCTTTTCCCGGTCGAAGGGCAGCTTGCGGCCGCTTTTCTTGATGACCATCAGCTCGCGCAATTGCACGCGCTCATAGGTCGTGAAGCGGCCGCCGCAATCGGGGCAGATGCGCCGCCGGCGGATGGAGGTGTTATCCTCCGCCGGACGCGAGTCCTTGACCTGCGTGTCTTCGGAACCGCAAAATGGGCAGCGCATCTTTTTACTTCCTTACATGTACGGATACATCGGGAAACGGTCGGTCAGACCGACGACCTTTTCGCGCACCGCAGCCTCGACGGCAGCATTGCCCTCATCCGAATTGGCGACCTTCAGACCATCGAGAACCTCGACGATCAGCTTGCCGATTTCGCGGAATTCCGCTTCCTTGAAACCGCGCGTCGTGCCGGCCGGCGTGCCGAGACGTACACCTGAAGTGACGAAGGGCTTTTCCGGATCGAAAGGAATGCCGTTCTTGTTGCAGGTGACGTAAGCGCGGCCGAGGGCTGCTTCCGCCCGTTTGCCGGTGGCGTTCTTCTTGCGAAGGTCAACCAGCATCAGGTGGTTGTCGGTGCCGCCGGAGACGACGTCCAGACCACCTTCAATCAGCGTTTCGGCAAGCACCTTGGCGTTCTTGACGACCTGTGCGGCATAGTCCTGGAATTCCGGCTGCAACGCTTCACCGAAGGCAACGGCCTTGGCAGCGATGATGTGCATCAGCGGACCGCCCTGAAGACCCGGGAAAACGGCCGAGTTGAACTTCTTGGCCAGATCTTCGTCATTGGTCAGGATAACGCCACCGCGCGGGCCCCGCAGCGACTTGTGCGTCGTGGTGGTAGCAACGTGGCAATGCGGGAACGGCGACGGATGCTGGCCACCGGCAACGAGACCAGCGATATGCGCCATGTCGACCATGAGGTACGCGCCGACTTCATCTGCGATCTCGCGGAAACGCTTCCAGTCCCAGATGCGGGAATATGCCGTGCCGCCAGCGATGATGAGCTTCGGCTTGTGGGTGCGCGCCTTCTCTGCAACATCGTCCATGTCGAGCAGGTTGTCGCCTTCGCGCACGCCGTAGGACACGACGTTGAACCACTTGCCGGACATGTTGACCGGCGAACCGTGCGTCAGATGGCCTCCCGAGTTCAGGTCGAGACCCATGAACGTGTCGCCCGGCTGCAAGAGCGCGAGGAACACGGCCTGGTTCATCTGCGAACCGGAATTCGGCTGGACGTTGGCGAAGTTGACGCCGAACAGCTTCTTGGCGCGTTCGATGGCAAGCTCTTCGGCGATATCCACGAACTGGCAGCCGCCGTAATAACGCTTGCCCGGATAACCTTCGGCATATTTGTTGGTCATGATCGAACCCTGCGCTTCAAGCACGGCGCGGGAAACGATGTTTTCCGAGGCGATCAGTTCGATCTCGTGGCGCTGGCGACCCAGTTCCTTCTCGATCGCGCCGAAAATATCCGGATCGACTTCGGCAAGCGGACGGGAGAAGAAAGCATCTGTGTTCGACATGGTGAAGGCTCCTGAAACAGTAATGCGAAGGCGTCTTAGCGCCCTGCCCGGACAAGAGCAATACGGGCAACGAGATTTGCCCGTCAAACTGCGACGTCACAACGAAAAACGACAGTTCTTTTTTCAAAAGCAGCGGCGAAAAGAAAAAAAGCGGCGCCTGGCGGGAAGGATCAAGACTTGTGGAGAAAGGCGACAACCTCTCCTCCGTCATGCCGGACTTGATCCGGCATCCAGCCACGGCGCGTCCGCGCCGTGAGAGGAGTCTTTTGCGATCAAAGACTTGATCGCGCTGGACCCCGGATCAAGTCCGGGGTGACGGCGTATGAGGGCTACGCCGCATCCGCAAAGGCCAGCAAAGCCTGATCAGTTGCGCGGCAACAGGTCGTCATCGACAGGACCAGCCGGCTGCTCGATGCCGGTCGTCGTGTTGAGCGCCAGTTCGGCATTGCCGTCTTTTTCATAGATGTCGTCGCGGAACTGCACCACGCCGTCCTTCGCCGACCATGCGGTGATATAGACGAAATAGACCGGAACTTCCTGCCCCAGCTTGATCGGGGTGTTGACGCGGGTTGCGATGACGCGTTCCATTTCCTGGCGCGACCAGCCGGGCGTGTCGCGCAGCAGCCAGCTCGTAAGGTCGCGCACGTTCTGCACGCGCACGCAGCCGGAGGATTCGAACCGCATCAGCTTGTTGAACAGGCCCTGCTGCGGCGTATCGTGCATATACTCGTTGTTCGGATTGTGGAAGTTGATCTTCGTCGAGGACATGGCGTTGATCTTGCCGGGGTCCTGACGGAACATCAGGTTCGGGGCCTTCGGCGCGAACCAGTCGACCGATGTCGGCGAAACTTCCTGTCCCTTGCCATCGATGAGACGGATGTTGTTCCGCTCCAGATAGGTCGGGTCCTTCTGCATCAGCGGCACGATGTCCTTTTCGACAATCGAGCGCGGTGCTGTCCAGTAAGGGTTGAGGATGACCTCGTAAATCTTGGAATTGATGACGTGGGTCGGGCGGCTGGCGCGGCCGACGACGGCCGTGTTGCGCAGGACGACGCGTTCATTCTCAACCGCCTCGATGGCGGCGGCCGGAATGTTGACCATCAGGTGGCGCTGACCGAGATCACCAGACATGGACTGGATGCGTACGAGGTTGGTCTGCAATTGCGCCAGACGAATCTGGGCGGCAACATTGAGCGCCTTGGTGGTATATTCGCCGCTGACGCCATCGGCGGGAAGACCGTGGCGGGCCTGGAAGCGCTTCAGCGCACCGTCGACGTAGGAATCGAAAGCGTTGGAAATACCGGCTTCGCGCGGCAGGTCGCCGGACACCATCAGGCGCTGGCGAAGTGCCTGCACGGAAGGGTCGGAGACGCCGATCTGAAGACGCTGCTGCGTGATTGGCACTTCCGGCCAGCCGCCATTCTGCACGATCTGCTGATATTGCATGATCGCCTGCTGCATGTAGGCAGGCGCTTCGCGTCCGAGAACCGGATTGTTGGAAACAACGCCGACGGCGGAACGCGATGAATTGGCGTCGAACTGGTCATCCCAGTTGCCGCGGCGCGAGGAGCCCATGAGATCGTTGAACGCATCCTGCGCAAAAGCAGGAGCGGCAAGCGCGGCAGCGCCAACGGAAACGGCCGAGCGCAGAAGCGCGCGACGCGATACGGGATCGGATACGGATTTTTTTGTCATTTCACCTACCAGCCACTCTCTTCGGCATTCTGAACAATGCCTAAATCAATATGATTAACAAACACGTACAACGTGTCTGCCGGCCGGTAATGCTCAATGCCCAGGGTCTGGGCGCCATTGTCTGGCAGATCAGTCGGGACTTGCCGCGACAGCAGGAGAAACCGCCGGCTTCTTCACCTTTGCGGGTCCCATATCAATATGGCCAATTCGTGTCACGGGCCTTTTCTCACGAAGCTGTGTATTCCTTGCAAAACAGGGCGAAGGCGCACCCGACAGGCGGGGCTTGACACACAAGAACGCGGCGCGGTCCCAAGGCGAATCCGCAAGCCGGAGGCAAACCGATGCCCCCGGCTCAACAGTGAAACCGTCGCGGAAATTACAGGCGGTAAGCGATCGAGTCGTTCCAGAAACGGTCGAGGCGCTGCAGCAGCTTGTTCATTTCGGAGAACTCGCCGGTGCCGATGCCGCCGACCTTCTCGATGGAGCCGACGTGGCGCTCATAGAGGTGGGCAACCGTTTCGGCGATTTCCTGGCCCTTTTCGGTCAGGCTGATGCGGACCGAGCGGCGGTCGACGCGCGAACGCTGGTGGTTGATGAGACCGAGGTCGACCAGCTTCTTGACGTTGTAGGAGACGTTCGATCCGAGGTAATAACCACGCGAACGAAGCTCGCCGGCCGTCAGTTCGGAATTGCCGATGTTGAACAGCAGGAGTGCCTGAACGGCGTTGACGTCATCGCGACCCTGACGATCGAACTCGTCCTTGATGACATCGAGGAGGCGGCGGTGGAGACGTTCCACCAGATGCAGCGACTCCATGTAGAGCGAACGGATGGTATCTTCATGTGCGTCGGCAACAACGGCCTGCGGCTTTACTTTGCTATTGATCATGACTGCCTCACTGTTTTGTTTGGCGGTGTGTTTGTTTGTCTCCCGCCTTGAGTGAGAACCTAATCAATGCGCATAAAATTCTACTTAAAAGCTACGATTAATGAATGGTTACCAGCATTTTTCCCAGCGGGCCAAACTTGTGGCGAAGTGGGAATGGGCAGCGCTCATTCGTTACAAATCAATGGTTTACGGATAAAATTCGGTCAAAAAACGGGCCGAATTGCTTTATTATTATGGTAAATCAATTCTTGCGCGCTCTTCATTTTGGCGCTGATCCAGCCAAAAAGCGACCAGGAATAGTATATAAATGGTTGCCACGAGACCCTGCATGACGGGCACAAGCGTGTTGGCGCCGAAGATATGCGGCCACACCTTATACATGGCGATCTGCGTGCCGGCGCCCAGGACCCACATGACCGCGCCCCAGGACGCGCCGAGCCAGAGACCGAGGGCCGCGACGGGGAAAATCACCGCAAGCGCGCTGCCCGCCACCCGCCAGGGCAGGTTCAGCATATCGAACCGACCCTGCCCTCCAAGGGAATATCCCGTCAGCATCGCCCAATATTGCAGGCCGAACCAGAAACAGGAAAGCGCGACCAGTCTCATGAAGACCAGAAAGAGGATTTCCGTAAGCGGACGTTTCGGCAGAGGTTGAGAATCAGGTTCCATGGCCGGAAGATACGGTCTCGACGGGCGGGCGACCAGCCCATATTGAATTCCACGGCCTGCCTTGTCAAAGCGTCCTTGCCCGCAGGGGAAGCCAAAAGGGGGAAAGTCCAAGGGAAACATTGTCGCATTCGCACGGCGCATGCTTCGTGTTATGCAGCTTTCCTGACTTGGACGGGATACGAAGGACATTCTTACATGCAGGACAAAACGCATCTGGTCGACGAGATCACCGGCCATCGCCGCATGCGACGCAATCGCAAGGCGGACTGGACGCGCCGGCTGGTTCAGGAAAGCCGCCTGACCGTCGATGATCTCATCTGGCCGGTCTTCATCGTGCCGGGCAGCAATATCCTCGACCCCATACCGGCGATGCCCGGCGTCAACCGCATGAGCATCGACCGGCTGGTCGAGGCAGCGAAGGAAGCCGCCGATCTCGGCATTCCCGCAATCGCGACCTTCCCGAATATCGAGATGGACCTGCGCGACGAAACCGGCTCGAACGCGCTCGAGGCCAATAATCTCATCAATCAGGCGACCATTGCGGTCAAAAAAGCCGTTCCGAATATTGGCATGATTACCGATGTCGCGCTCGACCCCTTCACCAGCCACGGCCATGACGGCATTCTTCGCGGCGACGAGATCGTCAACGACGAGACGGTGGAACAGGTCGTCAAGGCGGCGATCCTTCAGGCCGATGCCGGTTCGGACATTATTTCGCCGTCGGAAATGATGGATGGCCGCATCGGCGCCATCCGTCGCGGTCTCGACGCGGCCGGGCATCAGAATGTCGGCATCATGGCTTACGCTACGAAATTCGCCTCCGGCTATTACGGCCCCTATCGCGAGGCCATCTCCACGGCCGGCCTGCTGAAAGGCGACAAGAACAGCTATTACATCAGCCCCGCCAACGGCATGGAGGCGATCCGCGACGCAGCGTTCGACGTGGAGGAAGGCGCCGACATGCTGATGGTCAAACCCGGCCTGCCCTATCTCGACATCTGCTGGCGGCTGAAAGAGAATTTCGGGCTGCCGACTTTCGCCTATCAGGTGTCCGGCGAATATACCCAGATCAAGGCCGCGGCCATGAATGGCTGGATCGACGGCGAGCGCGTGATGATGGAAACACTTCTCTGCTTCAAGCGTGCGGGCTGCGACGGCGTCCTGACCTATTTCGCCTTGGAGGCCGCGCGCAAACTCGCCAAGGGCTGACAGCCGACACTTATTGTATTCGGTCGTTTGCTTCCCATATTGTCTGCTGACACGGCATATGTGCCGAGCTGTCAGAACCTCTCAGGAGAAAACGACCGATGAACCTCGACCAGAACCCCACCTATGCCGCACCGGACGACTGGCGCGCCTATAGCGGCGTCCTGAGCCGGCGCGTCTTCGCGTTCCTGATCGATTATGCGATCGTTCTCCTCTTGTGCATTCCAGCCGCCGTGATCGTCTTCTTTCTAGGCGTGATCACGCTGGGTCTCGGCTTCTTCCTCTATCCGGCGTTGTTCGTCATCGTGGCGGTGCTTTATTTCGGCGCAACGCTCAGCGGTCCGTCGCAGGCGACGCCCGGCATGCGGTCGATGGGAATAGCAATGGCGCGCATGGACGGGCGGCGAATCGATTTTCTTCTGGCGATCGTGCACATCGTGCTTTTCTGGGTCATCAACTCGGTTCTGACGCCTCTGATCCTGCTTGCGGGCCTGTTTACCGAGCGCTCGCGCCTCGTTCACGACTTCTTGCTTGGCACCGTCATGGTCAGAACACGCTGATATCGAGGAAAGCCACGAAACGTGGCTTTCATATCAGGCAAATACCGCATCTCGCAGTTGACGTTTTCCGGCATTTTGCCATTCTGTGATATTATGCATGTCGCTTGAAGCGCTGCCGCAGCCCCCATGGAAATTGCGGCGCGCATTCATAACAGACGCAGGAGGCGATCACGGCTCGATGAACACGCAGGCGACGCCCTCTCCTCAATTCTATCTTACGGCACCGGCCACCTGCCCCTATTTGCCGAACCAGATGGAGCGGAAGGTCTTCACACATCTGGTCGGCCCGCGCGCGTCGGAAATGAACGACCTTCTGACCCAGGGCGGTTTCAGGCGTTCGCAAAACATCGCCTATCGCCCGGCCTGCGAAACCTGCCGCGCCTGCGTTTCCGTGCGCATCCTCACCGAACAGTTCCAGCCGACAAAGTCGATGCGGCGCGTTCTGTCCATCAACAGGGATGTCGTCGCCACGGTCCACGCCGCCGAGCCATCCACCGAACAGTTCTCATTGTTTCGCCGCTATCTCGACCACCGGCACCAGTCGGGCGGCATGTCCGACATGTCGGCGCTGGACTATGCGATCATGGTCGAGGACACGCATGTGAACACCCGCATCATCGAATATCGCGTGCGTGAGCCCGGCTCCGGCATCGATTCCAGCAAGCGCGGCGAGCTTCTGGCGGTGGCGCTCAGCGACGTGATGAGCGACGGGCTGTCGATGGTCTATTCCTTCTTCAATCCCGATCTCGAAAAACGCTCGCTCGGCACCTTCATGATCATGGATCACATCACCCGCACCCGCGCGCTGGGCCTGCCGCATGTCTATCTCGGCTACTGGGTCGATGGTTCGGAAAAGATGGGATACAAAACCCGCTACCATCCGCAGGAGCACCTGACCCCGCGCGGCTGGGAGGTTTACCACCCCGAAGAAAAGTAAAAGCGTTCGCCAAGTCATGAGGCAACGCTCGGTTCGACAACCAAACAAAATGTCTAAATGACGTACCAGGCAATCCTCCCGGTACGTCAATTACATGTCACCCGCCAAATTTCCCGCTACGCGGAAAGCCCTTCGGCACGGTACGGCCCACTGTCGCCCGTTCGGCCAGCCATTCGCGTAATTCTTCGCCCACCTTGTTGAACAGACGCCCGGCAGTGTCGGACCAGCTTAAGCCCTCAGCGAGCGCGAAGCATTTCACGTCGACGACGCCGCCATCCTTGTAGCGCTGCAGGCGCACGCCCTTGCCGCGTGACATTTCCGGCACCTGCGACAGCGGGAAGGCCAGAAGCTTGCGGTTTTCACCGACGACGGCGACATGGTCGCCCGTCACCGGCACGGCGAGCTTGGCTTCATCAGGCATCGCGACATTCATGATCTGCTTGCCCTTGCGGGTGTTTGCGACCATTTCGCTTTCGGCGACGATGAAGCCGTTGCCGCCGGTCGATACGAGCAGCAGCTTGCGTGACGGATCGTGGACGAAGGCGGTCAGGATATCCTGGTCGTTCTCCATATCGACCATGATACGGATAGGCTCGCCATGGCCGCGACCGCCCGGCAGCTTGTCGGCGCCCAGCGTATAGGCCTTACCGCCGGTGGTCAGCAGTAACAGCTTGTCGGTCGTCTGCGCCGGGAAGGCGAGCTTGGGGCCATCGCCCTCCTTGAAGGTCAGGGCCGACGTATCGGACATGTGCCCCTTCAGCGCCCTGATCCAGCCCTTCTGCGAGATGACGATGGTGACCGGTTCCTTCTCGATCATCGCCTGCTGGATCGCCTCGATATCGGCATCCGGCGCATCCGCGAACTGCGTGCGGCGACGGCCGATCTCGGTTGCCTTGGCATATTTCTTTTTGACTTCGCCGATTTCCCAGGCGACGGTCTGCCACAGCTTCTCGTCGGAGGCGAGCAGCCCCTCGATCTCGGCCTTCTCGCTGCTGAGTTCGGCGAACTCCTTGCGGATTTCGAATTCCTCGAGCTTGCGCAGATTGCGCAGCCGCATGTTGAGGATAGCTTCGGCCTGATTGTCGGTGAGCGACCATTTCGCCATCATCACCTGTTTCGGCTCATCTTCCTCGCGGATGATACGGATCACCTCGTCGAGATTGAGATAGGCGACCAGCAGGCCGCCGAGAATCTCAAGCCTGCGGTCGATGGCGGCGAGACGGTGGCGGGAACGGCGGACCAGCACGTCCTTGCGGTGCGCCAGCCATTCGCTCAGCACCTCGTTCAGCGCCATGACTTTCGGCACCTTGCCGAGAGACAGCACGTTCATGTTGAGCGGCAGACGGCTTTCGAGATCGGACAGGCGGAACAGCGATTCCATCAGGAGCGTCGCATCGACGGTGCGGCTCTTCGGCACCAGCACGATGCGCACGTCTTCGGCGGATTCGTCGCGGACATCCTCAAGCAGCGGCAGCCTGCGGGAAAGAAGCAGCTCGGCGATCTTTTCGATCAGGCGCGATTTCTGCACCTGGAAGGGGATTTCGGTGATGACGATCTGGTAGCCGCCGCGTCCGAGATCTTCCATTTCCCACTTTGCGCGCACGCGGAAACCGCCGCGTCCCGTCTTGTAGGCATCGAGAATACTCTCGCGGCTTTCAACGATCACGCCACCGGTCGGCAGGTCGGGGCCGGGAATGAACTCCACCAGCTTTTCCACCGTCGCATCGGGATGCTTGATGAGATGGAGTGCGGCGTCGCAAAGTTCGTGCGCGTTGTGCGGCGGGATCGACGTCGCCATGCCGACGGCGATGCCGGAGGCTCCGTTGGCAAGCAGATTGGGGAACGCGCCCGGCAGGACGACAGGCTCTTCGTCCTCCTCGTTATAGGTGGCGCGGAAATCGACAGCATCCTCGCTGATGCCTTCCAGCAGCAGCGCCGCCACATCGGTCATGCGCGCCTCGGTGTAACGATAGGCTGCGGCGCCATCGCCGTCGATATTGCCGAAATTGCCCTGCCCGTCGACGATCGGATAACGTTGGGAGAAATCCTGCGCAAGACGCACCAGCGCATCGTAGACCGACTGGTCGCCGTGCGGGTGGAACTTACCGATCACGTCACCGACGATACGGGCGCATTTCTTGAAGGCCGAGTTGGGGCGGATGCCCATCTCGCTCATGGCGTGGATGATGCGGCGGTGAACCGGCTTCAGGCCGTCACGTACATCCGGCAGCGCACGATGCATGATCGTGGACAAGGCGTAAGCGAGGTAGCGCTCTTCAAGCGCCGCCTTCAAATCGACCGGATGAATGTTTTCTTCTCCGCCTGACGGAGGTACAAGATTTTTACCCATGGTGCTTGACTAGCGGAAATGCCGATTCCCGGCAAGAAATTCAGGGGCCTGCCCTGTGGATGAAAGCACCCCTTTCATGAGGTTTTTTATTAACCGCGTTGTAAATGCCGCAATGCCGCCGTCATGCGAATCGATCTAAATCCTGTAGACCTTTGAATAATCGCGAATATAAATGTCACGATTCACATTTAGAACACGGTGCACATCCGCACGTTGAGGGAAGAAACACTATGAGACTGAAATCCACCCGGCAGGTTCTTTTCGCAAGTGCCGCGCTTCTTGTGCTTTCAGCACCGGCTTTCGCGCTTGATGGCGGGGACGTTCTGAAAAAGATCAATGCCGCCTACGCCGTGCAGGGCGGGGAAATCACCGCCGGCTCGGTTGCCGTCAACGGCTCTACCGTGACGCTGAACAGCGTGACCTTCAACGCGGCCGCCGATCCGGCGAAGAAAATTCCGGTCGGCAATGTCACGCTCGAAGGTGTCGAGGAAAACAACGGCGGCTACACGATCAAGAACGCCCGTTTCAACAATATCGATTACAGCCAGGAAAAAGTGGAGATCAAGGCAAGCGACATTTACATGTCCGGCCTCGTCATTCCCGCCGATGCGACCACTGGCACCGTCGATGCGCTGATGTTCTATGACGAAGCGCATAGCGGTCCGGTTTCCGTTTCCATCGACGGCAAGCAGGCTTTCTCGCTCGAGGAAAGCACCGCGACGATGTCCGTCAGCGATGACAAAACCTCCATCGGTTTCGAACTCGACGCTTCCGGCTTCAAGGCCGATCTGAGCGAAGTCACCGATCCCGGCACGAAGGACGCCATCGAAAAGCTCAATCTGCAGGCCCTTTCCGGCGACATGACCATGAGCGGAAGCTGGGAAGTGGCTTCCGGCACCGTCGATGTCGAGGAATACGCCATCGATCTCGAAAATGTCGGCCGCCTCAACATGTCGTTCGGTTTCTCCGGCTACACGCTCGCCTTCATCAAGTCGATGCAGGAAACGGTGAAGGCGCAGGCCGCAAATCCGAACAAGGAACAGGCGGACCAGGCAGCGAGCCTGGCGATGCTCGGCCTGATGCAGCAGCTTTCCTTCATCAATGCGGATATCAGCTTCGAGGACGCCAGCATCACCAAGCGCGCCATCGATTACGCCGCCAGCCAGCAGGGCATGACGGCCGAGCAGCTTTCGCAGACCATCAAGGGCATGGCGCCGCTGATGATGGCGTCGCTCAACGTGCCGGAGTTGCAGAACATGGTTTCGGCGGCGATCAACGCCTATGTCGATAATCCGAAGAACTTCTCCATCTCGGCCGCACCGGAAAAACCGGTTCCCTTCCCGATGATCATGGGGGCCGCCATGGGCGCGCCGAACACCCTGCCGAAAATGCTCGGCGTGACGGTGACGGCAAACGAATAGCATAATAAAAAGCCCCGGTTCTGCCGGGGCTTTTCATTTGTACTCAATGGAGCGGGGCTGCCGCGCCATCCTGCTTGTCGTGCAGGGCGAACCGGTCGATCATATGGGCGCTCGCCTCGTTGATGCCGATCACCTCCACGCTCTTGCCGGTCTTGCGGAATTTCAAGACCACCTTGTCCAGCGCGCCGACAGCCGAGATATCCCACAGATGCGCCTGGCTGACGTCGATCGTCACTGCCTCCACCTCCTCGGCAAAATCGAAGGCGGCAATGAAGCTCTCGGTCGAGGCGAAGAATATCTGGCCATCGACGCGATAGATCCGTTGACGACCATCGGCCGCAAGCTCCGGGCGGACATGAAAGAGCTTGGAGACCTTGCCCGCGAAAAATACGCCGGACAGAAGCACGCCGGCCAGCACGCCTTTTGCAAGATCGTGGGTCGCAAGCACCGTGCCGACCGTTACCAGCATGACGATGCTGGAGGACGGCGGATTGCGGCGAAGATCGAGGATCGAGCGCCACGAGAAGGTGCCGATCGAAACCATGATCATGACAGCCACCAGAGCGGCCATCGGGATGATGCGGACGAGATCGTCCAGCACCAGAATGAGGAACAGCAGGAAAGCGCCCGCCACAAAGGTGGAAAGCCGACCCCTGCCGCCCGATCTGACATTGATGACGGACTGGCCGATCATGGCGCAGCCGCCCATGCCGCCGATCAGCGCGGAAGCGATGTTGCCTGTCCCCTGCCCGATACATTCCCGGCTCTTGTTGCTGCCGGTGTCGGTCATGTCGTCGACGATCTGTGCCGTCAGCAGCGATTCCAGCAGGCCGACGGCGGCAAGCGCTATGGAATAGGGAAAGATGATCTGCAACGTTTCGAAAGTCAGCGGCACCTGCGGCAGGGCAAAGATCGGCAGCGTCGAGGGCAACTCACCGAGATCGCCGACCGTGCGGATATCCATGCCGGAAAACACCGCAACGCAGGTCAGGACGACGATGGCGACCAGCGGCGACGGGATAATCTTCGTCACCAGCGGGAAGAGATAGATGATCGCAAGGCCGGCCGCGATCATGACATAGGTTGCGACCGGCACGCCGATCAGTTCCGGCAATTGCGCCATGAAGATCAGGATCGCCAGCGCGTTGACGAAACCGGTCATCACCGAGCGCGAGACGAAGCGCATCACCCGGCCAAGTTTCACCAAACCCGCCAGGATTTGCAGCACGCCCATGAGGATCGTGGCCGCAAAGAGATATTGCAGGCCATGCTCCTTGACGAGCGTGACCATCAGGACGGCGGTGGCGGCGGTTGCCGCGGAAATCATGCCCGGACGACCGCCAGTGAAAGCGGAAACGCAGGCAATCGCGAAGGATGCGAACAAGCCCACCTTCGGATCGACACCGGCAATAACGGAAAAGCCGATAGCTTCGGGAATGAGGGCAAGCGCGACGACGATGCCGGAAAGCACATCGCCGCGAATATTGGAAAACCACTCACGTCTGTAAGTCTGAAATCTGTTCATTTGATTTTTTCGCAAAGTGTGACGCACCGGCCGGAGACATGTCCGGTAGATTGAAAAAGAATGTCGGTGCTTTGCGTTGTCTGGCGGATCGGCGGCCAGAAGAGCCACCCGGGATTTCACCGGGTCCGTGGTGAATGACCCACCTATAAACAGCAAAAAAGCGGGCGGCAAGTTGCGCGCCCGCTTTTCGATGTCCGGAAATATATCAGGCCGCTTCGCTCAGGCTCCGCCCCTGCATGTCCATCTCGCTCAGCTGGAACTGGTGGACCAGCGCCTTGAGACGCGCGGTCTCATCGGCCAGCATGGCGCTGGCGGCGTTGTTTTCCTCGACCATGGCCGCGTTCTGCTGCGTGCCCTGATCCAGATGATTAACGGTTGTGTTGATCTCGGAAAGTCCGAGTGACTGCTCTCTCGTGGCGGCGGCGATCGCTTCGATATGGTCGTTGATCGTCTTTACCGAACCGCCGATGCGCGATAGCGCAGCGCCGGTTTCCCGCACGAAACGCGCGCCTTCCTTCACCTCCACGCTGGAGTTGCGGATGAGCACCTTGATCTCGGCGGCAGCTTTCGCGGAGCGCTGCGCCAGTTCACGCACCTCCTGGGCAACGACGGCGAACCCGCGTCCCGCCTCGCCCGCGCGGGCGGCCTCGACACCGGCATTCAGAGCGAGAAGATTGGTCTGGAAAGCGATCTCGTCGATGACGCTGATGATGCTGCCGATCTTGCCGGACGATTGCTCGATCTTTTCCATGGCCATGATCGTGTCGACGACGAGATCGGCCGTGCGGTTTGCATCCTCGTCGGCCGAGTGGGCGACCGCCCGGGCTTCCACCGCACGGTCCGCCGAAATGCGGATATTCGCCGTCAGTTCATCAAGTGCTGCAGCAGTCTCTTCAAGCGAGGCAGCCTGCTGCTCGGTGCGGCGGGCGAGATCGGCGGCACCCTGGCTGATTTCCTGGCTGCCGCCGTCAATCGCCACGCTCGACTGTACGACGCCGGACATGGCGGCATCCAGCTGGCGGATTGTCTGGTTGAGATCGTGGCGCAGGGCCTCGAAATCCGGAGCGAAAGGCTCGTTCAGCTCGAAGGAGAGATCGCCGGCGGCAAGACGGTGCAGCGCCGCTGCAAGTCCGGTGGTCGCCTGCATCAGCCGTGTCCGCGCTTGCGCTTCCGCCTCACGCTGGAACCGCGCGTTTTCATCCTCGGCGCGTTGCCGGGCCGCAGTCGCCTGGTGCTCCAGTTCTGTCTTGGCGATGGCCGCCTGCCGGAAAATCTCCAGCGCCTGCGCCATGGCGCCGAACTCGTCGTTGCGACGAAGGCCGGGAACGGCGAATTCGGTTTCACCTTCGGCCAGACGACGCATCGCGCCGGTAATCGAAGTCGCCGGACGGGTTATCGAGCGGCCGATGAAATAGACCCCGGCAAAAAGGCTCACGACGGCAAGCGCGATAAGCGCGACGACGATCGAAACCGCCGTTTCCGCCTCGGTCTTGTTCTTCAGCGCGCTGGCATTCCGCTCCTGCCGATAGGCTGCGGAAATATCCGCGACGACGGGCAGCAGCGTATTATAAGCGGAGGCGACCGTTTCCCGCGCCTTCTGCTCCTCCAGCACGGCCTGCGCATAAAAGCGGAAGGAGGCGGTGTAAATCTCCAGGGCATCCATGATGCGCTGGCGCTCGGCGCCCGGCCGGTACTCCAGCTTCACCAGCGCCTTGAAGGTCTCCACCTCGGCGGCATGTTTTGCCACATAGGTTTCGTCGCGCCGCAGGATGAAATCCTTTTCATGCCGGCGCATCATCAGCATGCTGGCGCGGATCTCGGCGTTGGCGACGACATCGACAAGTTTTTCGATGGAATGCACGCCGTTTCGCATTGCGCCTTCAAGGCCATCGGCAGGCGTGAGGCCCAGCTCCCTGTTTTTGGCAACGAGCGCCGTCATGCGTTCGGTATAGGTGACAGCGCCCCGCGCCAGCGCATCGAGCCCTGCGCGAGCCTGCGGTGTTGCGCTGCCTTCAAGCGTGCTCAGAGACTGGTGAACCCTCTCCATGGTCTGGTCGAACTGCGCCACGGATTTCATGTCCCTGGAAAGCAGGAAGTCCCTCTGGTACAGGCGGCTTTCATGCAGACCGTCCACCAGCGTCATCAACACGCCGTCCCTCTGGATCAGGGTGTCTTCAGCGACACGATAACGCGCCTCCATTTCCCTCTGCCACAACAGCATGCCCGCGATAACCGCGATGCCGCACAGTGCAGCCAGCGCCAGCATCGATACGCGATGCGCAATTTTGAACGTCGAAACCAGCGAAAACATGCAACCCTCGTTTGCGAAACTGACGGGAGATAAATGAGGGACAAGGCTTAAAAACTCCTCTACCGGATTTGTCAGTTTGATTAAGTTTTTATGACAATCGGGAGGCTTTAGGGACTACGATGAGCCGCATCCGTGGGCGAATCAACAGCGACCCACCTTTGTATTCGTTCAGAAGCAGATGGCTGGAGCCTTAGGTTGGCACCTAACACGGCCGCACCGTTAACACTATCTTTGGCTGCAATTACGAGCAAAAACAATCGGCGTGGTCTTGGACAGCGAGCGGCATTGCCGCGTTTGTTGCAAAAACACAAAGGGCCGGCGTTACCGCCAGCCCTTTGTTCAAAACCCTTATGGGTCGCGATCAGTCCTTCTTGGAAGGAACGACGCGGAGCGAGAGTTCGCGAAGCTGCGTCGGCGTTGCCGGCGACGGCGCGTTCATCAGAAGGTCCTGCGCCTGCTGGTTCATCGGGAACAGGGTGATTTCGCGCAGGTTCTTGGCGCCGACCAGAAGCATGACCACACGGTCGATGCCGAAGGCGCAGCCGCCGTGCGGAGGCGCGCCGTACTGGAAGGCGCGGTAGAGACCGCCGAAGCGCTCTTCCACGTCGCTCTGCGACAGGCCGACCTTTTCAAAGGCCTTGACCATCAGCTCGGGCGACTGGTTACGGATCGAGCCGGAGGCGATTTCGAAGCCGTTGCAGACCGCGTCATACTGGTATGCCTTGATGGAAAGCGGATCGTCACCCTCCAGCGCTTCCATGCCGCCCTGCGGCATGGAGAACGGGTTGTGGGCGAAGTCGACCTTCTTTTCTTCATCGTTATATTCGAAGAACGGGAAGTCGACGATCCAGCACATTTCGAAACGGTCGCGGTCGATCAGGTTCAGTTCGTCGGCGGCGCGGGTGCGCGCCTCGCCGGCGAACTTGTAGAACTTCGCGGGATCACCGGCGACGAAGAAGCAGGCATCGCCCACTTCCAGGCCAAGCTGCGTGCGCAGCGCCTCGGTGCGTTCCTCGCCGATGTTCTTGGCGAGCGGACCGGAGCCACCGACCTTGCCGTCTTCTTCCTTCCAGAAGATGTAACCGAGACCGGGCTGACCCTGGCTCTGCGCCCAGACGTTCATGCGGTCGCAGAATGCGCGCGAACCGCCTGACTTCGCCGGGATCGCCCAGACCTGAACCTTGGGATTGGAAGCGATCATGCTGGCGAAGACCTTGAAGCCCGAACCATCGAAATGTTCGGTCACGGCTTCCATGATGATGGGGTTGCGCAGGTCCGGCTTGTCGGAACCGTATTTGCGGATAGCCTCGTCATAAGGAATGCGCGGCCACTCTTTCGTCACCGGCTTGCCTTCGGCAAACTGTTCGAACACGGCCGTCATCATCGGCTCCATCGTGGTCCAGACATCTTCCTGGGTCACGAAGCTCATTTCGACGTCGAGCTGGTAGAATTCGCCCGGCAGACGGTCTGCACGCGGGTCTTCATCACGGAAGCAGGGTGCGATCTGAAAGTAGCGGTCAAAACCGGCCACCATCAGAAGCTGCTTGTACTGCTGCGGGGCCTGCGGCAACGCGAAGAACTGGCCTTCGTGAATGCGCGAGGGCACGAGGAAGTCGCGCGCACCTTCCGGTGAGGATGCGGTAAGGATCGGCGTCGTATATTCGGCAAAGCCCAGATCGCCCATGCCCTTGCGCATGGAGGAGATGATCTGCGTGCGCCGGACGATGTTCTTGTGCAGGGTTTCGCGGCGCAGGTCGAGGAAGCGATACTTCAGGCGAACGTCTTCAGGATATTCAGGCTCGCCGAACACCGGCAGCGGCAATTCCTTGGCAACGCCCAGAACCTCGATCTCCTGAGCGTAAAGCTCGATCTCGCCGGTGGCCATGCCCTTGTTGACGGTGTCTTCCGAGCGCGCCTTGACGAGACCGTCGATGCGGATCACCCATTCGCCGCGTACCGTCTCGGCAATCTTGAAGGCCGGGCTGTCCGGATCGGCCACAACCTGCGTGATTCCGTAATGGTCGCGAAGGTCGATGAAGAGAACGCCGCCATGATCTCGCACGCGATGAACCCAACCGGAAAGGCGAACGGTTTCGCCGACGTCGGACTTGCGGAGAGCGGCACAGGTGTGGCTGCGGTAACGATGCATTTTTTTATCCTGGAACGTGTCGTGGCCCGATGGGCGGCACTGTCGAAATTTGCCGGAAAAGCGCATGGCCAGCCTGATTTGTCAAGGCAAAGCGCAAGATTGTCGCCTTCCGCCTGTCCTTTCCCCCGCCTTCGCTTTAGATAGGGTTCACCCAGCCCGCCAAACCGAGTCGGCCCGCAATGAGCCAGATCAGACCTCTTATCCCGCTTCTCGTCACCGCCGGCATTCTGATCGGCGGCAACGGCCTGCAGGGAACCTATATTGCGCTGCGCGGCCTGTCGGAAGGATTTTCGGCCAGCACCATCGGCCTCATCAGCGCCGCCTACAGCATCGGTTTCGCGCTGGGCTGCATTTCGGTGACGCGCCTTCTGCGCCGGATCGGCCATATCCGCACCTTCGCCACCATGGCAGCGGTCGCCTCCGCCGCGTCGATCGCCATGCCGCTCATCCTGCATCCGCTGTTCTGGATGCTGATGCGTTTCGTCATCGGCATTGCGGTCGCCTGTCTTTTCGCCGCAATCGAAAGCTGGATCAATGCGCAGGTGACGAATTCCAACCGGGCGCGCACGCTGTCCATCTATCGCTTCGTCGATCTCGGCTCCGTCACACTCGCCCAATATATGATACCCATCGCCGGCATCGATGGACCCGTGGTGTTTTCGCTGATCGCCATGGCGCTCACGCTTTCACTGGTGCCGATCTCGCTTGCCGACAAATCCAACCCTGCCCCGCCGAAACAGATCCCCTTCAATCTTTTCGCCGTCTGGCGCATCTCGCCGCTTGCCGTCGTCGGCTGCGTGGCCGTCGGCCTCAGCATGGCGGCCTTTCGCAATATCGGTCCGATCTATGCCGAACAGATCGGCCTTTCCGTCACCGCCATCGCCACCTTCATGAGCGCGGGCATCATCGGCGGCGTGGTGCTGCAATATCCGCTCGGCGTCTATTCCGACCGCTACGACCGCCGCATCATCATTCTTGCCACGACAGCCGGTTCAGTGATTGTCGGCCTGTTCCTCGCCTTCTTCGCCGGCACGGATGAATGGAGCAACATTATCGGCGTCTTCGTCTTCGGCGCCTTTGCCCTGCCGCTCTATTCGTTGAGCTCCGCCCATGGCAACGACCATGCGAAGGAGGGCGAACATGCGATGGTTTCCGCCGGACTATTGTTCTTCTGGTCGGTGGGCGCAACCGTCGGGCCGCTTCTCGCCTCCGTCCTGATCGACCAGTTCGGCCCGAAAGCGCTGTTCAGCTATACGGCCGCGATCCAGATCGTTTTCATCGCCTACACCATCTACCGGCTGCAGGTGCGCGAGGGCGTTCCGGTGGAGGAGAGGAACTGGCGGTTCCGCTCGCTTTTGCGCACATCCGCCTATTTTCAGAAGCTGGCCGCACCGCCACCGCCCAAAAACGACGGGCCGGAGCCAAAACTCCCTGAGAAAAACGATCCCTGAGCCCGGAAAAGCGGGCTTTGTATTGACATGAGGGCGGCAAAGGGAAAGTAAGACGGATAATTTTCACGAGTGGCCATTTGCAATGATTGAAACGACTGCCGCCCTCGCCGAAGCCTGCACGGAACTGGCGAAATCGGAATTCATCACCATCGACACCGAGTTTCTGCGCGAAACGACCTTCTGGCCCGAACTCTGCCTCGTGCAGATGGCAAGCCCGACGCTCGAAGTGCTGGTCGATCCGCTCGCCAAGGGTCTCGACCTTACGCCGCTTTTCGAGCTGATGGCCAACCCTGATGTCGTCAAGGTTTTCCACGCCGCACGACAGGACATCGAGATCATCTATCATCTCGGCGGGCTTATTCCCCATCCGATCTTCGATACGCAGGTTGCCGCCATGGTGTGCGGTTTCGGCGATTCGATCTCCTACGATCAGCTGGTCCAGAAGATCAAGAACGTGCAGATCGACAAATCCTCACGTTTCACCGACTGGAGCCGCCGTCCGCTGACCGAAAAGCAGCTGGACTACGCGCTGGCCGACGTGACCCATCTGCGCGATATCTATCTGGCGCTGAAGGCGCAGCTGGAGCGCGAAGGCCGCTCGCTGTGGCTGACCGAAGAGATGGACATTCTGGAATCGCGCGACACCTATGACATGCATCCTGACGATGCGTGGCTGAGGCTGAAATCGCGCCTGCGCAAGCCGACGGAACTCGCCATCCTCAAATTCATGGCCGCCTGGCGTGAGCGTGAGGCGCGTTCGCGCAACGTGCCGCGTTCACGCGTCCTGAAGGACGATGCGATCTTCGAGATCGCCCAGCAGCAGCCGAAGGACACCGAGGCGCTGTCGCGGCTTCGCACCATTCCGAAGGGCTGGGAACGCTCCTCGTCCGGCGCCGCCATCATCGAAACCGTGAATGCGGCGCTGGCGCTTCCGAAAGAGGAAATGCCGAAGGCGCCGCGTCACAGCCACGCACCGGAAGGTTCGGGCGCTGCCGTGGAACTTCTGAAAGTTCTCCTGAAGCTGACGGCGGACAAGCACGGCGTTGCCGCCAAGGTCATCGCCAACAGCGAGGATCTGGACAAGATCGCCTCCGAGGGCGAGGAAGCTACCGTGGCGGCCCTGACCGGCTGGCGGCGTGAACTCTTCGGCGATGTGGCCCTGAAACTCATCAATGGCGAAGTGGCCCTGCGTTTCGCAGGCAAGAAGGTCGAGGCCGTGGAGGTTGAGGCGAGCCAGCCGTAATCGCGAGCACCTCGAGCATTTCCGCTTTATTGGAAATGCTTTAACCCCAATTTCGCCCGCATCGCGTTCCATCTCTTTGCCGATGGTCTCGCTTTGAGGGTCGTTCCATGAAACCTGTCCGCGCTCTGCTGTTGGCCGCCCTTGTGGCGGCCGCAGGCATTCTTCCAACGCTTTCGCTCGCTCCCGCCCGCGCCGATGACGGCGGGGTCGACCTTCAGGGCGAATGGACGACCGATTGCCTGAAGATCGGCAAGAACGACCGCCACGGTATCGTCACGCGCATCACCATACGCGGCGGCCGCATGCACGCCGTCTCGCAGGTCTACGCCCGTAGCGGCTGCCAGCAGCCCACGGTGCAGGTGCGTTACGAAGGCACGCTGGATGGCGGCCTGAAAGACCGCGACAGCCTGCTATTCGCCCATACCGTCACCTCGATTGCCATGACGCCGAACGACGCCCAGGTCGTCGAGCACTATAATCGCGACCCGAAAGGCAGCGGTTGCGGGTTGAGCGGCTGGAAGGAGAATATTCCCTTCGATGTCGATGGCCGGACCTGCGCTGCCATTAGCTTCGCCGGCAAGGGCGACACCCTGTTCGATCGGGCATGGATCGACGGCAACCGGCTGCGTTTTGCCGCCTTCCCCGTCACATGGTCGAACCGGTCGCCGGATGAGAGGCCGCAATCCCCGCTTGAAACCGTCTATTACAGAACATCCTATTAGGCGTGGCACGGCGTCGGCGTCCGTTTTGCGGCAACGGCGCAACAGCCTTTCCAATCCTTCATGTGACCTTACTGAATGGTCACTTTTTGCAGCGCATTTTCCACACTAATGTCGCATATGACAACGACAGAAGCTTCGCCCAAAGGGAGGAACTTCCTTCCCGAGATCAAGAGCCGATATGAGAAAATTGCTGCCCATTCTGGACTACGTGGTGCTCTTCGTTGCCGTGGCCGGCAGCGGCGTGGCCTACGCGTTTCTGGAATATGGCGGCGGCGCACTCATCGGCGCTACCTATGCGTTGTTCGCCTGCGCGCCTATTCTCGCCTTTGAGCGCGGTTACGTGCTGCCCGGCCTGTCGCGGCAGGTCAGCGCATTGCCGACCCCGGTCTATATTGCGGTCGGCCTCATCATCTACGCCATCCTCGTCTTTTGCGGCTTCGGGCTCGGCGGCACAATTCTCTGGGCGAGCGGGATATTTCCCGGCACATGGAAGCGGGCAGTGCATGCCGAGGTGCAGACGCTGATCTTCACCCTCATCGTCTGCGGCATCATCGTTTTCATCATGCGCGTGCGCGAGCTTCTCGGCCGCGACATCTTCATAGACCTCATTTTGGGGCGCTACCGCCGCCCCGTCAGCGAAGACCGCGTCTTCATCTTCATCGACCTCGTCGGCTCCACCTCCTTTGCCGAAACCCACGGCGACCTGAAGGCCCAGGAATATCTGGGCGAGATTTTCGCAAGCTATGCCGCGCCGGTCAGAAAACACGGCGGCGTTATCGACGACTATATCGGCGATGCCGCCATCATCACCTGGCCCTATCACATGGCGATCAGGCGGGCGGCCTGCGTGCGCTGCGTTTTCGATATTCAGGCGACCATCGAGGATAAGCGCGACATGTGGCTTGCCCGCTTCGGCGAAGTGCCGCGCCTGCGCTTCGCCATTCATGGCGGACCGGTCATCACCGCCGAAATCGGCGTCGATCACCACAAGATCACCTATTTCGGCGATACCGTGAACACGACCTCACGGCTCGAATCACTGAGCAAGATGCTCGGACATCCGGTGCTCATTTCCGCCGACCTCGCCCATCAGCTGGTGCTTCCCAAGGGTGTGCGCAGCGAATATCTCGGCGAACACGCGGTCAAGGGTCGTGGCCAGACGCTGGGCGTTTGTACCCTCAGCCAATATCAGGCCCCTGCCGCCTAAGGGCGATTTGCTCGCACCCGTCCGCAAAATTCATCAAAGCTTCAAACGGCAATCACCTGCCTGTCATACGGCACCCCTATCGCCTCAATCCTGTCTTCAACAGGTATTGAGGGGTCTCCACCATGAAGCACGTTCTTTTCGCACCTTTAGCCATTCTCGCGCTGGCCACCGCATCCTATGCGGCGGAACAGGAGTTTCCGGCAAAGCTGGTCTCCCACGCCATTCTGCCCGCCAACACCATCGTCGCAGCACCTGCGGACGCGCCGGAGTACCTCAAGACCTCCGCCAAGTTCACCACGGCCGACCGCAAGCGCGCTGAGGGTCTCGGCACTGTGCCCGGCAAGGATGGCGTGCGCCTAACCGGCCTTTCCATGCCGTTCAACGGTCAGGCGATGCAGGGCTTCTCCGGCATCAAGACGATGACGGACGGCAGCTTCTGGAGCCTTTCCGACAATGGTTTCGGCTCGAAGCTCAACTCCAGCGACGCCATGCTGATGCTTCACCACCTCAAATTCGACTGGGATGTCGGCAAGGTCAACGCGCTGGAAACCGTGTTCCTTTCCGATCCTGACAAAAAAGCACCCTTCCCGATCGTCATGGAAGGTTCGACCAAGCGTTACCTGACAGGCGCCGATTTCGACGTCGAATCCATTCAGCCCGTTGCCGACGGTTTCTGGGTGGGCGAGGAATTCGGACCTTACATCCTGAAATTCACCCGTGACGGCAAGCTGACCGACGTCATCGCCACCAAGGCCGGCGATATCGAGGTGAAGTCTCCGGATCATCCGACCCTGGCGCTGCCCGGCAACCCGACGCAGAAGATGCCCGCTTTCAACCTGAAACGATCAGGTGGTTATGAGGGCATGGCGCTCTCCAAGGACGGCTCGAAGCTCTATGGCCTTCTGGAAGGCCCGCTTTACACGGCCGAAGGTCAGGTCGAAAAGACCGAAGACGGCTCCACCGCACTCCGGATCATCGAACTCGACACCGCCAAGAAGGCGTGGACCGGCCGCACCTGGCTCTATCCGCTGGCGCAAGGCGGCGAGGCCATCGGCGACTTCAACATGCTGGATGAGAGCACGGCGCTGGTCATCGAGCGTGACAATGGCGCCGGTACCGCCGACAAGGCCTGCGCCGACCCGAAGAAGCCGGAAGCAAACTGCTTTGCCGTGCCCTCCAAGGTCAAGCGCATTTACAAGATCGAATTCAACGACGCCAATGCCGGCAAGGCGGCGCGCAAGATCGGCTATATCGATCTGCTGAAGATCTCCGATCCTGATAACAAGAAGCGTCAGGGCGGCGGCAACGGTTATTACGACATGCCCTTCGTCACCATCGAGAATGTCGACCGCGTCGACGCCACGCACATCATCGTCGGCAACGACAACAACCTGCCCTTCTCCGCCGGCCGTGCGCTGGACAAGGCTGACGACAACGAGTTCGTCGTGCTGGAAGTCAAGGAACTGCTCGACGCGAAGTAAGAAAAACGGGGCCGGAATTCGTTCCGGCACCATCAGCGCGTTGGCGCGAACTCAACAGGCGGAGCGTCCATGCAGCCTTCAAAAGGATGTGCGGCGCTCCGTTCCGTTCCTCAGCCGACCATGCCTGACCCTGAACCCGGTTCCGACACAGGGAAGACCTTCATGCAGGACCATGCCGAACGACTTTATTACGCCCTGAGGAAAAGCTGGTCGATCGAGACCAGCAGCCTGTGGTCGAGAGAAAACCCCGCAAGGGGGCAAAGCGGTGTCACAGCACTTGTGGTGCAGGACATTCTCGGTGGCGACCTCGCCAAAACCGCCGTCAGCGGCGGCGATCATTTCTACAATATCGTCGACGGCACGCGTTGGGACTTCACCTTCGCCCAGTTCGATATTCCAGTCGGTTACCAGGACAAGCCCGCTACCCGTGCGGAAGCGATGGCAAGGGCAACGCCGTTGCAATATGCCTATCTCAGCGCGTGTATTCGAAAGGCGTTGGGGCATGGTTGAACGGCCGATGCCATTACGAATAGGGAAGTTAAGATAGTTGTATTATGTTTCGAGTTGAGGAGGCTCGCCTAGCAGCAGACAGCGCGCACCTCACCTTTTTCTAAAGCAAAAAAACCATCCTGCGGAACCGTAAGTTCAAGCATTTCTTCTTTAGAAATACCTAAATAAACTCCCCGCAAAATTCTTCCGAAAAGCCCATGGGAGACGGCAATCGTTGGCTTATGAATGTTCGTTAACCATGCTCTTGCCCGATCGCATGCTTGATCAAAACTCTCTCCATCTGGCGATTTAAAGTACCAGTCGTAGGCAGTCGATCCGCAAAGCATTCCGGGAAATTCATTTTCAATCTCGAACTTCGTCAGGCCATCCCAAGAACCCGCCGAAACCTCCATAAGCCGTTCATCGTCACTTTTGTTTATCGGCAAGATGGATTGTAGAAGAGCAGCGGTCTCCTGTGTTCTACCAAGCGGACTAACACGTAATTCGAACGACTGTCCGCTTTCGGAAATCTCGCGACGCAGCGAAGTCGCTACGGTATTCGCTTGCCGGACGCCCTGAGGGGTTAGCGGTGAATCTTTGATGCCCTGATAGCGACCAAGCGTGTTCCAGAGGGTTTCACCGTGACGCACCAAATATATCATGACTATATTCTGCCATTTCTTCGTGCTTCAACCCATTTTCTCGATGACGAATTCCAAAGCCATAGTTGACTGAATTATCAACTACCGCCTTGTCGGTCTACTCGAACACAAACGCCAGCCGCTTGCCTGTCAGCTTTGCCAGTTGCTGCAGGCGTCCGTCCAGACGTTCGCCGGCGAAATCGCAATAGGCGTGGGGCACCACGAACTCCAGATCCACATCCGGATTGGTGGATTTGCGGAATTTCAGGTGATCGACGACGCCCGGCATCGAGGCCGAGAAGAGGTAAACCACGCGCAGCAGGCCACCGAGCAACTTTCCGAGTTCAAGCAGGCGGTTTCCCGCCATGACGGCAAGCGGCTCAGTGGTGCCGTTGTCGTTCAGCCCTTCGAAGCGGTAATAATTGGCAAGCGCGATATAGGCGCGGCCCGGATGGGTGATCGCCACGAAGGAGGAGTGGGCGATGATGTTGAGCGCCTGCAAGCCGCGATAGTCCGGATGCGCGCGCCAGCTGATATCGGCCAGAAGACAGGCGGCCTGCCGGTAACGGCTTTCCTCTTCCGTCTCTTCGATGCCGAAGACCGGAAAGGTGCGGCCGCTCCAGTCCGCGAGTTCGCGCGCATGTTCGGGCGAGCGGGCGCGCAGAATGGCAAGCTCGTCGGCCGTGACCAGCAGCGGATCCAGATCCCGCTCGGCTTCCGTCAGCAGCGAATAAAGATATCCTTCACGCACGCCCTGTGCCGAAAAGGCGATCTTCGATGGCTTCATCGCCTTCAGAACTTCGCGCATGGCGATCGCGCCAAAGGGTAGAAGCGCACGCCGGTTTTTGGAGACCGCCTGCCAGGCCGGATCCTTGCTATCCCGGGAGACCACGACCTCCTCCAGAAAATTCAGCATTTCCGCCAGCGGCAATTCATATCCCTGCATCATGTGCAGCGGATAACCGGTAATCTCCATATGCAGCTTGGCGATGTTTCGCCATGTGCCGCCCACGGCATAAAAGGTGCGCCCCTCGCCCGCCGCCAGGAGTTTTGCGAAAGATTTGACGTGCTTGCGGGCAATGGTCGCCGCCTTCTCGAGCGAGCCGTCCGATTGCTCCGACAGGCGAAGGCCGCCAAGCGGCAGGGTAATGCCCTCGCCGCAGCTCTTGCCATTGATATCGATGAGTTCGAGCGAACCGCCGCCCAGGTCGCCGGCGATGCCATCAGGATCGTGGAAACCGCTGATCACGCCATAGGCGGAATAAAGCGCTTCCTTTTCTCCGGAAAGCACCTCGACCTCACAACCGAGAATGGCTTCGGCTTCACGGATGAAATCCGGACCGTTTTCCGCTTCTCGCGCAGCCGCTGTCGCCAGCACGTAGAGTTTTTGCGCCTGCGCCTGCTCGGAAAGCGCATGGAAGCGCCGCAGCGCCATCAGCGCCCGGTTCACGCCTTCCTCATGCATCCGGCCCGTGAGGGCCAGCCCCTTGCCGAGACCGCAGAGGACCTTCTCGTTGAACAGCACGGCGGGCGCGCGGGAAAGACCTTCATATACGACGAGACGAACGGAGTTCGAACCAATATCTATGACGGAAACGGGGGCAAGGCCGGTCAGCCGCCCCTGTGCTTCTGATCGAGTCATTCAGCCTGTTTCTTGCGGGACGAAATCAACCCGGCAATCAATTTGGGCGCACTGGATTTCAGGGCTTCACCACGTCCGGAAAGGCTGGGGTTGGTCATGAAATAGTGCTGCGCGTTGAACGGTTCTTCGCCTTTACGCACCTCAATGCGCCTCGACGTTCCGTCCGCAAGTATCTCGTAGCTCTGCTGGTTGTCAATGAGATTGCCCAGCATAATCTGTGAAAGAACCTGCTCGTGCACGGTGGGGTTGGTGAGCGGCACCAGCGTTTCCACACGGCGATCAAGGTTACGCGGCATCATGTCGGCCGAGCCGATATAGACCAGCGCCTTGTCGGATGGCAGGCCGAAACCGTTGCCGAAGCAGAAGATCCGGCTGTGTTCGAGGAACCGGCCGACGATCGATTTGACGCGGATATTGTCCGACAGTCCCGCCACCTGCGGGCGCAGGCAGCAAATGCCGCGCACGACGAGATCGATCTCAACGCCCGCCGCGCTGGCGCGGTAGAGCGTATCGATGATCTCGGGATCGACCAGCGAGTTCATCTTCATCCAGATCGCCGCCGGCGCACCGCGCTTGGCGTGTTCGATCTCTTCATTGATGTGCTTCACGATGCGTGCGCGCAGCGTATAGGGCGAAATGGCGAGTTTCATGCCCTCTTCCGGTTCGCCGTAACCCGTGATGAAGTTGAAGATATTCGCCATGTCATGGGCGATCTTCGGGTTGCAGGTGAAGAAGGAAAGGTCGGTGTAGATCTTGGCCGTGATTGGGTGATAGTTGCCCGTGCCGAGGTGGCAATAGGTTCTGAGCTTGCCGTCCTCGCGGCGCACCACCATCGACATCTTGGCATGGGTCTTGAGTTCGATGAAGCCGAACACCACCTGCACGCCGGCCCGCTCCAGGTCGCGCGCCCAGCGGATATTGGCTTCCTCGTCGAAGCGCGCCTTCAGTTCCACCAGCGCGGTGACGGATTTGCCGGCTTCGGCCGCGTCGATCAGCGCGCGAACGATCGGGCTATCGTTGGATGTGCGGTAGAGCGTCTGCTTGATGGCGAGCACTTCGGGGTCGCGCGCAGCCTGCAACAGGAACTGCACAACCACGTCGAAGCTTTCGTAAGGGTGGTGAACCACCATGTCCTTTTCGCGGATGGCGGCGAGGCAATCGCCGGCATGTTCGCGCACCCGCTCGGGGAAACGGGCGTTGTAAGGCTCGAATTTCAGATCGTCGCGCGGCGCCCGCACGATTTCCGAAATGGTGTTGAGCGCGAGAAGGCCGGGCAGAACGGCAACGCGATTATCCGGCACGCCAAGCTCATGCACCACGAACTGGCGCAGCGACTGCGGCATTTCGCTGTCGGTCTCAATGCGGATGACGGAACCTCGGCGGCGGCGCTTCAGCGCGCTTTCGAAGAAACGGACCAGATCTTCCGCTTCTTCCTCCACCTCGATATCGCTGTCGCGGATGATGCGGAACGTGCCGAAGCCCCGAACCGTATAACCCGGATAAAGCCGGTGAATGAACAGGCCGACCACATCTTCGAGCGTGATGTAGCGGATGGCGTTCTTGTCGTCAGGCAGACGAACGAAGCGGTCGAGCGCAGTTGGAAGACGCAACAGCGCCGTCATCGGCTCGCGGCCGTTGACACTGTCGAGTTGCAGGCCCATCGAGAAACCGAGGTTCGGAATGAAGGGGAACGGGTGCGCCGGGTCGATGGATAGCGGCGTCAGCACCGGGAAAATACGCTCTTCGAATTCGGTGCCCAGCCATGTCCGGTCCGCATCGGAAAGTGCTGCGGGCCGCACGACGAAGATTTCTTCCTTGGCGAGATATTGCTGCAGAACGGCAAGCGAGGCCTGCTGCTCCATCTGGAGATTGTCGATTTCCTTCAGAATGTCTTCCAGCTGCTCGGCCGGCGTCTTGCCGTCGGGCGTCCGGACCGTGATCTTCTGGCGCACCTGGCCTTCGAGGCCGGCGACGCGGACCATGAAGAATTCATCGAGGTTGGCGGCGGAGATGGACAGAAAACGCAGCCGCTCCAGCAGCGGATGATCCGTATTCAGCGTTTCTTCGAGAACACGGCGATTGAACTGGAGCCAGGAGAATTCGCGGTTGATGAAGCGCGCGGGGCTGTCCCAGAGGCTCTCGCCCTCGGTCACCGGCTGAACCTTGTTGAAGTCGTCCTGCACAATAGCGTCCATGTCCTGTACCATCCCCTGACCTTCCGTCCCGTGATCCTGCTGCATCCCGCGATCGTCCCTCTTGCCCGTATAACAGTTTGACGACGGAACTGTGACAGTCAATCGACCTCCAGCCCGCTATCCGTTGCTCCATCGGCCGCCGTATCGCCCATCGTGTTGAGGACTTCCGCCGCCAGCGGACGGGTTATCCTTGTTCCACGCGCCAGTGCCAGCCTGTCGATCCGGTCCACGATCGTCTGTGCCGTATCGAGCGAACGCTCCATTCTGTTGACGATGTAGCCTATGAGTTTGTCATCCATATAAAGCTGCCGGTCGGCGAAGAGTTTCACCAGCACCTGCGCCAGAAGCCCCTCATCGGGTTCGCCCGTCTCCACCACCGTCACGGCTTTCAGGCGCGAGCGCAGATCCGGCAGCGTCACCGGCCATGCGGCCGGAGATTGCCGGCTGGTCATCAAAAGCGTGGTGCCATGCTGGCGCACGCTATTGATGACATGGAAGAGTTCGGTGTCGTCGAAACCGCGACGGTCGGCATCCTCGAAAAGCACCGGTCCGGTTTCGGCCGCGCGCGCGGCGTCCGCACCGGTTTGCGGATGGATATCGCTGGCACCGCTGATATTCTTCCAGATATTGGCGAGGTGCGATTTTCCCGAACCCGGCGGCCCGGCCAGCACCACCACTGGTGATGGCCAGTTCGGCCATTCATCCACGAGGCTGACGGCGGCCTTGAGCGAGGCGGACACGAGAAGGTCGTCCCTTCCGGAAGCGGACTGGTGCGAGAATACGAGCGTCAGCTGCTCGGCCTTCGACCGGGCATTGTCGTTTTTGATTTGGTCAGTCATTGTCAGCCCTGACCATCCACCTTGTCGGAGGAGGTTTCCCTTTCTTCCAAGGCAAGGTTGGCTTCCCAGGGAAGGTTGGCGGCGTGCCCATGGTAAAGATCGCTTTCAAGATACCGCGACAATGCGAAGCGGACAAGCACGCCAACGGCCGCCGCCGCCGGCACGGCGACCAGAAGGCCGACGAAACCGAAAAGAGCGCCGAAAGCGAACAATGCGAACATCAGCCACACCGGATGCAGGCCAACGCTTTTGCCGACGAGCTTCGGTTGCAGGATGTTGCCTTCGATGAACTGGCCGGAAAAGAACACGGCCAGCGTCAGAAACACATAGATATAGTCCGGCCAGAACTGCACGATGGCGACGCCGACGGCAAGGATGAGGCCGACCATCGAACCAATATAGGGAATGAAGCTGATGAGGCCGGAGAAAAGGCCGATAAGCAGGCCGAAATTAAGGCCGACCAGCGACAGGCCGACGGCGTAATACACGCCCAGAATAAGGCAGAGCGACCCCTGCCCGCGCACGAAACCGGCAATCGTCCTGTCCATATCACGGGCGATCTGGCGGACGGTATGCACGTAATCGCGCGGTATCCAGCTGTCGACCTTGTCGATCATGCGGTCCCAGTCGAGCAGCAGGTAGAAGGCGACGACGGGCGTGACGACCAAAAGCGACATGACATCGATCAGCGATTTGCCGGAATTCCATATCTGCGCCAGCAATGTGCCGATGAAACCGGCGCCTTCGGTCAAGAGCTTGGAAAAATTCTCCTTCACGGCATCGATCTGGTTGCTCACCCAGTCCGGCAAAAGATTGGTGTCCGCGCCGGCGATCAGCTGCTGCAACGACGAGATATATTGCGGGACGCGCGTGATGAATTCCGAGGCCTGGGCGGCGATCAGCGGAATGATGATGATGAGCGACAGCGCGAAGATCAACACGAAGGAGACGAGGATGACGACGGTCGCCATCAACCGGTTAAGGCCGCGCCGCTCCAGCCAGTCGGCCACCGGATCCAGAAAATAGGCAAGCGCCATGCCCGCCACAAAAGGCAGGAGAATGGAGCTGAAGACCATCAGAAAAAGGACAAAGACGACAAGCACGCCGATCCAGAAAAACACCTGCCGGCGCAGGTTCATACCGCTTACATGGGGTTGCATCCGTTTATCCTTTTATCGCCGTGCCGTCATCGCCCATCATGGAAATAGGATGCGCGTATGCACATGGTCAAGACCGGCGGCCGGCAGTGATCGACAGCACAGGTATCGGGTCGGCGCAACGACGACGGGTTTTCAAGTCTACGCTGCGCATATCGCCGTCGAGAGGCCATAGGCACACAAAACGTCAAACCGTCGCAAAGCCGTTAAAAACCGGAGCTTTTGCCACTCAAACCCTTGCATAAGGCCCCGTCCCGTGCGAATGGCGACGCCAAAGGAACCAGCGGAGACGAGAGCCATGAGCCAGTCGGGCAAGAACGGTCTTACCTATAGTGATGCGGGTGTGGATATCGACGCCGGCAACCTGATGGTCGAAAAGATCAAACCGGCGGTGCGCTCGACGCGGCGTCCCGGCGCGGACGGTGAAATCGGCGGCTTCGGCGGCCTGTTCGATCTGAAAGCGGCCGGCTTCATCGATCCGGTTCTGGTGGCCGCCAATGACGGCGTCGGCACCAAGCTGAAGATCGCCATCGACGCGAATTTCCATGACACCGTCGGCATCGATCTCGTCGCCATGTGTGTCAACGATCTCGTCGTGCAGGGTGCCGAACCGCTGTTCTTCCTCGATTATTTCGCAACCGGCAGGCTGGACCCCGACCAGGGTGCCGCCATCGTTTCCGGCATTGCCGCCGGTTGCCGCGAATCCGGCTGCGCGCTGATCGGCGGCGAGACCGCCGAAATGCCCGGCATGTATTCCGATGGTGACTACGATCTCGCGGGCTTTGCCGTGGGTGCTGCCGAACGTGGCCAGCTTCTGCCGGCCGGCGATATTTCCGAAGGCGACGTCATTCTCGGACTTTCTTCCTCCGGCGTTCATTCCAACGGCTTCTCGCTGGTGCGCAAGATCGTGTCAGTCTCCGGTCTCGACTGGGACGCCCCTGCCCCCTTCGCCGATGGCAAGAAGCTCGGCGAAGCGCTGCTGACGCCGACCCGCATCTATGTGAAGCCGCTTTTGAAGGCGATCCGCGAGACCGGCGCGCTGAAGGCGCTGGCGCATATTACCGGCGGCGGCTTCCCGGAAAACATTCCGCGCGTTCTGCCCAAGCATCTCGCCGCCGAGATCGATCTCGACGCGATCAAGGTTCCGGCCGTCTTCTCGTGGCTTGCAAAAACGGGCGGCGTCGAAGCCAAAGAAATGCTGCGCACCTTCAATTGCGGCGTCGGCATGATCGTGGTCGTTTCGGCTGAAAATGCCGAGAAGGTCACCGACGCCCTGACGGCGGAAGGCGAGACCGTTTTCCCGCTCGGCCGCATGGTCGCCCGCGAAGAGGGCGCGCACGGCACGATCTACAAGGGCGCTCTCGGCCTATGATGAGCGCCGCCCTCCCGTCTGGCCGCAAACGCGTCGTCGTTTTCATTTCCGGCGGCGGCTCCAACATGGTGTCGCTGGCCAAGGCCTGTCAGGCGGCGGATTTTCCCGCTGAAATCGCCTGCGTGATCTCGGACAAGGCGTCAGCGGGCGGACTGGAAAAGGCGCGGGACTTCGGTATTCCCACACTGGCCTTCGAGCGCAAGACCTATGCCAGCAAGGCCGAGCATGAGGGCGCGATACTCGCGGCACTTGGCGAGATTGCGCCTGATATCATCTGCCTTGCTGGTTACATGCGGTTGATATCAGGGGATTTCATCGCCCCCTATGAAGGCCGCATCATCAATATCCACCCTTCCCTGCTACCGCTTTTCCCTGGCCTGCACACCCACCAGCGCGCCATCGACAGCGGCATGAAGATTTCCGGCTGCACCGTGCATTTCGTCACCGAAGGCATGGACGAAGGCCCGACGATCGCTCAAGGCGCGGTGCCGGTTCTTTCCGACGACACGGCCGAGACGCTGGCGGCACGGATACTCACCGTCGAACACCAGCTCTATCCGCTGGCCCTCAAGCAGCTTGCGGAAGGCAAGGTGCGGATGGAAGGTGGCAAGACCGTCTCCAATGGCGCAGCAAGTAAATATGAGTATTGCAGCTTGATTTCCGCCTGCTGATAAAGAATACACTAAAGTAAAAAAATACTTAAAGTGGTATTTTCCGGAAAATAAACCGATCATTTACCATAATCGTCTCTAATGCCCACAACGGCCCAGCGTTTCAGGCCCTCCGGTCATTCAGGAGTGATTATGCTATTTTCGAGATATTGCCTGCCACTGGCGACCCTTTTGCTGATGAGCAGCAGCCTGCCGCTCGCCGCCGAACAAGGTGGCATCACCGCGTCGCTGGATGCTGGTGTTCTCAATCTCAGAGCGACCGAAACTGTCCATATCGGCAATCGCAAAATAAGCGAACTCGAATGGGAAACGAAGAACGCCATGGCGCTACGCGGCTCGCTCGGGCTTGAGCTTGCGCCCGGCTGGCGGGTGAAGGCAGAAGGCCGTGTCGGCTTCGAAGGCGATGGCTACATGACAGATTACGACTGGCAGTGGCCGTTCTATAAAGACGGCTCCAAGAACGGCTGGAGCGATCGCTCCCAGCATGACGATACCAGGCTCGACCATTATTTTTCGGGAAGTCTCGAACTCAATCGCATGCTGCTGGACGACCCGCAGCAATATCTCAGCGCCGGCGTCGGCTTCCGCTACACGGATGTGCAATGGTCTGCCTATGGCGGCAATGCCGTCTACAGCATTTTCTCCCCCCGTGATTTCGCAGGTAAATTCAAGGATGATCTCAATGGGATCACCTACCGTCAGCAAATCCCGGTTTTCTACGGCAATCTAACCGGCGGCCAGAGGTTCGGCAACTGGTCGCTCAATGCCGGCCTTGAAGGCGGCGCGATGGTCTATGGCAAGGCGACGGACGACCACTGGCTGCGCGAAATGCGCTTCACCGATAAATTCGACGTTGCCGGCATGTTCGGTGTAAAGGCGGGCGTTGCCTATGACCTGACAGAGAACGCCTCGATCTATCTCGACGGCTCCTACGAATATACCGGCCTCGGGCGTGGAGACACCCACTATAGCGGCGCAGGCGCCGGGAACCTTTCATCGGAAAAAAATGCCGGTGGTGGCGACTTGCAGGCGATTTTCATCGGGGCTGGTGTCAAAGGCCGGTTCTGAACCAACCGCCAGCCGAAAGATGCATCGACGTGGCGAACTTGGCCAAGTCATTGACCAACCCTCACAGCACGCCTATTATCGCTATGATATGTGGATGAGGTTATCGCTCCATGACAATAACAATCAAAGTCGGAGAAGCCAAAACGCACCTCTCGGAGCTTCTTGTCAGGGTGGAGGCGGGTGAAGAGGTCGTTATCGCGCGTGGAAACGAAGCTGTGGCGCGTCTCGTCAGGGCGAGCGATCCTCAATCGCGTCGGCAACTCATCTCCGCAATGCGGACAGAACGGTCTCAGCGGGAAAAGACGACTGCGCATGAGATAAAGGCGTGGAAAGACGAAGGCCGCAAATAATGGCTTTCGTCGTGGACGCATCGGTTGTCGCGGCATGGTTCCTGCCTGACGAAGATGGTGCAGTTGCCGACGAAGCACTGTCGCGGCTGGAAACGCAAGATGCTTTCGCGCCGGATCTTCTGTCACACGAGTTGCGCAACATCCTGCTTTCGGCCGAACGTCGCAAGCGTATTACCCCAGACGAGGTATTTGTCATTCTCATGCGGTTTGCGAGCCTGCCGCTCACGCTATCGTCAAGCGCCGACCATGTGTCGATCATCCGCCTGGCGCAAAAACACTCCCTCTCCGCGTATGACGCCGCCTATCTGGCGCTCGCGGTTTCGCAAAATGCGCCTCTCGCAACACATGACAGAAAGCTTGCGGCGGCAGCAAAGCTGGAAAACGTCGCCTTCGTATAACGCGTTACCGTGAACGTTCAGAGCCGCGCCCGGTTCAACATCGCCCATTGCAGCAGAATGATCGTCTTGGAATCGGTGATTTCGCCAGACGCGATCATCGCAAAGGCTTCGTCGAGGCCATAGGTAAGAACCTCCAGATCCTCGCCTTCGGTTTCCAGCCCGCCGCCGCTTCCCGCCTGCACGTCGAGATCGATGCGGGCGACGAAGAGGCTGACTTTTTCCGTGAGCGTGCCGGGGCTGGCGTACATGTCGAACAGATATTCGACCTTTTCGACCGCGTAGCCGGATTCTTCCATTGCCTCGCGGCGAATGGCATCGGCCGCGTTGTCGTCATCGAGAAGTCCCGCCGGCACCTCGATCATGAAGCTTGGATCGCCGTTCACGAAGGCGGCGGGGCGAAACTGGCGCACCATCACCACGCTGTCGCGTTTTACATCGTAAAGCAGGATGGCGGCGGCGCTGCCGTGATCATGGACTTCCCGCACGATACGGATCGTCTTGCCATCCGGCATGCGCTGGTCGAAAACGAGCTTCTGCATATGCACGAAGCCCTTCCACACCGTTTCTTTTTCCACCAACAGGACCCTGCCGGCGTCAATGTCGGCAGGAAGGTCTTTCACTTGCGTCTGTGTCACCGGATATTCCCTTGCCTGTCGCGGAAGCTTTCAGCCTGCCCTTGTTGCGGTGCAATATCAACCCTTTCAGGCTTCATCGTGACGGCAGAGCCACACCTTGTTGTCGTGGAAAGCCGCGCCGCCATAGGGGGCGACGGCATCGGCACCGGTCAGCACATTGATGCCCTCGCCATCCAGATGCGCCTTGTTGGGCCACAGTCCCTCGGCGATCAGCACGCCGGGCCTGGCGCCCTCCACGATTTTGGCATGGAGGCGCACTTCGCCACGGCCATTGCCAATGCGCACGATGTCGCCATCGGCGATACCGTTGCGGGTGGCGTCCTCGGGACAGATCATCAATTCCGGACGGCCTTCCTTCTGCACGGAGGTTTTCGTTTCCGCGAAGGTGGAGTTGAGGAAGTTGCGCGCTGGCGATGTCGCCAGTCGGAAAGGATGCTCTCCGTCGGCGGTTTCGATGACATCTACCTGATCCGGGAATTTCGGAAATTGCGCAACCGGTCCCATCACGCCGATGTTTTTCGGCGGTCTGTTTGGAGACGGCCCTGTCGCCCATTCGGGGCTGAAACGGAATTTTCCGTCACCATAACCAAAGCCTTCGAGATAATGCGCCACCTCGAAAGAGGGCTGCGCATCGATCCATTTTTCTTCCGCCAACGTATCGAAATCGCCCCAGCCGCTGACTTTCAGCATATGATCGACATGTTCGCGGGCTGAAAGACCGAAGCCCGGCATATGGTCGATACCAAGACGTTTCGCCAGTTCTTCTATGACGAAGAGATTGGTGCGCACGGTTTCCGGCGGCTCCACCAGCTTGGGGCCAAGCAGAATGTGGTTCTGGCCACCGGCGCGGTAGACATCGTCATGTTCAAGGAACATGGTGGCCGGCAGCACGATATCGGCCAACTCGGCCGTCTCCGTCATGAATTGCTCATGCACGGCAACAAAAAGATCGTCGCGCAGGAAACCCTGTTTCACCAGCCGCTGCTCGGGTGCGACATTGACGGGGTTGGTGTTCTGGATGAGCAGCGCCGTCACCGGCCCGCCGTGGCGCAGCGCTTCCGCATCCCCCGTCAGCACGCGGCCGATCTGCGACTGGTCGAGCTGGCGCACGTTGGGGTCGGCATAGGCTGTGCCCATCAGTTCCGCCTTGTTGAGCCGGAAGATATCGCCGTTATTGTGGAAGGCACCGCCGCCTTCATATTGCCAGGAGCCAAGAACGGTGGCGATCGAAAGGGCGGCATGCATGGCGACCGCGCCGTTGCGCTGGCGGGCAAAACCGTAACCCAGCCGGAAGAACGTCTTTTTCGTCGTGCCCACGAGCCTTGCGAAATCCTCGATTTCCTCCACGGAAAGACCGGTGATTTCGGACGCCCATTGCGGCGTCTTCGATTTCAGATGCTCTTCAAGTCCCGCCGGATCGTCAGCGAAGCGCGCCATGTAATCGCGGTCGGCATAACCATCGCGGAAGGCAATGTGCATGATGGCGCAGGCGAGCGCCGCATCGGTGCCGGGACGCAGGACGATGCGCATATCGGCCTGTTTCATGGTCGGATTGTCATAGATATCAACGACGACGATCTTCGCGCCGCGTTCCTTGCGGGCCTTGACCGCATGGGTCATGACATTGACCTGAGTGGCAACCGCATTGGTGCCCCAGATGACGACGACGTCGGCCCTGGCGATCTCGCGCGGATCGGGACCTCGCAGCGCGCCCGTGCCCATCACATAACCCGTCCAGGCCATGTTTGTGCAGATCGATCCGAAAAAGCCGGAATATTTCCTGGCATGGCGCAGACGCTCGATGGAATCGCGCTGCACCTGCCCCATGGTTCCGGCGTAGAAATACGGCCAGATGGCCTCCGCGCCGTGCCGGGCTTCCGCCTTGACGAAAGCGTCGGCGACTTCGTCGAGCGCCGCCTCCCAGGAAACCTCCTGCCAGTCGCCGGCACCCTTCGCGCCCTTGCGGCGCTTCGGGGTCAAAAGACGGCCGGGATGATAGATGCGCTCGGAGTAACGCGCCACCTTGGCGCAGATGACGCCGGCGGTGTATGTATTGGCATTGGCGCCGCGCACGCGGCCGATACGGCCATCGGCATTGATGTCGACTTCCAGCGCGCAGGCGCTCGGACAGTCGTGCGGACAGACCGTATGGCCGGTGCGCGTGGCACCTTCGGCCTTCGGGGTGGCGTTTTTAGCGGAAATCGGGGTCGCAACGTTCATGTCTTTTCTATATTGCATCATCGATGCGGCAAAAAGGCCGAAGTGACGTCCATCAAGAATATTCATCATCACCATCGGCAAGCGAGACACATCCATGAACTATCGCCACATCTACCACGCAGGCAATTTCGCGGATGTTCTCAAACACGCCGTTCTCGCCCGCCTCGTCCGCTACCTGCAAAACAAGGACAAGGCGTTTCGCATGCTGGACACCCATGCCGGTATCGGGCTTTACGACCTGTCCTCGGAAGAGGCCCAGAAGACCGGCGAATGGCAGACCGGCATCGGCAAGCTGATGGATGCCGATCTGCCGGCCCCCATCGCCGAATTGCTGGAACCCTATCTTTCCGTCGTCAGAGAGCTTAACCCGCATGGCGGCATGCAATTCTACCCCGGCTCGCCGAAAGTCGCGCGCATGCTGTTCCGCCCGCAGGACCGGCTTTCGGCCATGGAACTGCATCCGGACGACGCACGCGCCTTGTCGCGGTTGTTCGAGGGCGATTTTCAGGCCCGCGTGACAGAGCTGGACGGCTGGCTGTCGCTCGGTGCGCATCTGCCGCCGAAGGAAAAGCGCGGCCTCATCCTCGTCGATCCGCCTTTCGAGCTTGAAAACGAATATCAGCGCCTGGCCGATGGCCTGAACAAGGCCTATCGGCGTTTCTCCACCGGCACCTATTGCCTGTGGTATCCGCTGAAAAAAGGCGCACCGATCAGGGACTTCCACGAGCGGCTGCAATCTTTCGACATTCCGAAAATGCTATGTGTGGAGCTTTCCGTCAAAAGCGACCGGCTCGAGGGCCTGAGCGGCTCCGGCCTCATCGTCGTCAACCCGCCCTATACGCTGAAGGACGAGCTGCACACGCTGCTGCCGTTCCTGAAGACCGTGATGGCGCAGGACAGATACGCCTCGCACCGCGCCTTCTGGCTGCGCGGCGAGGAAAAGCCGGAAGAGGATTGAGGGGTTACCTCAACCCTTCCCGCTTCTGCGCCTGCGTCAGCTGTGATCGTTCGAAAAACAGGATCACGAACAGGGCGATGATGAACGGAATGATGAGGTAGAACAGCCGGAAAACCAAAAGCGCCGCAATGACGTCAGCCGGGTTCATATCCGGCAGGCCGGTGACGAAGACCAGTTCCAGCACGCCGAGGCCGCCCGGCGCGTGCGAGATCAGCGCCGCTGAAAAGGAAATCAGGAAAATCCCGAGAATGATCATGAAGCCCGGATTTCCCGCTTCCGGCAGCGCAAAATAGATGATGCCCGCCGCCCCGATCAGCTCGATCGGACCGATGACCAGCTGCTGCGCCACCAGTTTCGGCACGGGATAGGGCAGGAAAAACGAGCGGATTTTCAGCGGTCTCAGCTTCAGCAAGCTGCCGAGCACGTAAAGTCCGACAATGACGAGCAACAGGATGCCGGTGGTCGTCGAGGCCTCCACGGGCAGGATGCCGGTGAAGCGCTCGGTAATGTCAGGTTCGTAAAGCAGCACCAGACCGATCAGCATGATCGTTCCGATGATGAAGGTGAAGGAACAAAGGCCTACGAGCACGCCGACTTCGGCAGCACTCAACCCCTTGGACGTATAGGCCCGGTATCGCACCACGGCACCGGAGAATACGGATGCGCCGACATTGTGGGAAAGTGCATAGGTGGTGAAGGAGGTGAGCGTGATGAAGAACCAGTTCACCTTGCGGCCGAGATGCTGGAGAGCAATGCGGTCGTAACCGGCAAGGGCGGCATAGGCCACAAGCGTCGACAGGCCGGAACACATCCAGTCGCGCGCGCGGATGGCCGTCAGACTTTCCCAGAGATCATCGAGTGAAAGCCCTCGCAGCTCATGATAGAGCAACCAGGCCGAAAAACCGATCGTCGCCACACCAATGACGGGCCAGATGTATTTCTTCAATGTCATGCGGTCATGCCCGCCAATTTCCTCCGGCTTCACCCCAACCCGATTTCCGCTCCCGCAGAAGATTCGGCCGACTCTATTCGTTATGCGGCGAAGCTTTCAACCTTTTCACAAAAAATTGCCCGTTATCTGTCGCTGGTGTCCCGTGCGGTTGGTAACTGACGTTCACAAGGCTGTAATCGTGCAAATATATGCACGATATAAATTGACTTTCTGATTGCCGGTGCAAATATATGCACAGCGGAACTGCGATGGAAACAAACGCTGCTAAAATTATCAAACGGCTGAAAGACGAAGGTTGGGCCTTCGACCGGCACGGAGCCGCTCACGATATCTACCTCCACCCGGAGAAGGGTTTTGTGCAAGTGCCAAGGCATCGCAAACTCAGTTCCGGCGTTGCCGGTTCCATTGCGAAGAAGGCGGGGTGGGCCGCTTGACGCCCTATCTTGAATTGCCACTGTTCAACGACATATGGAATCGCAAAATGACTGTCAGATATCCCGCACTTATAGACGGCGAGAAAGGCGCTTACGGCGTGGTCTTTCCGGATATGGACGGTGTCGTCGCCATGGGTGAAACCATAGACGAAGCAATTCTCAACGCCGAAGAAGCCTTAAGGGACTACGCGCTTGAGATGGAACGGGACAATGCGCCATTGGCGGAACCCAGCGCCCTCGAAGAGGTGCCCGTGCCTGCCGGCAGCATGTTGACGAGCGTGCCGCTCATTCGTCCCGCGGGAAAGCCCGTGCGTGCCAACATGATGCTTGACGCTGACGTTCTTGATTTTATCGACAGGGAATCTACCAGACGCAAAATGACGCGCACCAGTTACGTCAACTGGATGGCGCGGCGCATCGCACAGATGGGCGGCTGAATAGATTATAGATTATGGACAAGGTTGGGCGGGCTGCACGAAACAACGTTTGCCCCGTTCACAAGTTGATGTAAGACCGTGTCGTCGCCTGCCGGCGAATATGAGGTCGTCCATTCTCCGGAGAACGTGCACGGAATGAAGCGTTATGCCGGTTTCATCGCCTTGGGTCTTCTGTCGCTTGCGGCTCTGTGGTTTGCGCAGGAAAATCCGGCTCCGACCGGTTCCGCCACCGACCGGCCGACGCAATCCCAACAGCAACCCGCCGGCAATTCCCGGGCGGACAATTCGCAGCCAGGCACGCCCCGGCGCGACGCGCGCAAAGATCCGGTGTCGCGTGGCACGGGGTTCGATTTTTATGTGTTCTCGCTGTCTTGGTCGCCGGCGTTTTGCGCCAGTTCCGAAGGCTCCGGCAATCGCCAGCAATGCGGCAGCGACCGGCGTTACGGTTTCGTCGTGCACGGGCTTTGGCCGCAAAACGAAAACGGCTATCCCGAATTCTGCACGAGCGGCGAACCGGACCGCGTGCCCGACGCGATCGGCCGCGCGATGTTCGACATCATGCCTTCCATGGGCCTGATCGGCCATCAGTGGCGCAAACACGGTTCCTGCTCCGGCCTTTCGCAGAAGGATTATTTCTCGGCGACGCGGGCAGCCTTCGAAGCGGTCAGACTGCCGGAGAAGATTGCCTCGGGCGCGCAAGGTGCGCCCCTGTCTGCCGACGCCATCGAAACCGCCTTTACCGACGCCAATCCCGGCATGTCGAAACGCGGGATCTCGATCAGCTGCGACGGAAAACGTCTCGAGGAGGTTCGCATCTGCCTCAACAAGGACATGACATTCCGCGACTGCCCCGAGCTTGACCGCAAGGGCTGCCGCGCCAGCGCTACCGAAATCGTTCCCATTCGCTAACCCCACACGCCAACACACGTCAGGACCCGACAATGGAACTGCTTTATTCCGTCACCTCCCCCTACTCCGCCAAGGTGCGCATGGCTGCCCGCCATCTCGGCATCGACATTACCAATGTGGTCGTCGACACCAATGCCGAACCCGCAACGCTGATCGACAACAACCCGCTCGGCAAAATTCCGGTCCTGCTGTTGGACGATGGCAGCTCGGTCTATGACAGCGTGGCGATCATGCACTATCTCGACCGCCTTTCGGGCGGCAAGCTCTACCCGAAAAAGAACGGCAAGCGCACGGAAGTGGAAATTCTGGAGGCGCTGTGCGACGGCATCATGGATTGCCTGCTGGCCATCGTCTACGAGCGCCGTACCCGCCCGGAAGACAAGGTCCACCAGCCGTGGATCGACAAGCAGTGGAAAAAGGTAGTGAAGGGCCTCGATCATCTGAACGCCAACCTGCCGAAAACCGGCAAGAAGCTGCATGGCGGCCATTTCGCCCTTGCCGCCCTGATCGGTTATCTCGATCTGCGTTTTGCGGGCGAATGGGCAGAGGGCCACGAGGCGCTGGCAGGGTGGCCGGAGACATTCGGCAAACGTTTCGAAGCCTATACGGAAATGAAGGCCGCTGCCTGACGCGAATGCGAGACCGATGCCCGGCCTGATCGCCGGGCATTTATTCTGGTCTCATACCGCAAAAACAAAAAAAGCCGGGGCGCAAACCCCGGCTTTTCTTTTACTGATCCGAAGGATCAGAACTTTACGCCGATACCGGCCTTGACGGAATGATCGTCGAAACCACGCGAGAACGCGCCGGAGTCGAGACCGTAGTCCTTCTTCTGGTAGTCGCTGTAGCGATATTCCAGACGGGCTGTGATGTTGTCGGTCACCATGGCTTCAACGCCGGCACCGACGGTGTAGCCGAGGGCGGTGGCGCTGTCCTTGGAGGTCGCGTCACTTACCTTGTTGTCGGAGACAGCAAGACCAGCCGTACCGTAGAGCAGGAACGGGTTCATGTCGTAACCGACGCGGCCACGCAGAGAGCCGTTGACGCCCTGCTTGCCTTCGATGGCGTTGCCGGCAACCGTACCGGCGGAACCGCGCTCGCGGCCGAGGTTGACGTCGGCTTCGGCACCGTAAACGATCTGGCCGTTCTGCCAGTTGTAACCGCCGTAGAGACCGCCGCCAGCGCCCTTGGCGTCACGACCGTCGTTGCTGGAGCTGAAACGGCCCCAGTCATAGTTGACCGTACCACCGAGGTAAGCGCCGGACCAATCCTTGACCGGTGCGGGCTGGTCGTAGGACACCGGTGCCTGCGGCACTTCGTTTACGGCGTCAGCGGCGTGAGCAGCCGAAAAGCCGGCGGCTGCCATGGTCGAAGCCATAATGGTTGCTACGAAAATACGCATGTTATTCTCCTTTCAGGACCGCGCCGTACTCAAAACATTGTTTTTAGACGCGGTAAATTCGTCGGGTTAATCGCCCCTCTGGAAACTGAATTTGATGGGAGAATGCGGAGATCAAAGAGCCAAAATGTGAATTGTTTGGGGCAGAGACGTGACTAGAATTAGACGTTGCCTAATTGCCACAAGGGTTTTATTAACCATACCGGAAACTTAATTTCCAATAGATCGAATTTAAACTTAGTTATATTCAAATTAAATCGAAATTACATTACGAGTAAAAACCAACACAATTCTTTTACCGGCAACGGACAGCTTGCGATTTGCGATTATATCCAGCAAATAGGGCGTGTATGAGCAAATGCAGGTCCGCTGTGAAAGAAAATATACCGAAGACAGTCTTGATAACGGGTGCCGCCCGCCGGCTTGGACGGGCGATCGCTACGGATTTGGCCTCCCATGGCTTTGCGATCGCCGTCCACGCCAATGCCTCGATGGCGCAAGCCGAGGAATTCGCTAATGAAATAAGGCAAAAAGGCGGCAAAGCCGTTGCCGTTCAGGCGGATCTGACACAATCGTCGCCGACGATGGCGCTTGTCGAACAGGCATCTTCGGCACTCGGCCCCATCGGCGTCGTCGTCAACAATGCGTCCGTTTTTCTGGATGATTCGGCCGATTCGCCCGATCCGGCGGTGTTCGATGCGCATTTTTCCGTGCATGTGCGGGCCCCTTCCCTCATTGCGGCCGCTTTCGTCCAGCAATTGCCTCGGGATAAATCCGGGCTGATCGTCAACATCATCGATCAGCGCGTGCTTGCGCTCACGCCGCGGTTTTATTCCTACACGCTTTCAAAAGCCGCCCTCTGGACGGCCACGCGGACGATGGCGCAGAGTTTTGCGCCGCGCGTCCGCGTTAACGCCATCGGGCCCGGCCCTTCCTTCAAAAGCGAAAGACAGACGCCCGAGGACTTTCAGGCGCAGATCGACGGCCTTATATTAAAGCGTGGTCCTGCCCCGGACGAGTTCGGGCGGACGATTCGCTTTCTTTTCGACACGCCGTCGATCACCGGACAAATGATCGCGCTCGATGGCGGCCAGCATCTTGGCTGGGAAACCCCTGACGTGGCGGAGATACCTGAATGAACGGAAAGAAGCTGCCTGACGGCGGTATTCTCTTCGATGAAACCGATGACGAGGACGACGATGCAAGCCTTGCCGTAACGGATGCGGTCGAGGCCCCGCGCGACGTTGTCGGCATGGACTGGAATGCCGGCTGGAAAAACGAATCCGGCCTGAAGGGCATGGATCTGATCGGCGAATTCGTCAAACACCTGCCGAACTCGCCAGGTGTCTACCGCATGTTCAACGAGGCGAACGACGTTCTTTATGTCGGCAAGGCGCGCTCGCTGAAGAAGCGTGTCGGCAATTATGCGCAGGGCCGCGTGCATTCCAACCGCATCGCCCAGATGGTGCGGCTGACCGCCCATATGGAATTCGTCACCACCCGCACGGAGACCGAGGCGCTTCTCCTGGAAGCTAATCTCATCAAGCGCTTGCGGCCGCGCTTTAATGTGCTTTTGCGTGACGACAAATCGTTTCCGTATATTTTCATCACCGCCGACAATCGTGCGCCGGCGATTTTCAAACATCGTGGTGCGCGGGCGCGCAAGGGTGATTATTTCGGACCATTCGCCTCCGCCGGGGCCGTGGGACGCACGATCAATTCGCTGCAGCGCGCGTTTTTGATCCGCACCTGCACCGACAGCGTTTTCGAAACCCGCACACGTCCCTGTCTTCTCTATCAGATCAAGCGCTGTTCCGGCCCCTGCACGCATGAGGTCAGCGATCAGGGGTATGCGGAACTCGTCAAGGAAGCCAAGGACTTCCTGTCCGGCAAAAGCCAGAGCGTCAAGACCGCAATCGCGCGACAGATGAACGAGGCAGCCGAGGATCTCGATTTCGAACGCGCTGCGGTCTATCGCGACCGGCTGGCGGCACTGTCGCACGTCCAGAGTCATCAGGGCATCAACCCCGCCGGCATCGAGGAGGCGGACGTTTTCGCCATCCACCACGAGGGTGGCATATCCTGCATTCAGGTATTCTTTTTCCGCACCGGCCAGAACTGGGGCAACCGCGCCTATTTCCCGAAGGCTGACCCGTCGCTGCCCGGCTCGGAAATCCTCAATGCGTTCCTTGCACAGTTTTACGACGACAAGCCGGTGCCGAAGCAAATCCTGCTTTCCGAAACGGTGGAAGAAGAGGAACTGCTGGCCGCCGCCCTTGGCGAAAAAACCGGGCACAAGGTCACGATCAGCGTGCCGCAGCGCGGCGAGAAGAAGGATATTACCGACCATGTTCTTGCCAATGCGCGCGAGGCGCATGGACGCAAGCTGGCGGAAACATCTTCGCAGGCGCGGTTGCTGAAGGGTTTTGCGGAAACCTTTGGCCTTCCCTTTGTGCCGCGAAGGATCGAGATTTACGACAACTCGCATATCATGGGCACCAATGCCGTGGGCGGCATGGTGGTGGCGGGGCCGGAAGGCTTCGTCAAAAACCAGTACCGCAAGTTCAACATCAAATCGACCGACATCACCCCGGGTGACGACTTCGGCATGATGCGTGAGGTGATGACCCGCCGCTTCTCGCGCCTGCTGAAAGAAGAGGGCAAGCCGGACCGCGGGCAGACGCTGACACCGACCCCGGAGGAAGCCGCCGACATGCCCTTCCCCGCCTGGCCGGACGTGATCCTGATCGACGGCGGACAGGGCCAGATGACGGCTGTGCGCGCCATTCTGGACGAACTCGACATTCGCGACAGCGTAATCGCCATCGGTGTCGCCAAGGGTGTGGACCGCGAGGCGGGCCGCGAGCGTTTCTTCGCGGATGGCCGCAGCGATTTTTCCCTGCCGCCGCGCGATCCCGTGCTGTATTTCATACAGCGCATGCGCGACGAGGCCCACCGTTTCGCCATCGGCTCACACCGGGCGCGGCGCAAGAAGGAAATGGTGCGCAATCCGCTGGATGAAATCTCGGGGATCGGTCCCGGACGGAAGCGCTCCCTGCTGCAGCATTTCGGCACGGCGAAAGCGGTTTCCCGCGCCGGTCTCAACGATCTGATGGCGGTCACCGGCATTTCCGAGGCGGTGGCGCGGCAAATCTACAATCACTTCCACGAGAGTGGTGGCGATTGACGCCGCGCTGTCGTGACGAACTGCTAAAAAAACATAATCACGTGTTGACGCTACCCCTCAGGGACGGCATCAAGGTTTATCTTCGATTGACAGGTTTCCCATGGCTTCGCGCGCATACAGCATCCCCAATCTCCTCACCTATGCCCGCATTCTGGCGGTTCCCGTCATCGTTCTGTGTTTTTACGTCGAGGGGAAGCTGGAAAGCTCGGATTTCGCGCGCTGGACGGCGCTCTGGCTGTTCATCGTCGCGTCGCTGACCGATTTTCTCGACGGCTATCTGGCCCGCATCTGGAACCAGACCTCCAATATCGGCCGCATGCTGGACCCGATCGCCGACAAGCTGCTGGTCGCCTCTGTGCTGCTGCTGATGGCGGCTGACGGTACGATTGCCGGCTGGTCGCTCTGGGCCGCCATCACCATTCTCTGCCGCGAAATTCTGGTCTCGGGCCTGCGTGAATATCTGGCGGCGCTGAAGGTCAGCGTTCCCGTCACCCGCATCGCCAAGTGGAAGACCACCATCCAGATGGTCGCCATCGCCTTTCTTCTCGCGGGTCCTGCGGGCGACAAGGTTCTGCCCTACACGACCGAGATGGGGATCACGCTTCTCTGGCTCGCCGCAGCGCTGACGATGTATACCGGTTACGATTACTTCAAGGCGGGTCTCAAGCACATCGTGGACGAAGAGTGATGGCACGGATCGTTTATTTCGCCTGGGTTCGCGAAAAGATCGGCACGGCCGAGGAGGAGCTGGACATTCCCTCCTCCGTTACCACCGCCGGCGAGCTGATCGCCTATCTCTCGACCCTTGGTGAAAACTACGAAGCTGCCTTCGAATTTCCGGATGTGATCCGCGTTGCCGTCAATCAGGAACACATCGAGCATGACGAAAGCATCGCCGGCGCGCGCGAGATCGGCATCTTCCCGCCGATGACGGGGGGATGAGCGGATGCAGTCAGCCGTCAAGCCGACAATCCGCGTGCAGCCACAGGATTTCGACGCTGCGGAAGAAACCCGCCGGCTGACGGAAGGCGACAAGAGCATAGGCGCGGTGGTGGCCTTCACCGGCCTTTGCCGCGACGACGGTGGAACGCTGGCGGCGCTGGAACTCGAACATTATCCCGGCATGGCGGAGGCGGAAATGACCCGCATCGCCGAACTCGCCATCGAACGTTTCGGCCTTCTCGGCCTCACCGCCATCCACCGCCACGGCAAGATCGCCACCGGCGAGAACATCGTCCTCGTCATTGCCGCCGCACGCCACCGGCAGGCCGCCTTCGACGGCGCAAATTTCGTGATGGACTATCTCAAGACGTCCGCCCCATTCTGGAAGAAGGAACACGGCAAGGATGGGACAACGGGTGACTGGGTTGCGGCAAAGGCAACCGACGACACCGCCAGGGACAAGTGGCGGTGAAGCTTCGTATCAAGGCGGCTCCACCCTGCTGCGCATGACGATCAGCCAGCCGACCAGCAGCGCCAGAACCGCCGCATCCCGCCAGACGACCGGGCCGTAGCCGACCCACAGGGTTTCGGCAAAACCGACGGCGGCGGCTCCCAGCGCGCAGACGAGCGGGCTTGCATAACCGCCCGCCGCCGAAATCAGCACGACCTTCAGGCCGAACACCAGACCCGCTCCGAAATCCATGGTGCCGTAATAAAACGTGGCCAGCACGCCGGCGATGGCAGCGACGAGGCCCGCCGCGCAATAGGACATGAGGAACACCCTGCCCGCATTCACTCCGCAGAACGAGGCTGCAACCGGATCGTCCGAAACGGCCCTCCAGCGCCTGCCGAAACTGGAACGCCGCAGATAAAGCGAGCCTGCAACAACGAGCAGGCAAAAAGCTGTCGTGTTGAACATCTGCATCGGCGTGAGCGTAACGGCGAAGTTGCCATCCGCCCAGAAACGCACCGGCTCGGACAAAAGCGGCGGCAGCCAGAGCTGGCGGGTTCCAGCGGCCAGACGGGCGCTTTCGGTGAGCGCGATCAGCACGCCGATGGACGCGACGGTCACTGCATTCGGAGAAGCCTTCGCCAGCGGCCGCATCACCGCCCTGCCGACGAAGGCCGCCGCCCACAGCCCGCCGAACAGACCCATGCCTGCCCCAAGAGCAAGCGTCGCGGGCAGAACGAGCCACAGCCGGTTCCAGCCGAAATCGGCAAACAGCAGGCAGGTCTGGCCGGCGAATGCGAAAATCGCCCCGTAGGTGACATCGGCTCGCTTCGTGACCGAAAAGGCGATCGCGTAGCCGAAGGCCAGAACCGCATAAAGCGAGGCGACCGGCACGGCATTCAGCAATTGTTGCAGGAAATAAGCCACGCGCCGTCCTCCCACAAATATTATAACTGTTAAAAATGGTTTTGACAGTTATAATATCCGGCATGACATTTCGCTGGACAAAGCATCGTTTCGCCGGCGGCGCATTGGCGCTTGATGTCGCCAATAGCGTCATCCTGCGCTCGGACGCCACAAAATCACTCGACCGTTTTGCTGAACCCGAGCAGATTGTCGCATTCGCAGAGGCGTCGACACGGCTAGGTGCTGAGCGCGACCGGTTTCCCGCCCTCACCGCGCCGGAAGCCGGAGAGCGGCCGGTTCTTCTTGAACTCCGTGAGGCTATCGACGGTTATTTCCGTTCTTCGATCGCCAGTGGCGGCAATGATGACGGCGGGCTAGCGGAGCTTCTCTTCGCCTGCGGCACGGCGCTGCGGTCGTTTCCGCTCTCCGAAAGCCTCGGCAATGCGACCGCCCATTCCGCCCTGTCGCTGCTGGCGGCAGACACACGGGAACGGCTGCGGATTTGCGGCAATTGCGGCTGGCTATTCATCGACCGCAGCAAGAACCGGAGCCGGATCTGGTGCGACATGACGGTGTGCGGCAACCGGCGGAAAGCCAGCCGGCACTATCACCGGCAGAAGGAGGCGCGGACATGAACAGAATTGCCCTTCCATTGCTGGCGATCACGGCGATGCTCGGCCTTTCCGCTTGCCAGCGCGACGAACCACGCGAGGTCGTGAAGATTTCGGGCCGCATGTTCGTCTTCAACTACCGCGTGGCAATCGCCACCTACCTCGTGACCTTGCAGCGCGTCGCTTCCATCCGCGACGGCAGTACGGTGGAGGCAACGTTCGAAAATCCCCGCGGCGGCGCTGAACTGACGACCCGGGAGAAGATTTTTCCGACAGACGAGAAGATCACCGTTCAAAGCCCGCCGGTAGAGTGCATCAAGCAGGACCGGCCCTACAGGGTCGTCATCCGTATCAAAGGGCCGGAGGGCGATCTTCTGCAAACGATAGAGACCACGATCCGCTCAGATACGGACCAGTCGCTTCTTCCCGCCAAACCGCTGACGGTCGGGCCGTTCTACACGCCCAATCCGGAGGTGTTCAAACCGGATGGCACGGTGGACATGCGGCCGGTTCAGGATTGCCCCGCATCCTGAACAAAAAAACGGAGCCTTTCGGCTCCGTTTCATCGAGTCTTTTCAGCGGCTTCACGCAATCGCCTCAGAGGGCGATTCAAGCCGTTGATATTTTGAATCAGCCGACGATTTCGGTTTCGGCGAACCAGTAGGCGATTTCCTGTGCGGCGGTTTCCGGAGCGTCGGAACCGTGAACGGAGTTTTCGCCGATGGAAAGCGCGAAGGACTTGCGGATGGTGCCTTCAGCAGCCTGGGCCGGGTTGGTCGCGCCCATGATTTCGCGGTTCTTGAGGATGGCGTTTTCGCCTTCCAGAACCTGTACGACGGTCGGGCCGGAGGTCATGCCTTCAACGAGTTCGCCGAAGAAAGGACGCTCTTTGTGAACGGCATAGAAGCCTTCGGCTTCGCGCTTGCTCATCCAGACGCGCTTGGAGGCGACGATGCGCAGGCCGTTATCTTCAAATACCTTGGTGATCGCGCCAGTCAGGTTACGCTTGGTTGCGTCTGGCTTGATCATCGAAAATGTGCGTTCAATCGCCATGTGTCCGTTCCTTTTTATAGAGAAAGTGGGCGGTCTTTACCCGCCCAAAGTCCCGAAAACAAGGGGGATCAACCACATTGCGACAATGGCGGCAGACATTTCACGCCGCTGTCACACTGCGGCCTCTCGCATCGTGAAGATCGAGGCAACCCTCGAACCAGTCCCGAACCGGATCGTTTTCAGAAAACAGATCCGCCCCGGTGGTGATCCTCGCCCATTGCAGCGCGCCGAAAACGATGTAGTCCGCAAATAGCGGCGATGTGCCGCCGATGAAGGGCTGGAAGCTCAGCATGCGGCGGATCGGCGCCAGCAGCGCCGGAAAGGCTGCAATTTCCGCCTCGCGGTTGGCCACCACATCCTCCAGCGGCCGGCCAAGCATCCTTGTCCTGCTGTCGCGGAAATAATGCCGATCCGGTTCGTCCAGCATGTTGTGGATATCGAGCACGGCGATACGGACAATGGCCGGATGAAGCACCGTCTGCGACCAGCTTTCGACGAAACGGGCCATCGCCTTGCCGCCCTCCCCGTTAAACAGCGACGGCCGCTCCGGGTAAGCCTCGTCGAGATAAAGCGCGATTTCGAAACTGTCGCTCACCAGCCGGTCGCCATCGCGAAGGACCGGCACGGTTTTCGAGAATCCGTTCTCGACCGTGGGAACCGCCGTGAAGGGCAAGGGACGCTCCTCGAAATCCAGCCCCTTATGCGCCAGCGAAAGCACGGTTTTCCAGCAATGGGGAGAAAACGGCCGGGAAATATCACTTCCGCACAGGGAATATAAGGTTCTGGAGGTCGTCATGGATGCACCTTCTTCTGCAGGATCGACTAAGCGATATAAAAACGGTCATCGTCTGAAATCAAATCATGAATTGTCATACTATCGATCAAAAAAGCTTCGGACGCACAGACCTCCCCGACAAGGGAAATTTACGCCTTATGCTGACGAAAATTTCCGCAGATTCAGTCTATTTTAAACCGTTGCTTGTAAGAATAACAACATTCAACAACCGGTTATTGCCGGTGCATCAGAGCAATCTATCGGTATTGGGGCTGTAAGTGACGACATCAGCGGGCGATAAGAAGCGCGAATATGCAAGAAACGGTCTCGTCTTTACCAAAATCGCGCAGTTCATCGACAAGATGAATATTGCGCCTCTGCCGCGCAACTACGAACTGATCTATGAAGTATTGTCGGGACATAACCCGGCCATGGGACGTGATATTCTCGCTCTCGGCAACGCGCCGCAACAGCACGAAATCGATCTTGTCGGCCAGCGACACAATCTGCCCGGTTTCTCCCGAATCGAGGCGGAACAGATGGCGAGCGAGGCCTTCGAAACGCTCAAGCAGATTTCCGCGCGGCTGGAAGCCGGTCTTGAGCGCACCGAAACATTCGTCACCAGCCTTTCCGAGGAAGATCACCGTGAGCAGCAGGCCCCGGAACGGCTTGCGCAATTGATGGGCGACATTCACGAGGAACAGACCAGCCTCAGGCATTTCATCTCCATGGGACTGATGAAAATCCGCGAGGTTGAGAAACGCCGGGCCGAACTTCAGGCAAGCTCCCTGCGTGATGCCCTGACGACGCTTCCCAACAGGGCAGCTTTCCTCGAGAAACTCGGCGACCTCTTTTCAGGAGATCAGGCGGCGTCCGCCACGTCTCTCGTATTGCTCAATATCGACCATTTTCGCGAGATCAACGGCAAATACGGCCCCGCCGCCGGCAACAAAGCGCTGCGGCGGCTGGCAGCACTCTTCCGCAAGACGATCAAGAAGGACGATTTCCTTGCCCGCATCGGTGGCAATGAATTCGCCTTTCTGTTTGCCGGCGTGCCGCAAAACACCGCAGAAGCGATTGCCGAACGGTTGCGGCAAAACGTGGAGGCGCTGCGCTTCGTCACCAGTGAAGGCGATGGCGAGCATCTGACGGTTTCAATCGGCGTCGCGGCGGTGGACGGCACCGCCACATCCGCAGAATTTTTCGGCCATGCCGAACTCGCTTTGCTATCGGCCCGCTGCGGCACGCGCAATTGCGTCATCGGCTACTCCCGAGACCTCGCGCAGCATAACCGCAGCAGCTATCTGGCGCAGCTCGGCTGTTGAAGCTGCATATCTGTTGCGGTGTGGCGCGGGCGCTCTTGCCTTGGCCACGCAGTTCGGCCAAAACGGCGCCATGATTACGATTACCGATCTTTCCGCCCGCATCGCCGGGCGCCTGCTTCTCGACCATGCCAGCGTAACGCTTCCGGCTGGCGTGAAGGTGGGCCTCGTCGGCCGCAACGGCGCCGGCAAATCCACCCTGTTCCGGGTCATCACCGGCGATTTTTCGGCGGAAAGCGGTTCGGTAACGATCCCGAAACTGGCGCGCATCGGCCAGGTGGCGCAGGAAGCGCCGGGAACGGAAGAATCGCTGATTTCCATCGTGCTTTCCGCCGACAAGGAACGCAGCGCGCTTCTCTCCGAGGCGGAAACCGCAACCGATCCTCACCGGATCGCCGAAATCCAGGTGCGGCTCGTCGATATCGACGCGCATTCGGCGGAAGCCCGCGCCTCGAGCATTCTTGCCGGTCTCGGCTTCGATCACGAGGCGCAGCTTCGCCCCGCCTCCTCCTTCTCCGGCGGCTGGCGCATGCGCGTGGCGCTTGCCTCCGTGCTGTTTGCCGAACCCGATCTCCTGCTGCTCGACGAGCCGACCAACTATCTCGACCTCGAAGGCACGCTCTGGCTGGAAGATTACATCCGCCGTTATCCGCATACCGTGATCATCATCAGCCACGACCGCGATCTCCTGAACAATGCCGTCAATTCCATCGTGCATCTCGACCAGAAGAAGCTGACCTTCTATCGCGGCGGTTACGACCAGTTCGAGCGGCAGAAGGCCGAGGCCGACGAATTGCAGATGAAGGCGAAGGTCAAGAACGACGCCGCGCGCAAGCACCTGCAAAGCTTCATCGACCGTTTTCGCGCCAAGGCCACCAAGGCCCGCCAGGCCCAAAGCCGTATCAAGGCGCTGGAGCGCATGGGCACCGTTGCCGCCGTGATCGAGGATCACGTCCAGCCGATCACATTCCCCGAGCCGGAAAAGCAGCCCGCCTCGCCCATCGTCGCCATCAATGGTGGTGCCGTGGGTTACGAGCCGGGCAAATCCATCCTGAAGCAGCTCAATCTCAGGATCGACAATGACGACCGCATCGCTCTGCTCGGTTCCAACGGCAACGGCAAATCGACCTTCGCGAAATTCATCTCCGGCCGGCTTGCCCCGCAGGCGGGCGACCTTCGCATCGCTCCCGGACTGAAGATCGGCTTCTTCGCGCAGCACCAACTCGAAGATCTCGTGCCGGACCAAACGCCGGTCGAACATGTGCGCAAGCTGATGCCGCTGGCGTCGGAAGCACAGGTGCGGGCGCGGGTGGCGCAGATGGGCCTTGCGACGGAAAAGATGGCGACGGCGGCGAAGGATCTCTCCGGCGGCGAAAAGGCCCGGCTGCTGATGGGGCTTGCGGCCTTTCACGCGCCCAACCTGCTCATCCTCGACGAACCGACGAACCATCTCGACATCGACAGCCGCCGGGCGCTGATCGAGGCGTTGAACGACTATGACGGCGCCGTCATCCTCATCAGCCACGACCGACACCTCATCGAGGCGACCGTGGACCGCCTGTGGCTGGTGGCCGACGGCACGGTGAAGACCTTCGAAGGCGACATGGAGGAATATCGCGACCTCGTCGTTTCTTCCGGCAAAAAGAAGGAAGAAAAGACGGAGGCCGCCGCCGACCAGACGTCGAAAGCCGACCAGCGCAAGGCCAATGCCGAAAAGCGCGCCCAGCTTGCCCCGTTGAAGAAAAAGATCAATGAAATCGAATCCCTGACGGCGAAGCTTGAGAAAATGATTCAGGCGCTCGACACCGAACTGGCGGACCCTGCCTTGTACGAAAAAGCACCCGCCAAGGCCGCGCTGAAAGTGAAAGAGCGCGGCGAGGCCGCCAGCAAACTTTCGGACGCGGAAGAGCAGTGGCTGCTGCTTTCAAGCGAATATGAGGATGCGATGGCGCAGTGATGCGTGGCAATGGTGGCGCGGAAACCGGAACGATAGTCGGACGAACCTGAGTTTCCCCGTCGCTGTGCTAGGCGCGCTCCCTGCGAGGCTGCAACCGCTCCAGCGGTACGGCGGGCGAATAAAGATATCCCTGGCCGAAGCGGATGCCCATCTGCATGAGGAGCCTGCTCTGCTCCTCCGTTTCTATGCCCTCGGTCACGAGCTTCGCGCCATAACGCTCGGCACTTTCGAAGGCGAGCGCGATGGCGTCCCTGAACCGTGATTGTCCAAGCCGGGACGTCATCCAGTGATCGATCTTGACCTCCTCGAAGGGGAACCGCGCAAGCAGGGTAAGCGCCGCATAACCGGTGCCGAAATCGTCCAGCGCCAGCCGCACGCCCGCTTCGCTCAGCCTATCGAAATTGTGCTGCACGATGTCGGTCGCCGGTATCCTGCTCATCTCCGTCACCTCGATCGACAGGCGATGCGCAGGAACCGCCATCTCGTTCAAGAAAGACACGACCCGGTCTCCGAAATGTGCGGTCGCAAGAGACGAGGCGGAAACATTCACCGCCAGATGAAAGTCCGGATCGAGACCCCGCAGACCGCTGAGGTCGCGGACCACGGCTTCGATCGTCGACCACTCGAACTCCACCAGCAGACGGTGCCGCTCGGCGATCTCCAGCACATAATAGGGCGATAGCGGCTGTCCGCGCGCATCGACCGCCCGCAAAAGAGCTTCCGCGCCGATCATGCGGCGATTGTGCATTTCGAATTTCGGCTGATAATATATTGGCGGGGTGCCGCATTTGATCCAGTTGACCAGCATCTGCCGCACACCCTCGTCCCGTGTCGCTTTCTCGGCGAAGGAAAAAGGGAAAATCTGCACCGGATTTTCGCTTCCTTTCAGCGCCAGGCTAAGGTGCCTGAGGAAAGAGGCCACGTTCTGCCGGGAGAGCATATCCAGATTAGCCGCACCGATTTTCAGATGCGGCGCCGGACCCGCTTCCGTGGACCGGCAAAACGCGCTTAACCCGTCGTGGAGACGCATCATGAGCCTTGTGCTCTCAGACCTCTCCAGCGCAACCCCCTCGATGACGACCGCAAGCGTCGTGTCGCCGAACATGAAGCTGCGTGGCATATTGGCCTTTGACAGCAGGCCGTTATCCTCGTCGCAGACCTCCTGCGCCAGCCTCGGCCAGAAGAGATCGCCCCAGTCTTCGCCCTCGCAGGCGGCGACATCGGCAATATTGACGATTTCGATGAGAACCAGAGCATGCGGAACAGCGGACTCCCGCCGCGTTGCCATCTCGATATGATCCTTGAGGGCGCGCCTGTTGGGCAGGCCTGTCAGCGAATCCGTCAGCGCCGCAGCTTCGCGTTTCCTGACCTCTTCACGCGCCCGCGCCTCGCCGCGCAGTAAAAGAAACAGGCAGACGATCATCGGCAGGCCGACGACCGCGCCGACAGTGCGGCGGCCGATGCCGCTTAAAAACAGCGTTTGGTCCACCATGCCCAAGCCGAACAACAAACAAATGGCAAGCAACGCTGCAAAAATCCTGACGGCGAAAACTCCGAAAATATCCCGAATTCCGAGTTGGGTGAGACTGCGCCTGCGCATCCAGCCATACATGACAATCCCGAAAACCGAGATGACGCTCATATCCAGAAAGGCGGCCCAAAACAGGGTGACGCCACCGAAGAGAAGGCGACCGGCGGAGATGAGCGCCAGGCTGATCAACCCGCCCTGCCAGGACCCCAATACGCCGGCCAGAAACAGCAGGTCCGAACGGATATAGGGTTTGGAAGGGAGTTTGATGAATTCGGAAACCAGCAGCGTCAAGAGAAAGCCGGTCGCTCCAAAGACGATGCCGTAATAGATTTTATAACGCGGATCATCGAGCGCTATGTTTCGCCGCAGAAGGATCAGCACGGATACCATGCCGACGACGGCGGCTGCCTGGAGCAACAGAAATGGAAGCTCGGCGGCCGACGCGGCCGCTTGGGCGGCGATCAATTCCATCATCTGCAGAACCCCCGGTCATTATTTTTCAGGCACCGGAGTTCCGGTGCCTGGTCTTTACAAATCCTGCTTTGACGCAGGACACATCGCCAACCGTTCCGGCCGACCTATATTGCAGACGCGGCTTCGACGCCGGCGATATCCGTTGGAGCAGCGAGCGCTCCCGGATGTCCGGAGGCAAGCACCAGCCGGTCGCGCCCCTGCCGCTTCGCTTCGTAAAGCGCCACGTCGGCCTGGTTCAACATCTCGTATATTATTTCCCTGCCGTCGGTGGAAACCGCCACGCCCAGACTGACTGTGGCAATCGTCCGTCCGTCAGGGCGGTTCGGGTGGGCTATGGCCTCCTCGGACACAGCCAGTCTCAGCCTCTCACCAACGGCAAGCGCTGCGGACACGCCGCAATTGTCGAGCAAAACCACGAATTCCTCGCCGCCGTAGCGCGCGACAAAACTCCTGTCGTCATCCTTGCGTAACGCGCCGCGCAGTTTGCCGGCGATCATGCGCAGGCAATCGTCGCCAGCCACATGCCCTTCTGAATCATTGTAATTCTTGAAATAGTCGACATCGACAAGGATAAGCGCCCGCGGTCTGCCATTGCCGCCGGAAGCCTCGCGTGCCGCCTCGTCAAAGCTGCGGCGGTTGCGAATCCCGGTCAGCTGGTCGGTGTTCGAAAGCTGCTGAAGTTCCTGATTGGCGTTTTGAATCCGTTGCAGCAACATCTTCTCGCGCAGCGACGCCAGATAGTCCCGCCGTTCGACCTGCTCGATGCGATAGGCCGCAAACAGCGAAACGATGCTGACACCGACCGAGCACATGATCGCCGGCAGCTTGGCCACCTCGCTCGTAACCGTCACATATTGCATGCCGACGATGAAAACACCCAGGCAACCGACCGTTCCCACGACCGAGAGCAGAAACGATTTGCGATGCACCGTGTTCATATAAAGAATGACGGTGACGATGCCCATGTAATATTCGCTCGCCATCGAGGTCTGCGCTTTGGCATAAACGAACATCAGCGACGCAACGACAAGCATGCAACCGAACGCGTGAACAACCTCATGCACGATCGCATCCGGACGCGCCTTCACCGCATAATAGCGCGCGGGAAAATAAAGAAACAAAAGCGGCGTGACGACGAACAACCGGACGACCACATCCAGCCAGAGTATCTCCGGCACCAGTTTCGTATCGACGAACAGATATAGATTGTAGACGGCGACGCCGAAAATCAAACCGTATGTATTGAATTGATGATTGCTTTCGTTGATTTTCCGAACGAAGCCAGACGAACGATCATCCTTAAGTAAAACTACCATGCACTTGCTCTTCAAAATCGAAATCAAGCAAAACCTAAAGTTACATCCAATATTCCTCCATAATAACTTAAAATTCCGCCATTAAAACCACTGATTTACGAAAAACAATGCTTTTAATTTCAGAAAATATTCGTAAAATTCAAACGTTACACAATTCTGGAACAGGCGCACCACGTTCTATCAGGATGTAGCGCACCACGAAAAAAGAACGGGGCGGCAAGGACGATCGCCTTGCTCCTTCGAGCGATTCTGCTAAAAACTTGTAAAATCACACTTTATCCCACGCATCACTTAAACGGGTTCCACTCCATGTCAGCCACCAAGCTTGCCATCGTCGGCGTCGGCAAAATCGTTCGCGACCAGCACCTTCCCGCCATCGCAGGCAATCCGGATTTCGAATTGATCTGCACGGCCAGCCGCCACGGCACCGTGGATGGCGTCGCTTCTTACAGCACCATCGAGGCCATGCTGGAGGCGGTAGAGGATATCGACGCCGTGTCGCTTTGCATGCCGCCACAATACCGTTACGAGGCTGCTTACGCGGCGCTGAATGCCGGCAAGCATGTCTTCCTTGAAAAGCCGCCGGGCGCGACGCTTTCGGAAGTTCAGGATCTCGTTCGCCTCGCGGATTCGAAGGGTCTTTCGCTGTTTGCAAGCTGGCACTCGCGTTATGCACCTGGCGTGGAAGCTGCAAAGGCGTTTCTCGCCTCGACAAAAATCGACAGCGTGCATGTCATCTGGAAAGAGGATGTGCGCCACTGGCACCCCAACCAGGCATGGATCTGGCAGGCGGGCGGTCTCGGTGTATTCGATCCGGGCATCAACGCGCTGTCCATCATCACCCATATCCTGCCCCGCGCGCTGTTCCTGACCAAGGCGACGCTCGAGTTTCCGGAAAACCGCGACGCCCCGATCGCCGCCGAGCTGCATTTTTCCGACGTGACGAAAATGCCCGTGCACGCCGAGTTCGACTGGCGCCAGACCGGCAAGCAGAGCTGGGATATCGTTGCCGAAACGGCGGCCGGACAGATGGTGCTTTCGGAGGGCGGCGCGAAGCTGTCGATCAACGGCGAGCAGGCATTGTCGGAGCCGGAGCGGGAATATCCGGCGCTTTACGAGCGTTTCGCGGAAATCATCAAGGCCGGCCGCTCGGATGTCGATCTTGCGCCGCTGACCCATGTGGCCGACGCCTTCCTGCTCGGCCGCCACAAATTCGTGGATTCCTTCTACGACTGAGACACCGAAACGCTTTGCGGCGAAATTACATCAAAAAGGGCGCGGCTGACGAAACAGCCGCGCCCTTATTTGTTTGGGCCTTTGCCCACAGGCAATATCTGCTGGCTGGCCGCGATCAGGCCTTCTTCTGCCAGCGGCCTTCCGGCGATTGCTGCCAATAGGTCAGAGCATGACCTTCGGTCTTCAGCCTTTTCCAGTGATTTCGCGCCATTTCGAGCTGGTAGGCGTCATATCCGTCGAACATGAATACGATGCGCTCATAGCCTTCCACCGCCGGTGGTTCGGCGCCATCGACCAGAAAGCGGACATTGGCCTCGTTGCCGTTCGCATCCGACGCGGTCAAAAGAATCGGTTGGCTCTGCGGCGCAGAGGAGGTGTCCGTAGCGTGCGGCAGAAAACTGTCGTCACGAAAGGTCCACAGATGCGCATCGAGAAAATCGCGCCGCTCCTCGTCCACCGTCTGGATCGCGACCTTCCAGCCGCGTTCCAGCGATTTTTCGAGCAAAGGCGGCAGCGCATCCTCCAGCTTCGATTCCGTCAGATGGTAGAACAGAATTTCAGTCATCCGCAGACTTTTAAGCTCCGGTCGCGTCAATCTTCGTAATGGGCGCGAACGAGTTCGTTCAGCAACCGCACACCGTAGCCCGATCCCCAGGACTGGTTGATCTCGGTCAGCGGCGATCCCATGGCAGTGCCGGCGATATCGAGATGCGCCCACGGTGTCTCGCCCACGAAACGCTTGAGGAACTGCGCGGCGGTGACGGAGCCCGCCAGACGGCCGGAGCTGTTCTTCATGTCGGCAAACTTGGAATCGATGATCTTGTCGTAATCCTTGCCGAGCGGCATGCGCCACAGCTTTTCGGCCGTCACGTCACCCGCCTGCGAAAGACGCGCGGCCAGCTCGTCGTCATTGGAGAAAAGACCGGCCTGAAGATTGCCGAGCGCAACCGTGATCGCTCCCGTCAAGGTGGCGAGGTTGATCATGAATTTCGGGCTGAAGCGTTCCTTGGTGTACCAGAGCGCATCAGCCAGAACCAGCCGGCCTTCGGCGTCGGTATTGATGATCTCGATGGTCTGACCGGACATGGAGGTGACGATGTCGCCCGGACGCTGGGCATTGCCATCAGGCATGTTCTCCACCAGACCGATGACGCCGATGACGTTGGCTTTCGCCTTGCGGGCGGCAAGCGTATGCATGAGGCCGGTCACGGCCGCAGCCCCGCCCATATCGCCCTTCATGTCCTCCATGCTGAGGCCCGGCTTCAGCGAAATGCCGCCGGTATCGAACACGACGCCCTTGCCGACAAAGGCGATCGGCTCATCCTTCTTGGAGCCGCCATTCCACTGCATCACCGCAAGCCGGGGCGGACGTGCAGAACCCTGCGCCACGCCGAGAAGCGCATTCATGCCGAGCTTCTTCAACTCCTTCTCACCGAGAATTTCGACCTCGACACCGAGCTTCTTCAGCTCATCGGCCTTTCCGGCAAATTCAACGGGGCCGAGAACGTTCGGCGGCAGGTTGACGAGGTCGCGCGCCAGAATAACGCCGCCCGCCACAGCCTCGGAGACGGCAAAGGCTTTCTCCGCTTCCTGATGGGCTGCCGTGACGATAACGACCTCGACTTTCTTCGGCGACTTTTCGTCGTCGGATTTCTTCTTGGTCTTGTAGGTATCGAAGCTGTAGGCGCGCAGCAGAAGGCCAAGCGCAAAATCCGCAGCGGCCTGCGCGCCGACATCGACGCCCGGAGCATCGAGGTAGACGGCGACCTTGTCCGCCTTCCTGAAATTGGCGGCGGCGGTGCCGCCGGCGCGCAGCCAGTCATGAGCGTTGAGTTTCGCCGGCTTGCCGAGACCGATGACGAGCAGCCTGTCGGCGCTGGAACCCTGCGGCGCGATCACGTCGAGCGTTGCCATCGACTTTGCGGAAAAGCCCGAAATCTTTGCCGCCCTGGCAATCACGCCGTCCGGATCGGCCTCCGATTGACCGGCTGCGGCCTGCGCCTCACCCGAGGCTTGCAGCACAACGGCAAGGGCATTTTCAAGCGAGGCGGAATTGGCGAAAGAAATATCGAATTTGGCGGACATGTTTTCCTGCTCTTCGTGGACGACTTGCATGATGCGCACGATCATGGCCTTTTCGGCCCCCGGCGCAACCCTACATTTTTTAAAGTCTGCATTCTTTAAAGGGCCATATTCTTTAAAGGAAAGGTATTTTTGCGGAATGCTCAGCTGCGTCATGAAACCGACAGCTTGTTCCACAAAAAGACACAGGCAGTGGAAAAATCGTCGCGCAAAACATATTTGTGAGCGAGCCGGAATAGCCAATTGCAAACGATGCGATTAGATAGGCTGAAATCCGGCGGGCTACCACGCGGAAAAACAATGTCGACAAGGGCAGTATGAAGCTTCTCGAGAACTATATCCTGCGGCGGACAACGCAGATGTTTCTGGTCGCGCTGCTGCCGGTGCTGGCCATCATCTGGACCATCCAGGTTCTCCAGAGAATCAATCTCGTCACCGATACCGGCCAGTCGATGGGCTCCTTCATGGCGCTCGCCACGATGATCCTGCCGACGCTGATCCCTGTCGTCCTGCCTTTCGCCCTCGTCATCGGCATCACCCAGACATTCACGGCGATGAACAACGATTCGGAACTCGCCATCATCGACGCGGCCGGATCGCCCCGTTCGATCATGTTTCGCCCGGTTCTCATTCTGGCCGCGGTTCTGAGCGCGTTTTCCTTCACCATCACCAACTTCATCGAGCCGCCTGCCCGCAACTCGGCCCGACAGATGGTGGCGGCGGCCTATGCCGACCTCCTGTCCTCGGTGATCGAGGAAAAGACCTTCCGCGCCGTTCAGGACGGCCTTTACGTGCAGATCGCCCAGCGGCAGGGCCGTATCCTCAAGGGCCTGTTCGTCGCCGACCGCCGCGATCCGAATTTCGATCTCATCTATTACGCCAAGGAAGGCATGATCGATGAAAGCGGCACGTCGCTGACCATGCGCGACGGCGAGGTGCAGCAGAAGACGCCCGATGGCAAGGTATCGGTGGTCAAGTTCCTGTCCTACGCTTTCGACCTTTCGACCATGTCGGAAAAGCAGGATTCCGAACCGTCGCTTTCTCCGGGCGATGCCAGCCTCGGTTTCCTTCTCTCGCCCGATGAGAACAATGCGAGCTACAAGCGGTCTCCGGAGAGCTTCCGCAGCGAGTTGCACAAGCGCCTCTCGGACTGGATGTTCGCCTTCTCCTTTGCGCTGATCTCGCTGGTCATCGCCGCCGACGCGCGCTCGCATCGCGAAGCGCGCATGCATCCGATGGTCGCAGCACTTGTGACGGCGTTCATGCTGCGCTGGCTCGGTTTTTACGTCACCAATCAGGTCAAGCAGAGCGCTGCATTCATTCCGCTGGTCTATGCCGTGCCGGGTCTCAGCGGCGGCGCTGCCGCCCTCTTTCTGCTCACCGGCCGCAAGCCGAGAATGCCGAATGCCATCGCGGATGCGGCAGGCCGGATACGCCGTGTTTTCTCCAGCCGGCTGGCGCGCAGCACCGGGAGCGGCAACACATGATTTTCAACACCCTCGCCCGGTATTTCCTCAAACGATACCTGATCACGGCCATCTGGTTCCTGCTCGGCGTGTCGTCGATCATCTATCTCGCCGATTTCAGCGAGACGGCGCGGCGCATGTCCGGCGTGCCGGGCTATTCGGTGCCGGGCGCGCTCGGCCTGACCGCGCTTCGCCTGCCGCTGATCCTGCAGCAGACCGTTCCCTTCATTGCCCTCTTCGTCGGCATGACGACGCTCATATCGCTCAACCGGCGTTACGAGCTGGTTGTCACGCGCGCAGCGGGCGTCTCCGCCTGGCAATTCATCCTTCCCTTCGTCTTCGGAGCGGTCATTCTCGGCATCCTGTCCGTCGTCATCCTCAACCCTATCGCGGCATGGGGCCAGAACCGGTCGCTGTCGATGGAGGCCGGCTGGCGCAACGAAGGCAGCGGCGGCCGTCAGCAGGACATCATTCCGTGGATGCGCCAATCAAGCGGCGGCCAGGATACGATCATCGGCGCCAAGAGCTTCGAGGACAATGGCAGGCTGCTTCTCGACGTGGTTCTGATCCACCTCGACAAGGACGGAAACATCGTCTCGCGGCAGGACGCGAAGTCGGCAAAGTTGGAAGATGGTTACTGGCTTCTTAACGGGGTTACGGAAACCCGCGCCGGACATGTGCCAGTTCGGCAAGAGAGCACGCGGATCAGTACCAATCTGAGACGAGAATTCGTCCAGGAACGTATGACGCAGACGGAAACCGTTGCTTTCTTTGATCTTTCCCACAAGATCGAAGTTGCAAAGTCTTTTGGACTGTCTTCAAAAGCGCTTGAGACGCAGTATCATTTCCTGCTATCGACGCCCCTGCTTCTGGTTGCGATGACCTTGATCGCCGCGACCGTTTCATTAAAGTTCAGCCGCTTCGCCCAATCACGCTCCGTGATTCTGGGTGGAATCGTTTCCGGCTTCGTGCTTTATGTAGTAACCGTGCTCGTAAGGGCATTCGGGAGTGGTGGTGTTGTCCCTCCCACCGTCGCGGTCTGGGTTCCAGTCGTCGTGGCGTTGGCTTTGGGGGCAACCATTCTGCTTCATCAGGAGGACGGCTAGTGGCGGTATATGACCGCGGGAATATCAGGCGGCTTTGGACGGCCCTTCTGACAGGTGCCGCTGTGTGCGCATATTTGGCATCCAGCCCGGTCGCTTTCGGCCAGGATGGCTTGCTTGCGCCCGGAAGCCAAGACGATTCGAAACTCCTGCTTACGGCAAATGAACTGACCTATAATCGCGACGCCCAGCGCGTCATCGCGAAGGGCGTGGTTCGCATGCATTATTCGGGCTACCGCATGGTGGCCCAGCAAGTGGAATATAATCAGCAGACCGGCCGCGTGATCGCCCATGGCAATATCGAACTGATAGAGCCAGGCGGCAACAAGATTTATGCCGACGAGATGGATGTCACCGACGATTTCGGTCAGGGCTTCGTCAATGCGCTGCGCGTCGAGACCCCGGACAATACCCGCATTGCGGGCGAGAGCGCCGAACGGCTCGAAGGCGACCGGATGGTCCTCAACAACGGCGTCTATACCGCCTGTTTGCCCTGCGCCGAGCGCCCCGAAAAGGCGCCGCTGTGGCAGGTGAAGGCGGAGCGCGTCATTCAGGACGGAAAGACCCATACGATCCGGCTCGAAAAAGCGCGTCTGCAGCTTTTCGGCCATTCGATCGCTTATGTGCCGTTCCTGACGGTTCCTGATAATACGGTAAAGCGGAAGTCGGGTTTCCTGTTCCCGCAGATGAGCATTACCAGCAATCTCGGTTTCGGCATCGGCGTACCCTATTTCCAGGTTCTTTCCGACACGTCGGATGTAACAGTCACGCCGACCTATTACACGACGCAGGGTCTGCTTCTGCAGGCGGAATTGCGTCAGCGCTTCGAGACCGGCATGCATACGCTGACGATTGCCGGCATCAGCCAGCAATCCTCCGATACGTTTACCGCTGGCACCAGCGACGCGCTGAACGACGAGCGCGGCATGATCGCGAGCAAGGGCAACTTCAGCATCAATCCGCGTTGGGCGTTCGGCTGGGACGCTATGGTGCAGACGGACAACAACTTTTCGCGCACCTATAATCTGAAGGGCTATAAAAACGACGTCCAGACCAACCAGATCTATCTGAGCGGCATGGGCGAGCGAAACAGCTTCGATGCCCGCGGTTATTATTTCAACGTTCAGGATACGGACAATTCCGAACTCAAGGAACGCAAGCAGGCGATCGTCCATCCGGTGATGGATTACCGCTACTTCGTGCCGGATCCGATTTATGGCGGCGAACTTTCGCTGACGACCAACTTCACCAGCATCACCCGCGTGACGCAGGATTCCTATGCGATGGGCGGCTATCCCCGCTTCAACGGACTTGAAGGCGACTATACGCGTCTTTCCACCGAAGCCGAGTGGAAGCGCACCTTCACGATGGACAGCGGCCTGCAGATCACACCGATCCTTGCGGCGCGCGGCGACGCGCTCTGGACGGACATGTCTCCGGCAAGCTTCACCTCGGGTGGCACTTCCTATGCCTATGACGGCATGATGCGTGACGATGCGACGTTGCGCGGCATGGTGACAGGCGGGATCGAAGTGCGTTACCCTTGGCTCTTCACGGCGCTGAACAGCAGCCATGTGATCGAGCCGATCGCGCAGATATTCGTGCGTCCGAACGAGCAATATGCCGGTCGTTTCCCCAACGAGGATGCGCAGGCTTTCGTGTTCGATGCGACCAATCTGTTCGAGCGCGACAAGTTCTCCGGTTTCGACCGGATCGAGGGCGGCACACGCGCGAATATCGGCTTCCGCTATAACGGCACGTTCGACAATGGCTACGGCATTCGCGCCGTTGCCGGCCAGTCGTTCCATCTGGCGGGCGACAACTCTTTCGCCTCCTACGATCTCGTCAATGCCGGCGCCGATTCCGGCCTCGAATCCGACCGTTCGGATTACGTCGCCATGGCTGCTTTCGATGCACCGATCGGCCTGTCGCTTTCGTCCAGCATCCGTCTCGACAAGGACGATTTCGACATCAACCGGTCGGAAACGGGCATCAGCTATTCGGATCGCCGCATCACGGGCAAGCTCAGCTATACGCAGGTCAAGGAACAGCCGAAATACGGCTATAACGAAGACCGCGATATCGTTCAGGCCTCCGGTTCGCTGCGCATGGACGACAACTGGTCGCTGTTCGGCTCGATCAACTACGATCTGAACGGAAAATTTGCCGCCGAGCGCCGTATTGGCATCGCCTATCAGGATGAATGCACGATCTTGACGGTCAGCTATTCCGACGAGGGCAATATCAATTCCAGCCGCCAGGCCGCCAATGACTGGTCGGTCAATGCCCGACTGGCGTTCCGTACGCTCGGCGATGTCAGCGTCGGTTCTGCAAACGAGGACTGGGCCGACATGGATATCGGCTGGAAGCCAAACAATTACTGAGTTTAAAGGCAGGCCCACAGCATCACGGCCTGCCTTTTTGCTATTCGAACAGTAAAAGTCACGGTTTTGCCGCAACATCGCGCCAGTGTCCTGCCGGTGTAAAACCGTATCGGGTTTTCTTTCAACAGACCGACATTGCCGTTTTGCAGATCGCGATGATATATACGTGGCAAATTCGCGGTGCGGATGGACAAATGTGGGTCTGAAAGACCAAGGGTGCGGAATTACTCCCCATCGCCAGACAGAACAGATTGCCGGGACGGGGAACAGGACCCTGCCCGACGAAAGGGAGAAGGATATGATGAATTTCGGAAAGACGGCTTTGCGTGGCGCTGCGTTCGCCTTTGCGATATTCGCCGTTCCCATGGCCGTTCTGCCCTATACCGGCCAGGCCCTCGCCGACAGCACGGTCAAGATCGTCGTCAACAAGACCCCCATCACCAATGACGATATTGCAAAGCGTGTCGCCTTTCTGAAGTTGCAGCGCCAGTCGGGCAATCTCAACGAAAAGGCGCGTGAGCAGCTGGTCGACGAGGCGCTGAAACGCGAGGAAATCGGCCGGGTGAAAATGTCTGTCAGCACCGAAGAGGTCGATGCGGCTTTCGCGCGCTTTGCCGGCAACAACAAGATGAAACCGGAGCAGCTGTCGCAGGTCCTTTCCAAGGCCGGTGTCGGTGCGGACCATTTCAAATCCTTCATCGCCGTGCAGATGAGCTGGCCGCGTCTCGTGAACGCCCGTTACGGCGCGCGCGGCAAAATGTCGACGCAGGATCTCGTCACCCGCCTGAAAGAGCGCGGCGACAAGCCGGTCGTGACGGAATATTTCCTGCAGCAGGTGATCTTCGTCATCCCCGAATCGAAGCGCAACGCCATTACCGGCAAGCGCAAGGCCGAGGCTGAAGCCTCGCGCAAGCGTTATCCCGGCTGCGAGCAGGCCATGACCTTCGCCGCGACCATGCGCGACGTGGCGATCAAGGATCTTGGACGGATGCTCGCGCCTGAGCTGCCGGATGACTGGAAGGCGCTGGTGGAAAAGACCAAGGAAGGCGGCACCACCGGCACGCGCGTGACCGAGAAGGGCGTCGAATATCTGGCGATCTGCAAGCAGCGTCAGGTTTCGGACGACTATGCGGCGGAAATGGTGTTCAAGTCCGAAGACCTGATGAAGGCCAAGGACGGCGAGAACCCCAACGAAAAGAAATATATGGATGAACTGCGCAAGAAGGCGCAGATCGTCAACACCTGATACGAGAGCCCGGCCTTTCCGTGACACATGCATCCCTGCCGCTTGCCCTGACACAGGGAGACCCAGCCGGTATCGGCCCCGATATCGCCATCGCCGCCTGGGCCAAGCGCCGGGAGAACGGCGTAGCGCCCTTCATCTTCATCGGCGATCCCGATGTGGTGGCGAGCCGTGCGGCGCTGATCGGTATCCCGGTCAATATCGAGACCTGCAATCCGGCGGATGCCGTCGGCCTGTTCGACCGTGCTTTTCCCGTCCTTCCCCTTCCCGTTGGGTTTGAGGTTCAGGCGGGCCAGCCACATGTCGGAGCCGCCCATGCGACGATCAAGGCGATCGAAACCGCCGTTGCCTTGACTGTCGAGGGCAAGGCCTCCGCCGTCGTCACCAATCCGATTGCGAAATCCGTGCTTTACGAAGCGGGCTTCGGTTTCCCCGGCCACACGGAATTTCTCGCCGATCTGGCCTTGCGCCTGACCGGCAAGCAGATAACGCCGGTGATGATGATTGCCGGGCCCAGGGTCCGTGTCGTGCCGGTGACGATCCATATTCCCCTGAAAGACGTGCCGGCGGCACTGACGGAAGAGCTGATCGTTGCGACCTGCCGCATCATCGATGCGGATCTCCGGCAGAAATTCGGCATTGAGGCGCCGCGTCTGGCTGTTGCCGGGCTTAATCCGCATGCGGGTGAAGACGGCGCGCTCGGGATCGAGGACCGCGACGTGGTTCACCCGGCAACCATGCGGTTGCGGAAAGACGGGATCGACGCCTTCGGTCCCCTGCCCGCCGATACGATGTTCCACGATGCCGCCCGCAGGCGCTATGATGTCGCCGTCTGCATGTATCACGATCAGGCGCTGATCCCGGCCAAGGCGCTCGGCTTCGATGATTCCGTCAATGTCACGCTCGGCCTGCCTTTCATCCGCACCTCGCCCGACCACGGCACCGCTTTCGGCATTGCCGGCCAGGGCATCGCCAGCGAGACGAGCCTTGTCGCGGCGCTGAAGATGGCGGCGGAGATTTCCCTCCGCAGCAAGGTCAGCGCATAATGGCCGCTATAGACGGACTGCCGCCGCTGCGCGATGTCATCCAGCGCCACGGGCTCGATGCGAAGAAGTCGCTCGGGCAGAATTTCCTGTTCGATCTCAACCTCACCCAGAAGATCGCCAGAACAGCCGGGCCGCTCGAAGGCGTCACGGTGATCGAGGTCGGCCCCGGTCCCGGTGGCCTTACCCGCGCCATTCTTTCGCTCGGCGCCAAGAAGGTCATAGCCATTGAGCGCGACAACCGCTGCCTGCCGGCGCTGGCGGAAATCGAAGCGCATTATCCCGGACGTCTCGAAGTCATCGAGGGCGATGCGTTGAAGACCGATTTCGAGGCTCTGGTTCCGGCCGGCGAGCCTGTGCGGATCATCGCCAACCTGCCCTACAATGTCGGCACGCAATTGCTGGTCAACTGGCTGCTGCCGAAAGAATGGCCGCCTTTCTGGCTCTCGATGACGCTGATGTTCCAGAAGGAAGTCGGCCAGCGCATCGTGGCGGAAGAAGGCGACAACCATTACGGTCGCCTCGGCGTTCTCACCGGCTGGCGCACGGTCGCGGAAATGGCCTTCGACGTTCCGCCGCAGGCCTTCAGCCCGCCACCGAAAGTGACCTCGACCGTCGTGCACCTGCTGCCGAGGGAAAAGCCGTTGCCCTGCGATGCCTCCAGGCTCGAAAAGGTAACGGAAGCCGCCTTCGGCCAGCGCCGCAAGATGCTGCGCCAGAGCGTGAAGAGCCTCGGCGGCGAAGCTTTGCTGGAAAAGGCGGGCATCGACGCGACGCGACGGGCGGAAACGCTCTCGGTCGAGGAATTCGTGACGCTGGCCAATTGCCTGTAAATCGCTGGACCTGAAGACTTCCGTTGATTGTTACGAAAACGCTCCCTAGCATATTCATATCGACCCGCGGATAGAGGCTGGCTATGGATATCGATGAAGCACGGGCAGCATTATCGACACTTGTGAAAAAAGCGGCGAATAGGCTTCGCCCCAATCCGCCTGACTATTTGTTGACGTTCCCCGGCGGTTTCGATGAGAGGTCCCGAACGGGTGACTAAGATATCGGCGCATGCGGGATTTCATTTCAGGGTAGACTTGTCCTCGCCGACCGTCACGAAATCCGTTGTCTTATTACATGGTTCGGGCCGAGCGGAAGATGATCTCATTCCATTCGGATTGTCCGTCTTTGCAGATGCCGTTTTATTTTCACCCAGAGGATGCCTCCCTTGGGAAGACGGGTTCGCCTTTTTCAGACGGACTCCCGATCGTCAAATTGATATGGACGATCTCGCAAAGCGGGCAGAACGCTTATGCAATTTTCTCGATTTCGTAGCCAATGAAACGGGCCACACGCCTCTGCTTGCCGGATACTCGAATGGCGCGATCGTCGCGGCGGAGACGATTCGGCAAAACAGGGAATTGTCCCAAGGGGCGATACTGCTTCGCCCTCTTTCCCCATGTCCAGACCGCAATTTTCCACCATTGGCTGGATATCCAGCGCTTCTGATTGCTGCGGAGAACGACCAGCGCCGCGAGCCCTCGGACGCTCCATATTTGGCCGGGCAGTTGGAAAAAGCCGGCGCAGACATTGTTTTAAGAGTAGTCGCTGGTGATCACGGCTGGGCTGACGATGGAGCCGACATCCGTATTTGCAAACACTGGCTTCACGACCATTACAAAGGCTGACTTGTATCGATTGAGACGCCAGCCCTTATTATTTGCCCGATTACTTAAAGCTGCGGCTCTTCCGCGAGCAACGCGCGCACGAAATCGAACATGCCGTGGCGGCGGTCGCGACGGACGCGTTCCGCTTTGACGATCGCCTCGACGGCTTCGAAGGCCGCCTGCAGGTCGTCATTGAGGATGACGTAGTCATAGTCGCGCCAATGCTCGATCTCGGCGCGGGAATTGACGAGCCGGGTCTGGATAACGGCTTCGGTGTCTTCGGCGCGGCGGTGCAGGCGCGATTGCAGTTCGGTCATGGTCGGCGGCAGGATGAAGATCGAAACGACATCCGCCTTCATCTTGTCCTGAAGCTGCTCGGCGCCCTGCCAGTCGATGTCGAACAGCATGTCGCGTCCGGCCGCCATCGCCACTTCCACCGGCTCGCGCGGCGTGCCGTAAAAATTGCCGTGAACCTCGGCCCACTCCAGAAGCTCGTCACTGTCACGCAGACGCTCGAAGTCGCGTTTGGAAATGAAGTGATAGTGGATGCCTTCGATCTCGCTCTGGCGACGTGGGCGCGTCGTCACGCTGACGGACAGGCTGATGTTCTTGTCCTTGTCGAGCAGGTTGCGCGCGATCGTGGATTTGCCCGCGCCCGATGGCGACGAAATCACCAGCATCAGCCCTCTACGGGCAATCGTAACAGGGGAATTGTTCACCGGGGCCATGGGTCTACTCCAGATTTTGGACCTGCTCGCGGAACTGGTCGATAACCACTTTCAGCTCTATGCCTGCTGCGGTTACCGCACTGGCGTTCGATTTGGAACAGATTGTATTCGACTCGCGGTTAAATTCCTGTGCAAGAAAATCGAGCTTGCGCCCGACCGGCCCGCCATCGGCCAAAAGCTCACGCGACGCCTCGACATGGGCGCGCAACCGGTCGACCTCTTCGCGCAGATCCGCCTTGGTGGCGATCAGCGCCGCCTCGGCGTGAAGACGGTCGCGATCGAGCCCGTGCATGCCCTCGCCGATGAGGGCGATCTGCTGGGCAAGCCTTGCGGCAATCTGTTCCGGCTGGCGGGAGGGATCGCTCTCGATAAGGCCAGCAAGTTGCTCGATCCTGTCGATCTGGCCGGACAGGATTGCAAACAGCGAAGCCCCTTCCCGCTCGCGCATGTCCTTCAGCTTCTCGACGGCGACGGCAAAGCCGGCAAGCACATCGGCGTTGCGCGCGGCCTGCGCCTGCGCATCATCTTCCGCCTCGCGAAAATCGACTAGCCCACGCAGCGACAGCAGCGTATCGAAGCTCAGCGGCTTGTCGTCTACGATGCCGACAAGCTCTTGCTTGAGAGCCAGAACAGCGGCGAGAGCATCGCGGTTGATCACCGCCTCCAACCGGTTTTCCGCAATCGCCAGCGTCAAGCCCGCCTGAACATTGCCGCGGGAAAAATGCCCGCCCGCAATTTCCCGCAGGCCCGCCTCCAGCGCTTCCAGACCGGTGGGCAGACGCAGGCGCACATCGAGTCCCTTGCCGTTCACCGAGCGCAATTCCCACGCCCAGCGGTAACGGCCGGACGTTCCTTCGCTGCGCGCGAACCCGGTCATCGATTGCAATGTCATATTTAAAATGCCCCCATCATGCCGTCAAAAAACGGGCCTTGTGATGACAAGGCCCGGTCAGGATTATCAGTTATTGGCCGGTTTTTCCGCTTCCGCGCCGCCGGGTTGACCATCCACGACGACATCGGGATTGGCGCCTGAAGCCGCCTTTTCCGCCTCGATCTTGCGCCAGCGGCGCACATTGGCGTTGTGCTCGTCCAGCGTCTTTGCAAATACGTGGCCGCCGGTACCGTCGGCGACGAAATATATGTCGTCGGTGCGCCACGGATTGGCGACTGCCTCGAGTGCGGCCCGGCCCGGATTGGCAATGGGAGACGGCGGCAGGCCCTTGATGACATAGGTGTTGAACGGCGTCTGCTTTTGCAGGTCCGACTGATAGATCGGCCTGTCGGAAGGCTTGCCGTCGCCGCCGAACAGACCGTAGATGATCGTTGGATCGGATTGCAGGCGCATGCCCTTCTTCAGGCGATTGTAGAAGACCGAGGCGACATGGGCGCGTTCGTCGTCCTTGCCGGTTTCCTTTTCGACGATCGAGGCGAGCGTCACGAATTCCTCGACCGTCTTGATCGGCAGGTCGGGGTCGCGTCGTTCCCAGATCATGTCGATGAGCTTGTCCTGCGCCGCACTCATCTGGTTGATGATTTCCTCGCGCTTCGTACCACGGGTAAAGCGGTAGGTATCGGGACGAAGGCTGCCTTCCGGCGGCAGGGCCGAGGGCAGTTCGCCATCCAGTATCTCGTCTGCGCCAAGGCGCGCGAACATCTGCTTGACGGTCAGACCTTCGGGCAGCGACACGGAATAAAGGATCGACTTGCCGGATTCCAGCAGCATCATGATGTCCTTCATCGATGCGCCAGCCTTGATCTCGTATTCACCCGCCTTCAGCGTCTGGTCTTTTTGCAGGTAGCTGCCCGTCATCAGACGGAAGACACGGGCATTGGAGACGACGTCGTTGCGCTCGAGATTATTGGCGATCTCAATGAGGCCTGCGCCATTGCGCACCGTGAAATGCGTGTTCGTCGGAAGCGGACCCGGCTCCTGGAACGCGTTGATCATGTAATAGAAAGCCGCGACCGCAAGCACGCAGACGGCAACCGCAAGCGTCATCAGAAAATTCAGGAAGATCACCAGCTGGCCATGGGCCTTGCGGGAGCGCTTGGGCGGAGCCGGCACTTTTTCCGGGCGCAGCGCCTCGGTCGGAGATTTCGGGATGATCGGGCCGCGATTGCCCTCGCCCGCACCGTCCCGTCCGTATGATCCCTGGCTGTTCTGGTTCGTGTCGCTCACCGTCGGTCCTTTTCAGTTCGGCGTTGTCAGCGCTTTTTGCGCAGGTAATGCGGCAAAAACAGGTTCGGAATATCTTCCTGCACCACATAGAGACATCGTGAAGGCCTCATTGCCTTCCTTCACGAATCGTCGTTTCCGGCAAAGCCGGTCGGGGAAGCCGTCTGCCGCGGGAAATCCGCCCGCAGCAGGAAACCATTCCGAAACCGGCAAACCGTCTCCCGTAAACGACTACAATATCGGCGCGAAAATCAAAATGGCTTTCGCAAGCCGCAATACGTTCTTCAAAAGAAGAGCGTGCCTTCAGCACCCGGCAGGAGGGAGCCGCATCGCCTCAGGCAGTTTGCGGCGCCGGGTAGTCTTTGCGATTTAAGCTTCGTAACGACGCAGCACGAGGGAGGCGTTGGTGCCGCCGAAACCGAAGGAGTTCGACAGGGCGACGTCGACCTGCCTCTTGCGCGCCTTGTGCGGCACCAGATCGATCTTCGTCTCCACGTCGGGATTGTCGAGGTTCAGCGTCGGCGGAACGATGTTGTCGCGGATCGCAAGTGCTGCGAAAATCGCCTCGATCGCACCGGCTGCACCGAGAAGGTGGCCAGTGGCCGATTTGGTCGAGGACATCGAGATTTTCGAAGCCGAATCACCGACAAGCCGCTCGACCGCGCCAAGCTCGATCGTGTCGGCCATAGTGGAGGTGCCGTGGGCGTTGATGTAGTCGATATCAGCAGGCGTCAGGCCGGCGCGCTTCAGCGCCATCACCATGCAGCGATATGCGCCATCGCCATCCTCGGACGGAGCCGTGATGTGGTAGGCATCGCCGGAAAGGCCGTAACCGACGACTTCGGCATAGATCTTCGCGCCGCGCGCCTTGGCATGTTCCAGTTCTTCCAGAACGACGATGCCTGCGCCTTCGCCCATGACGAAACCGTCACGGTCACGGTCATAGGGGCGGGACGCCTTTTGCGGATCGTCATTATGCTGGGTGGAAAGCGCCTTGCAGGCGGCAAAGCCGGCAAGCGCAATGCGGCAGACCGGCGATTCGGCACCGCCCGCAACCATGACGTCGGCGTCACCGAACGAGATCATCCGGGCGGCATCGCCAATGGCATGCGCACCGGTCGAGCAGGCCGTCACCACGGCATGGTTCGGCCCGCGCAGCTTGTGGCGGATGGAAACATGGCCGGAAACAAGGTTGATCAGACGGCCGGGAATGAAAAATGGAGAAATGCGGCGCGGGCCCTTGTCGCGCAGCGTATAACCCGCCTCGACAATACCTTCCAGACCGCCGATGCCGGAGCCGATCAGAACGCCGGTGGCGATCTGGTCCTCGTCCGTTTCGGGGTGCCAGCCGGCGTCGGCAAGCGCCATGTCGGCAGCGGCCACACCATAAAGGATGAACGGATCGATCTTGCGCTGCTCTTTGACTTCCATCCAGTCATCGGCATTGAAGGTGCCGTTGGAGCCATCGCCGACGGGAATGCGGCAAGCGATCTTTGCGGGCAAGTCTTCGACTTCGAACTCGGTCACGAGACGGGCGCCGTTCTGGCCGGCCAACAGCCGCTCCCAGGTCACTTCCGTTCCGCATCCAAGAGGAGATACCATGCCGGTACCGGTGATAACGACACGCCTCATCGTCAACGCTCCGCCCTTATCCAAATCATCAGTCTTCTTTGCAGCACCGCGCATCACGAAACGGCGAGGACAAGCGCTGCAATATTGTCGGTCTCACGATAAAATATTGGCCCGGACAAGCCGGGCCAAGACGGGAGGTTGTGACACCTCCCCGATACAGGTCGATCAGGCCTGGGCCTTCTCGATGAACTTGACGGCGTCGCCGACTGTCAGGATCGAGTCAGCTGCGTCGTCGGGAATCTCGACGCCGAACTCTTCTTCGAAAGCCATGACGAGTTCAACGGTGTCGAGCGAATCAGCGCCCAGATCGTCAATGAAGCTTGCGCCTTCAACAACTTTGTCGGCGTCGACGCCCAGATGATCAATTACAATTTTCTTTACGCGTTCTGCGATATCGCTCATGTCGGTTTCCTCGACCTTTATTTTGAAGGGAATGCCTTACGGCACCCTGCCCTGTTAGAAGCCCTCATGCGCCGTTCAAATCCGGCACCGCTGGCAAACCCGTTCAACCCGGTCCAAGCTAGACATCGTCGCGCAAAATCGCAACGGCTTCCTGTCTCTCCGGGACGACTGTTCACAGTCTTGGCCCGATTAACACGGTTTCAATCGGTCGAAAAGCCTGAAAACGCGCTAAGCACAACGTATGACAGGCAATTTCGCCGGAAACCGGCATGGAGGGTCTTGCAGCGCCGGGCACCCAAGAAGGTGCTGAAATAGCGCCGCAATCTTTTCAAGACGCCTTTGAGCCGGCGTCAGATCATCGCCATGCCGCCATTGACGTGCAGGGTCTGGCCGGTCATGTAGGCGGCTTCATTGGAAGCCAGATAAAGAACGGCCGAAGCGACTTCGGCACCGGTTCCCATGCGCTTCATGGGAATGGCGCCCATGATGGCCTCTTTCTGCTTGTCGTTCAACTTGCCGGTCATGGCGCTTTCGATGAAGCCGGGCGCCACACAGTTGACGGTGACGTTGCGGGTGGCGATTTCCTGCGCCAGCGACTTCGAAAAGCCGATCATGCCGGCCTTGGAGGCGCAGTAGTTGGCCTGGCCGGGATTTCCGGTGACGCCGACGATGGAGGTGATGTTGATGATGCGGCCGAAGCGGCGGCGCATCATCGGATGCGTCAGCTCACGCGTCAGGCGGAACATCGCAGTCAGGTTCACCTCAATGACGTTGTCCCAGTCCTCGTCGCTCATGCGCACGAAGAGACCGTCCTTGGTGATACCGGCATTGTTGACGAGAATATCGACGCCTTCCAGCTCGGCCTCGGCCTTTTCGCCGAGCGCCTTGACCTCGGCGCGATCGGCAAGGTTGGCCGGGAAAATCTTGACGCGATCGCCAAGTTCCGCCGCCAGCGCCTCGAGCTTTTCAACGCGCGTGCCGTGCAGGCCGACGGTGGCGCCCCGGCTGTGCAGAAGGCGGGCGATTTCCTCGCCGATGCCGCCGGTCGCGCCGGTTACGAGAGCCTTACGGCCTGTCAGATCAAACATGTTGCGTTCCTTCTCCGAAGCATGTCTCCCAAAAGTGTGCAGCGGTTTTGGGACAAAGACATGCGTAAAAACAAAATTCAAAGCAATTCCGTAAAAGCCTTTTAGCGGAATTGCATCGGGAATTGCCGTAAAACAAAAGGCCGTTACGGGGGGAAAGCCCGCTCTCAGCCTATCAGGGTTGCCAGAAGCAGGTCGATATCCGCAGCGCCGTTAACGGCAACGCCATTCACCGTCTTGTCGATGCGGCGGGCAAGGCCTGTCAGCACCTTGCCGGAGCCGATCTCGTAAAGCTGCGTCACATTGTTGGCCGCGAACCATTCCACCGTCTCGCGCCAGCGCACCTGGCCGGTCACCTGCTCGACCAGCAGGGCGGCAATCTCGTTGGCATCGGAAACGGGAACGGCGCGCACATTGGCGATAACAGGCACGACCGGGTTCTTCTTTTCGACGGCCGCCAGCGCCTCACGCATCGCTTCTGCGGCAGGCGCCATCAGCGCGGAGTGGAAGGGCGCGGAAACAGGCAGCATGATGGCGCGCTTGGCGCCCTTTTCGGAAGCGATCGCCGCTGCCTTTTCGACAGCCGCCTTGCCACCGGAGATGACCAGCTGGCCACCGCCATTGTCATTGGCGATCTGGCAGACGCCGAGAATGCCGGCTTCCTCGCAAATGCTGGACACAACATCATGCTCCAGCCCGATGATCGCCGCCATGGCGCCCTCGCCCACCGGTACGGCGGCCTGCATGGCATTGCCACGGATGCGGAGAAGCCGGGCGGTATCGGCAATAGAGAAAGTGCCGGCGGCACAGAGCGCAGAATATTCGCCGAGCGAATGGCCTGCGACATAGGAGACGGCATCGGAGAGCTTGAGACCGCGCGCTTCGAGAACCCGCATCACCGCCATGGACACCGCCATAAGGGCCGGCTGGGCGTTCGCCGTCAGCGTCAGCGTCTCTTCCGGGCCGTTCCACATGATATCGGAAAGCTTCTGGCCAAGCGCCTCATCGACTTCCTCGAAGACGGCGCGCGCCTCCACATAGGTGTCGGCAAGTTCCTTGCCCATGCCAACGGCCTGGCTTCCCTGACCGGGAAATGTGAATGCAATACCCATGGGATGTGGTCCTTCTTTTCTGGCCTTGCCTTTATTCTTTTCGACTTCCATTCACATTCCGGCCTGCGGAGTCAAGGCTTGAGCGCCCCGGCGACCCTTCCACGAGGCATTGCCTGCCTATTTTCCCCTTAATCTTTAATCATATTTTTTCTTGCACTGCGGCAATTCCCGACTACTTTCATGCCACCTTTCAAACCATCTCGCCAAGCACCGGGACATTTTCATGAAACAGAGACTATTGGGCCGCACGGGTATTTCCGTGTCCGAAATTTGCCTTGGAACGATGACATGGGGCACGCAGAACACTGAAGCCGAAGCGCATGCGCAGATGGATTACGCCGTCGAAAATGGCGTCAATTTCTTCGATACGGCCGAACTTTACCCCACCACCCCGGTTTCCGCCGAAACACAGGGACGGACGGAAGACTATATCGGCACATGGTTCGAAAAGACCGGCAAGCGCGATCAGGTCGTGCTCGCCACCAAAGTCGCCGGTTCTGGGCGCGACTATATTCGCGGCGGACGCGATATCGATGCGAGCGCCATCCGCGAGGCGGTGGATACCAGCCTCACGCGCCTGAAGACGGATTATATCGACCTCTACCAGATCCATTGGCCGAACCGTGGCACCTATCATTTCCGCGGCGCCTGGAGCTTTGACGCCTCCGGTCAGGAAAAGGAACGCACGCTTGCCGAAATCACCGAGAAGCTCGACACGCTCGGCGAACTGGTGAAGGCCGGCAAGATCCGCGCCATCGGCCTTTCCAATGAAAGCGCCTGGGGCACGCAGAAGTATATCGATATTGCCGAGGCCCGTGGCCTGCCGCGCGTCGCCACCATCCAGAACGAATATAGCCTGCTCTACCGCACCTTCGATCTCGACATGGCGGAAGTCGCACATCACGAAGATGTCGGCCTGCTCGCCTATTCGCCGCTGGCGGCGGGGCTGCTCACCGGCAAGTACCAGAACGGCGCACGCCCGGCGGGATCGCGCGCAACCATCAACCAGGATCTCGGCGGCCGCCTGCAACCGCTTCAGGAAGCGCCGGTCAAGGCCTATCTTGAATTGGCCTACAAATACGAGATCGATCCGGCGCAGCTCGCGATCGCCTTCTGCCTGACCCGCCCGTTCATGGCCTCCGTCATCATAGGTGCAACGACGATGGAACAGTTGAAGGTGGATATCGCGGCAGCCGATGTGAGCTTGTCCGACGAGGTGCTGACAAGCATCGCGGCGATCCATCGGCAGTATCCGATGCCGATCTGACACCATCACGGCGCGCTTTTTCGCCCCCGGTCCTTGCATTCCAGGCAAAAATGGGTATAAGCGCGCTGTTCACAACACCCGGTCCAATTGGCTGGTGGCTGAACGGAGGGCTGGTTCCGGTAACGGAACAGCAGGAACCATAAGGTTTTTCCGGCCTCCCGTGTCTCCGCTCTCGACCGTCTCGAACAACGCTTTTCTTGCTTTAAGGCTTTACCGCCTACCCAAGAGCAGTCGTTGAGGCTTAGCGCCGTTGCCGGGTGAAGGACGAAACGCAAGAAAGGCAAAGCTTAAATGGCTCTTTACGAACACATCTTCCTTGCCCGGCAGGATATTTCTGCCCAGCAGGTCGACGCACTTGTCGAGCAGTACAAGGGCGTTATCGAATCGTTCGGCGGTAAAGTCGGACGCGTCGAGAACTGGGGTCTGAAGTCCCTTACCTACCGCATCAAGAAGAACCGCAAGGCTCACTACGCTCTCATGGACATCGACGCTCCGGCGCCTGCCATCCATGAAATCGAGCGCCAGATGCGCATCAACGAAGACGTTCTTCGCTACATGACCATCGCCGTCGAAGCCCACGAAGAAGGCCCGTCCGCGATGATGCAGAAGCGCGACCGTGACGACCGTCCGCGCCGCGATGGCGACCGTCCGGACCGTGGCCCGCGTGAAGATCGCGGCCCCCGCCCGCCGCGCGAAGGTGGCTTCGGCGACCGCGAAGACCGTCCGCGCCGTCCGCGCGAAGACCGTGCATAAGGAGAATTGACCAATGGCTGATACATCCTCTTCCCAGGCACGCCGCCCGTTCCACCGCCGTCGCAAGACGTGCCCCTTCTCCGGCGCAAACGCTCCGAAGATCGACTACAAGGACGTTCGTCTTCTACAGCGCTACATTTCCGAGCGCGGCAAGATCGTTCCTTCCCGCATCACGGCCGTTTCCCAGAAGAAGCAACGCGAACTCGCCCAGGCGATCAAGCGCGCGCGTTTCCTCGGCCTGCTGCCTTACGTCGTAGCGTAACGATTTGAAGCGAGGCTGCGTTTCGCACGCGGCCTCGTTTTTCTCGACCCACTGACTCTTAATCAGCGGGTCGAAAATTACTGATCCTTCCGCGTTGGGCGCGGATCGATACCATAAATCCCATGTTGGGGACGACGATCCTGATTGGACCGGTCCTCTAACTGCTTAATTTCCAGCAGGACAGCGAAGTGCAAAAGTTGAACCAGACAGTGCTGATATCAGGCGTTCTCGCCGGAATATGCGCCGCGTTTCTAACGCTTGGCGCAACGGCACAGTCGTCCTTTTCTTTCCTGCTTTACGCCGGTTCGGCCATGCCCATCTTCATCGCCGGCATGGGCTGGGGCAACCGCGCCGCCGTTGTCGCGATCATCACCACCGCCATCATCGGCGCGCTCGTCATATCGCCGCTTTTCTCGCTGACCATCGCGATCTTCACGCTGATCCCGGCAGGCTGGCTTTCGCATCTTGCCAATCTGGCGCGCCCGGCCTCCGAACTTGGCGGTCCCGATGACCTGCTTGCCTGGTATCCGCTGTCCGGCATCGCCCTGCATCTTTGCCTTCTGGTTGCGATTGCCGTCGTCATTCTCGGCTGGATGATCGGTTACGGTCCCGATCTCGTCTCCCGCATGGTCGATCTGATGATGACCTCGGTACAGAACCGCGAACCGCTGTTCGAGCCGAATGCCGAGGCGCTGACGCAGACGAAGTCGCTGCTGGTTCTGATGCTGCCGATCGTTCAGGGCGGGCTCTGGGTCATCCTTTTGTTTGCAGCCTATTATTTCGCGACCCGGCTGGTCGGTTCCTTCGGCAAGGGCCTTCGCCCACGCGAGGACATTCCTTCCGCGCTGCGCATGCACCGCAACGCGATCTTCGTTTTTCTCGGCGGCATCGTCGCCATGTTCTTCGGAGGCGTCGCGGCCATGATCGGCGCGGTCGTCTGCGGCACATTCGGCGCGGGCTTCCTGATGGCAGGCTACGCCTCGCTGCACAAACGCGCGCGCGGAAAGGACTGGCGTCTGCCGGTTCTCATCCTCGCCTATCTCTCGGCGGTCTTCGTCTTTCCGCTGCTTATCATTCTCGTATTGGGATTGAGCGACGTGCGCAGCACGATCTCCCTCACCCCGACGCGGAAAACTGACAATACGAACGAAACCAACACATAGAAAGGATCAAGAAGATGGACGTTATTCTTCTCGAACGCATCAACAAGCTCGGCCAGATGGGCGAAACCGTAAAGGTTCGCGACGGTTACGCACGTAACTTCCTGCTGCCGCAGGGCAAGGCGCTGCGCGCCAACGCCGCCAACAAGACCCGTTTCGAAACCGAGCGCGCAACGCTTGAAGCCCGTAACCTCGAGCGCAAGTCGGAAGCCCAGACGGTTGCCGAAGCGCTTGCAGGCAAATCCTTCATCGTCGTCCGTTCGGCTGGCGAAACCGGCCAGCTTTACGGCTCTGTCGCTGCTCGCGACGTCGTCGACATCCTAGCTGCCGAAGGCTTCAACATCGGCCGCAACCAGGTTGAACTGAACACGCCGATCAAGACCATCGGCCTGCACGACGTTACCCTGCACCTGCACGCCGAAGTCGAGCTTCAGGTCGAACTGAACGTTGCCCGTTCTGCCGAAGAAGCTGAACGTCAGTCCAAGGGCGAAAGCCTCACCTCGGCCGACGCCATCTACGGCGTTGACGAAGACGCGTTGCGTCCGGAAGACTTCTTCGATCCGGAAGCTGACGGCAACGGCGACGACGAATAAGATTTTGGCTTAGCGGCCAGAGGAAAACCCCGGATGGTGACATCCGGGGTTTTTTGGTTCTTAGGATTGGAGTTTGCCGAGAGATACCCCCCTCTGCCCTGCCGGGCATCTCCCCCTCAAGGGGGGAGATCGACCCGAGGCGAGGTTTCGGCCATCTCAACATTTGAGAATGAAGTGGTGGTAGAGCTCCTTGCCGATCTCCCCCCTTGAGGGGGAGATGTCCGGCAGGACAGAGGGGGGTGCCTTGCCGCGCACTACTTCGCCGCCGTCTCCGCCCTCTCCGGCTCTTTGCTCTTGTCCACATGCACAACCACCGACATGCCCGGCGACAGATCCGCTGCCAGCGGCTGATCGGCATCGATTGCGATGCGAACGCCGAGACGCTGGGCGATCTTCACGAAGTTGCCGGTGGCATTGTCGGGTTTGATGACGGCGAATTCCGATCCCGTGGCGGGCGAGAAGCGCTCGACGCGGCCGTTGAGCTTGCGGCGATGCAGGGCATCCACCGAGATCGTCACCGGCTGGCCGACCTGCATGCCCGCAAGCTGGGTTTCCTTGAAATTGGCGATGACCCAGACGTCATGCGGCACGACGGCCATCAATTGCGTTCCGGCCGTAACATATTGGCCGGTGCGCACGCCGACTTCGCCGAGCCTGCCATCCACCGGCGCGTGAATTTCGGTATTGTCGAGGTCGATTTTTGCGAGTTCGACAGCAGCCTCGGCATTGGCGACGGCGGCTTGCAGGGAGCTGCGGTTGACGATGATCGTCTGCAGATCCTGCCGCGAGACCTCGAGTGCTGCTTTCGCCTGCGACAGCGACGCCCGCGCCTTTTCCAGTCCGGCATGCGCCTCTTCCTGTAGGCTGGAGGTACCGGCACCGCTCCTGATGAGGTTGTCCTGACGGTCGGAGGCAAGCTGCGCCTGCTTCAACGATGCCTCGGCGCTATCGACCGCAGCCTCGCTGGACCGGATATTGGCGTTGGCGGCGTTTTCCTGCTGACGGGAATTGTCGAGCGCGGCCTTATGGGTGTCGAGCGTGGCTTCCGCCTGCGCCAGTTTCTGGCGGTAGATGCGGTCGTCGATCTTCGCCAGCAACGTGCCTTGGCTGACCTCCTGATAATCCTTGACCGGCACGTCCACGACATAGCCGCTCACCTGCGGGCTCATCGTCGTGACGTAACCGCGCACGAAGGCGTTGTCGGTCATTTCGACGGTGGAGAGGAACGGCGGCAGGCGCCAGGCGTAAAGCACGAGCGCGACACCGGCCAGGCCGCCGAGCAGCACGAGAATGGAAACGGGGGTAAAAAACTTCTTCAGCATTTTATCACTCTTGGAGGGTTCAAGACTGTTGTGCCGGTGCCACATCGACACTGTTCCCCAAAAGGAACGGGCGGATGCGCAGCCATGCAAGGTGGATCAAAAGCGCGATGAGCGCCAGCGCCGAAACAACGGATATCAGCAGGAACGTGTCGTTATAGGCGAGCACATAGGCCTCCTTGCTGACCTGCTGGCCAAGAAGGGAAAGTCCCTCGGCCTTCAGCAGCGCCGGATCGGTGATGACGTGGCTGTAGGCGCCGGAAAGCTGCGACACGCGCTGGGCGACAACCGGGTTGGTGAGCAGGATATTCTCCACCAGGATATTGGAGTGGAATTTTTCGCGCAGCGTCACGAAACTGCCAAGCAGCCCGGTCATCAGCATCGATCCCGTGATCTGGGTGAACAGGAAGATGGTGATGAAATTCACCAGATAGGGCGCACCCCGAGCAAGTGCGGCGGCAAATCCCTTGGCCATCACAGGCGGCAGGAACATGGCGGCGCCAAACGCGATCATCATCTGGCTGAGATACATTTCGCTGGGTCGCGTGAGATTGGTGGACTGGCTGTCCATGAACGAGCCGGCGGCAATCAGTGTCAGCGCAATCACATGGGCCGTATCGACGTATTTCGTCAGCATCAGCCATGCGCATGCCGCACCGCCAAGCACCGTCGCCAGAAGCACCAGAGCATAAAGCGTGATCGTCTGGTCGTTCAAAAGGCCAAGCTGCTGGTAGAAGCTCACCGCCGTCGAGGACTGCTCCGAGGAAACCGCACGGTAGATGAGCAGGACCGCTATGACATGCAGGTTGGTTTTCGAGAAAATCCAGCGCAGGTCGAGCAGCGGGTTCTTGCGCGGCAATTCGATGAAGGCCATCAGCGTCAGAAGCGTGATCGATATCGCCAGAAGCACGCCCAGCCACCATGTTTCGAACCACCAGTAGAACCGGCCGAGCGTCAGCATGACCGCGAGGCAGCCAAGACCGCCCGCAAGCAGAAGATAGCTCAGAATATCCATGCGCTCGATGACTTTCGCACGCGGCGGCGGCGTGACCTTGAGCACGTAGATCATGGCGAACGAGATCAGCGCAAATCCCACTTCCATGGAATAAAGCGCGTTCCAGCCGCCGATTTCCAGCAAGGAGGGTGAGACGATGCGCGCCAGCGGTGCCGACAGCAAGGTACCGGTGAGCGCTATGCTGAAACCGAGCGAAAACTTCCGCGCGGGCGGAAAGGCCTCCAGAATATAAAGAAAGCCGAGCGACGAAATCGGCGCGGCAGCCATGCCGCTGACAAAACGAATAACGATCGCCGAATGCAGGTCCGTTACGAACAGGTTGAGACAGGAAGCGACCACGAAGACGATAATCGAAAGTTCGGCAAAGGGCCGCAATCCATATTGCGTTCGCACCTTGAACAGCGCGACGGAAAACGTGGCATAGGGCGCCATATAGGCGGCGGAGAGCCAGGCGACCTCGGCCACCGTGGCGGAAAACTCGCCCTGCAACTGATAGAGATTGGCCATGAGGAGGTTCATGCCCAGCCCTTGAGTGATGAAGAACGACAGGCCCGCGAAGATGAAGCACAGCCGCAGCCATACCGGACGCTCCACCGGCTGCGGCGGGGCGGCAACGGCGGGTTCCGGCGCGGTCTCGCCAGCTTCGGCATTTTCGGAAACGCCCTGATCGGCTGTTTGCGGGATGACCGTTCTCACGATTGCACCCTCCCGGCCGCGAGGTTTTGCAGATTGGCCGAAAGCCTGCGCATGACATCCAGCGCCATCGCCAGATCCTGCGAGGAAACATCGGCGGCGATTTCCGAACGCAGCGCCTTTGCCACCGCCTGCACCGTCTCGGAGGTTTTCTCCCCTTCCACCGTCATGTGGATGCGTTTGGCACGGCGGTCGGTCTCGTCGGAGCGGCGCTCGATGAGGTTCTGTTTCTCCATGCCATCAAGCACGCGCACCAGCGTCGGCGTTTCTATTTCCATTTCCTCGGCAAGTTCCGTCTGGGTCAGCGGTCCGCGCCGCGACAGGGCGAAAAGCGCACGCGCACGTGCAAGCGTCAGACCGCTTTCCCCTACCCGCGCGTCGAAAAATGCGCGCAGCTTGCGGGTGAAGGCGGAAACCTCGTCCAGAAGCTGTTCCTTGTCGGTTTCGCGAGACATGTCAGTAAGCCTTATAATTAGCACACTACTTATTTACTGCCTACTTATTCGGAAGCCTGACGATTTTCAAGTTTCTTTCATGCCGGGTCTGCCATGCGGTAAACTCATGGCAGCGAATCACATTGCCATGAAATTCCGGGGTCCTCAAACCGGGTCCGTCCCTCACCCGCCTGTGGATTGCTGGGGACAACTGAAGATGTGATCCAGCTTTGCAGAGCGGACGTCAGCCTGCGGTGTAGTGTTGCAACAATATCATTGACTGCCATGCCCCAGAAAGCCAAACCCAAGGTTTAAGCACAAAGGCAAAGGGAGATCGCGCAAACCATGAACGACGCTGTGAGAAAGATCACCCCCGCGCAACCGGCGGAACCGCACTATCGCGAGGCCCCGAACAACATCGAGGCGGAACAGGCGCTGCTTGGCGCCATTCTCGTCAACAATGACGCCTATTACCGCGTGTCGGATTTTTTGAAGCCCGTGCACCTCTACGAACCCCTGCACCGCAAGATTTTCGAGGTTGCGGGCGATATCATCCGCATGGGCAAGACCGCCAATCCGGTAACGATCAAGACCTTCCTGCCGGCCGACGACAAGATCGGCGACCTGACGGTGGCGCAATATCTCGCGCGTCTGGCCGCCGAAGCCGTGTCGATCATCAATGCGGAAGATTACGGCCGGGCGATCTACGATCTGGCGCTGCGCCGCGCGCTGATCCAGATCGGCGAAGATGTCGTCAATATCGCCTATGACGCGCCGCTGGACATGCCGCCGCAGACGCAGATCGAAGATACCGAACGCCGCCTGTTCGAACTGGCGGAAACCGGCCGTTACGACGGCGGCTTCCAGTCGTTCAACGATGCGGTGGCGCTGGCCATCGACATGGCGGGTGCTGCCTTCGAGCGTGACGGCAATCTCTCTGGCATTTCCACCGGCATTCATTCGCTCGACGCCCGCATGGGCGGCCTGCAGCGGTCCGACCTTATCGTTCTTGCCGGTCGTCCAGGCATGGGTAAAACCTCGCTTGCCACCAACATCGCCTATAATATAGCGGCGTCCTATGATCAGGAAGTCCAGCCTGATGGTTCGTTCAAGGCGAAGAACGGCGGCGTTGTCGGCTTTTATTCGCTCGAAATGTCGTCCGAACAGCTGGCGACCCGTATCATTTCCGAGCAGACCGAAGTCTCCTCCTCGAAAATCCGCCGCGGCGAGATCACCGAGGCCGATTTCGAAAAGCTCGTCGCCTGCTCCCAGATGATGCAGAAAGTGCCGCTCTATATCGACCAGACCGGTGGTATCTCCATCGCCCAGCTTTCCGCCCGCGCCCGCCGCTTGAAGCGCCAGCGTGGCCTCGACGTTCTGGTGGTGGACTATATTCAGCTGATGACCGGGGCTGGCAAAAGCGGCGAAAACCGCGTGCAGGAAATCACCCAGATCACCACGGGCCTCAAAGCGCTGGGCAAGGAACTCAACGTTCCGATCATCGCGCTTTCACAGCTCTCCCGTGCGGTGGAAAGCCGCGAGGACAAGCGTCCGCAGCTCTCCGACCTGCGTGAATCGGGTTCGATCGAGCAGGACGCCGACGTGGTGCTGTTCGTGTTCCGCGAGGAATATTACGTCAAGAACATGGAGCCGCGCGATACCGCCGACCCGAAATACACCGAATGGGAAACGCATTTCGACCGGGTGAAGGGCACGGCCGACGTCATCATCGCCAAGCAGCGTCACGGACCGACCGGCACGGTGAAGCTCGCCTTCCAGGCCGAATTCACCCGCTTTGCGGATCTGGCCGACCCGAGCTTCAGCCAGTACGAAGAGCATTGATCCGAATTGAACAACGGGGGCGGACCGGCTTCAGCCTGTCGCCCTCGGTATTCTGATGCGCCTTCACAATCGAATGCACAGAGTCTTTTCAAGGCTTTGGCGGGATCGCCTCACAATCCGATTCCGCGCAGCAGCGCCACGGTGACGACGCCGAGCGTTGCGGCCGGCAAGAGGCTGAGGCGGAGCGCAGCAATCGCCGTCACCGCGCAGGCGATGGTTTCCGCCGGTCCGCTTGCAAGCGCCGTCGGCGTGACCACGGCCATGAGAACAGCCGGCGGAACTGCGCCGAGCGCTTTTTTCAGGCGTGGCGTCAGAGTGAAATGATCGACCAGCAGCAGACCGCCCAGGCGCGTGGCGACGGTTGCCGCCATCATGGCGAAGATCGTGAGCAGCGTGTTTGCATCAAGCGTCATGCCGGCTGCTCCAACTCTTCACCCTGTCCGCAGGCGGCAACGGCAAGCCCCGCCAGGGCACCGGCGGCGATATACCAGGCGCCTGGCAACAGCGCATGGGTGAGATAAGCGGCACTGGCACTCGCCAAAAGCACGAGGCCCGTTTCCCTGCCCTTCCAGAACCCCATCAGCAGCACGATGAACACGGCCGGAAATGCAAAATCCAGACCGATGACCGACATGTCTCCCATGACGGAACCGAGCAATGCGCCTGCCAGAGTGGCAAGGTTCCAGACGAGATAAATCGACAGCGCAGCGCCCGTGAAAAACGCCGCAGTCAGCCTGCCGGTGATGACCCGGAACTCCGACAGCGCCCAGGATTCGTCGGTCAGCAGCAGCATGGCCGCATATTTTCGCCAACCGCTGAAATCCTCCAGCTTGCCGGCGATGGAGGCGCTCATCAATACATGGCGCAGATTGACCAGCAGTGCGGCGAAACCGAGAGCGCTCCAGCTTGCCGGATGCGTCCACAGATCCATGGCCACGAATTGCGAGCCGCCGGCAAAAACCAGCAGCGACATCAGCGAAGCTTCCAGCGGCGACAGGCCCTTGCCGATGGCCACCGCACCGAACACCACGCCGATCGGCACCATCGCGACCAGCAGCGGGGCGGCGGCCCTCAACCCCGCGCCGAATTCCGCGCGCTTTTCCAAGTGGGACATCGCATTCTCCTTTTCAGAAGAGTGCGATTACGCCCCACTGGGCCTCACGGTCTTGAAGGAAAGTGACATTGCACGGCGGAAACGCAAAGTTGGGTTTATGCCACCCGGAATTGCCCCGGCGTGACGCCGGTGCGTGCTTTGAAATGCCGGGTGAAATGCGCCTGATCGGCAAAACCGCACAACGCCGCAACCTCGGCCGGCATCTCGCCGGCGCGCAGAAGACGGCGCGCCTGCCGGATGCGTATATCGGTCAGATATGCGTGCGGCGTTATATGAAATTCCTTGCGGAAGGCGCGAATAAGGTGGGCGCGGCTGAGGCCGGCGATCGAAGCCAGTTCCTCAAGGCCGATATCGGTCTCGTAATTGTCGGAGAGATAGTCGCGGGCGATATGGACCGCCGTTTTCTCATGGGTTTCAACGGGCAGGATGATGGCGCTGCCATGCCTGCCGAACAGTGTGGCGAGAACCGAAAACATGCCCTCATCCGCCTCCAGAGCGCCGGATCCGGTCTCCAGCCGCCGGTGCGCCATCTGGAAGGCTGCCGCCATCTGCGGATCATGCGGCAGAAACCGCGGAAAGGACGGTGTGCCATGGAAGGCCCTGCCCGTCACATCCTCGATGATATCGCGCAGGAGCGCCGCATCGGGATAGATCATCCGGTAGCGATAACCGCCGCCACCGGGCGCGCCGTCGTGAATCTCGCCCGGATTGATGAGATAAAGATGCCCCGGCCCCGTCTGCTCTGTGGTCCCCTGAATGGTGGAAATCTGCGAGCCGCTCTCGATCGCGCCGATCGAAAACGTGTCATGCGCATGCGGCGAATATTCATGTGTCAGGAATGTCGCGCTCAGACATTCCATGCCGCCGAAACGCCGATCGCGCCAGAAACGCGTCGTTTCCGTCGCTGCAACGGGCATGAAATCTATGGCCTGTTCCTGCGAAACATTGTGCATAGAGCGAGTTTAAATCAATCGGTCATTACCGTCTTGAACAAAAGTGCTAGGCTCCCACCCGGTTCCAAATCAACCGGACGCATGGCATGACAGACGACTTTGAAGACACATTCCCCGAAAACGAAACTGGCCCCGAAAACGAAATCGATGCTTTCGAACATGCGCCGTTGAGACTGACGGTCGATCTGGGTGCGCTGGCCGATAACTGGCGGGACATGAAGAAGCGTTCCGGCAATGCGCGGACGGCGGCTGTCGTCAAGGCGGACGCCTATGGGCTTGGCATCGAGGATTGCGGCGCGACACTCTACCACGCCGGTGCGCGGGATTTCTTCGTGGCGACGGTGTCTGAAGGGGCGACCCTGCGGTCCTATGCCCCGGAAGCGCGCATCTTCGTGCTATCAGGCATCTGGCAGGGCCAGGAGCGTCAGGTCTTCGACAATGATCTCGTGCCGGTTCTGGCCTCGGAAGAACAGCTTTCCTTCTGGATGGCGACGGTTGCCGAGCGCGGCGACCACCCCTGCGCGCTGCATGTGGATACCGGCTTCAACCGGCTGGGACTGCCGCTCGACGACGCGCTGTTTCTGGCCGACGACGTGACCCGGCCGGCGAGTTTCGACCCGGTTCTGGTACTGTCGCATCTCGCCTGCGCCGACACGCCGTCTTCGCCCATGAACAAGGTCCAGCTCGAATCATTCCGGAAGGTTAGCGCCGCTTTCGAAGGTATCGAATCAAGCCTTTCGGCCTCGGCCGGGATATTTCTGGGTGCTGACTATCACTTCGACCTCACCCGCCCCGGCATCGCGCTTTATGGCGGTGAGGCTGTCAACGACGTTACAAATCCGATGCGGCCCGTCGCCAGGGCCGAAGCACGGATCATCCAGATTCGCGAAGCGGGCGAAGGCCAGACCGTCAGCTATGGCGGCACCTTCCTGCTCAAACGCACAAGTCGCCTTGCCATCGCTTCCGTCGGTTATGCGGACGGATATCAGCGTTCTCTGTCCGGCTCCGGCATTCCCTTGCGCGAAATGGGCCATGGCGGCGCCTATGGCATCATCAACGGCCACAAGGCGCCGGTGGCCGGCCGCGTGACCATGGACCTCACCATTTTCGACATCACGGACATACCGGCAAATGCCGTTCGTACCGGCGATTATATCGAACTTTTCGGCCCCAACGTACCGCTCGACGAAGTAGCGCGGGCGGCCGGCACAATCGGTTACGAGATGCTGACGGGGCTAGGCCTGCGTTATGAGCGGCAATATCTGATGGCTGACGACTAGAATAGGTCAGGCTCATCCTGAGCCAGACCTATTCTAGATTCCTCTATTTTCGTTTGTCTTTCGGGAAAACCGGGTTCCACTTTTTCCCTGATAAACTCCGGGCCGCGCCGTTGGCCCTTGGAAAGCGGAAGCGACCTGTGCTACAAGAGAACAAAAGGAGATCGAAATGCCCGAAATCCATTTGAGCGAGCAAGATGAAAAGTTCATCGAAGAGCAGGTAGCGGCGGGCGTCTATAGTGATGCGGACGCGGTTATTCATGCGAGCCTGCAATTGCTGAATAGCGATGAGGGCAAGAGGGCCGCACTTCAGTTGCTGATACAGGAAGGGCTTGACGATGCCGATGCGGGCCGGGTGCATCGCTATGCTTCGTCGGAAGATTTCCTCAGCGATATAAAGCGCGTTTCCTCACAGCAAAAAATGGGGACCGATCATTAAATTCCGGACCCCTATCTGGACCACGCGGGCAAGGCTCGATGTTGCCGAGGACCATGCCTATATCGAGACTGAAAATCCCGTTGCTGCGGATCGCCTTGTTCTCGATATTTTCTCCAAGATCGAATCGGTAGCGGCACTCGGCCTGTCCGGTGTTTCAAGAAGCGGATATGGAGTGGGATTGCGTAGCATCAGCTATCGTGAGCGCGTGATCTTTTTCCGCATCGATGAGGCTGATCTAACCGTTCTGCGCGTGCTGCACGGCCACCAGGATATTTCCGCCAGCGATTTCAAACAAGAAGAAAACTGACTTAACATGGCCAAAGCCAAGACCCAATTCGTGTGCCAGAACTGCGGCACGGTACACAACCGCTGGGCGGGAAAATGCGAAGGCTGCGGCGAGTGGAATACCATCGTCGAGGAAGACCCGATGGGCGGCATCGGCTCCGGCCCCGGCAAGACGCCGAAAAAGGGCCGACCGGTCACGCTCACCTCGCTATCCGGCGAAATAGAGGAAGCACCGCGTATTCCGACCGGCATCAGCGAACTGGACCGGGCGACCGGCGGCGGCTTCGTGCGTGGTTCGGCGGTTTTGATCGGCGGCGATCCGGGTATCGGCAAATCCACCCTGCTGATGCAGGCGGCGGCGGCCCTTTCGCGACGGGGTAACCGTGTCATCTACGTATCGGGCGAAGAGGCGGTGGCGCAGGTGCGCCTGCGCGCCCAGCGCCTCGGTGCGGCGGATACCGATGTGCTGCTGGCGGCCGAAACCAATGTCGAGGATATTCTGGCAACGGTTTCCGAGGGCAAGCGACCCGATCTGGTCATCATCGATTCCATCCAGACGCTGTGGAGCGACACGGCCGATTCCGCTCCCGGCACGGTAACGCAGGTGCGCACCGGCGTGCAGGCGATGATCCGCTATGCCAAGCAGACCGGCGCGACCATGGTGCTTGTCGGCCATGTCACCAAGGAAGGCCAGATCGCCGGCCCGCGCGTGGTGGAGCATATGGTAGACGCCGTGCTTTATTTCGAAGGCGATCGCGGCCACCACTACCGCATTCTTCGCACCGTCAAGAACCGCTTCGGGCCGACCGACGAGATCGGCGTGTTCGAAATGTCCGACCGGGGATTGCGCGAGGTTTCCAACCCGTCCGAGTTGTTCCTCGGCGAGCGCAATGACAAATCTCCAGGCGCCGCCGTCTTCGCCGGCATGGAAGGCACACGTCCCATTCTGGTCGAGGTGCAGGCGCTGGTCGCGGCAACCTCGCTCGGCACGCCGCGCCGCGCGGTGGTCGGTTGGGATAGTTCACGACTCGCCATGATTCTCGCCGTGCTCGAGGCCCATTGCGGCGTGAAGCTCGGCCAGCACGACGTTTATCTGAACGTCGCCGGCGGATACCGCATTTCCGAACCGGCGGCGGATATGGCGATCGCGTCCGCACTGGTTTCCTCGCTTGCCGGTCTTGCCCTGCCCGCCGATTGCGTCTATTTCGGCGAGATCAGCCTGTCGGGCGCGGTACGGCCCGTCTCCCACACGGCCCAGCGGTTGAAAGAAGCCGAAAAACTCGGTTTCTCCGACGCACTTCTGCCGTCTGCTTCGGCTGAATTGCCTAAAGCGGGCAAGGGTCGCTGGACGGAAATCGAGAGCCTGCCGGACCTTGTCGCCCGCATCGCAGGCTCCGGCAACCGGTTCAAACAGGTTGAGGACGACGAATATTGATCCTTTCGCCAAGGGAAACAGTGGTGTAAGAGGATCGCACAATTGGCAAGGCAGCGTCTGACAAGGCGTCGCACCTCCGGAGTTGGTATATGCCCATTACAATTTTCGACGGCATCGTCATCGCCGTTGTTCTTTTCTCCGCCATTCTCGCGATGGTACGCGGTTTTTCCCGTGAGATATTGTCGATCGCGAGCTGGGCGGGTTCGGTCGCCGCCGCCTATTATCTTTATCCGATCCTGCTGCCCTATGCGCGCAACTATACCGATGACGACAAGATCGCCATTGCCGGTTCGGCCGGTGTCGTCTTCCTCATCTCCCTCGTCGTCATTTCCTTCATCACCTCGCGCATTGCCGATTTCATCATCGACAGCCGCATCGGTGCGCTGGATCGCACGCTCGGTTTCCTGTTCGGCGCAGCGCGCGGCATTCTGCTGCTGGTCGTCGCGGTCGCCTTCTGGAACTGGCTGGTGGATGTGAAGACGCAGCCGCAATGGGTAACCCAGGCCAAGTCCAAGCCCTTCCTTGACGGGCTGGTGGGCAAGCTTGAAGCGGTCCTGCCCGATGATATCGAGCCGCAGATCCGCGCCCGCATTCTCGGAAAACAGCAGGAGCCGGCAGCAGCCCAGGCGCCTGCGGAAGATGTACCGGCAACAAATCCGCCGGCAACGAATAATTGACACAGTGTCGCGCCTTGCAATGCATGCAAGGCGCGCTATTTGTGCTAAATATCAAGCACGACACAGACAGGCCGACCGGGAGACAAACTCACCGGGGGGAGGTCTTTCGTTTTTTCTCGTTAGAGAGCAAGGGCAAGCCGGATGATTGAGCCGCTTTCGCATTCCAAGTTCCATGAGGCCACGTTCAATGAAGAGATCGACGGCGACACGCTGCACGAAGAGTGCGGCGTCTTCGGCATTCTCGGCCATGCCGACGCCTCCGCCCTGACCGCTCTCGGCCTGCATGCGCTTCAGCATCGCGGCCAGGAGGCAGCGGGCATCGTCTCCTTCGACGGCAAGCGCTTCCATCAGGAACGGCATATGGGCCTCGTCGGCGATCACTATACCGATCCGGCAACGCTTGCCCGCCTGCCCGGCTCCATCGCGATTGGCCACACCCGCTATTCCACGACAGGCGAAGTGGCGATGCGCAACGTGCAGCCGCTGTTTGCCGAGCTGGAAGAAGGCGGCATTTCGATTGCCCATAACGGCAATTTCACCAATGGCCTGACGCTTCGCCGCCAGATCATCGCCACCGGCGCCATCTGTCAGTCGACATCGGATACCGAAGTCGTGCTGCACCTCATCGCCCGTTCGCGCCACAGCTCCACCGCCGACCGCTTCATCGACGCCATCCGCCAGATGGAAGGCGGCTATTCGATGCTGGCCATGACGCGCACCAAGCTGATCGCCGCGCGAGACCCGATCGGCATCCGCCCGCTGGTCATGGGCGAGCTTGATGGAAAGCCGATCTTCTGCTCGGAAACCTGCGCTCTCGACATCATCGGCGCGAAATTCGTGCGCGACGTTGAAAACGGCGAAGTCATCATCTGCGAAATCCAGCCTGATGGCTCGATCAGCATCGATGCGCGCAAACCCTCGAAGCCGCAGCCGGAGCGTCTCTGCCTGTTCGAATATGTCTATTTCGCCCGTCCCGATTCCGTCGTCGGCGGCCGCAACGTCTATACAACACGCAAGAACATGGGCATGAACCTTGCCAAGGAAGCGCCACTGGAAGCGGACGTTGTCGTTCCGGTTCCCGATGGCGGCACGCCGGCAGCCCTCGGTTTTGCGCAGCAAAGCGGTATTCCCTTCGAATACGGCATCATCCGCAACCATTATGTCGGCCGTACCTTCATTGAGCCGACGCAACAGATCCGCGCTTTCGGCGTCAAGCTCAAGCATTCTGCCAACCGGGCGATGATCGAAGGCAAGCGTGTGGTGCTGGTGGATGATTCCATCGTGCGCGGCACGACCTCGGTGAAAATCGTGCAGATGATCCGCGAAGCGGGTGCCAAGGAAGTGCATATCCGCGTCGCCAGCCCGATGATCTTCCATCCGGATTTCTACGGCATCGACACGCCGGATGCCGACAAGCTTCTGGCCAACCAATTTGCTGATGTCAACGACATGGCGAAATTCATCGGCGCCGATTCGCTTGCCTTCCTGTCGATCGACGGGCTTTACCGCGCCGTCGGCGGCGAGAACCGCAACAATGCGCGCCCGCAATTCACGGATCATTATTTCACCGGCGATTATCCCACCCGCCTTCTCGACCAGAATGGTGAGGCGATGGGCAGCAAGATTTCCATGCTGGCCAGCAACGGCTGACAGTCCGGACGAACAAGCGGCCACCGGCTTCCGGTGGCCGCTTTTTTATTGCGCGCGATTGAGCCTTGCCCGCTGCGGCATTTTGATCGCTTGCGATTGACGTCAGTCGCTTCATAAAAGAAGCGGAATGAATTTCGGAGGGGGAAACATGACCATCAATCTCAAGGGCCGGATTGCGCTCGTTACCGGCGCTTCGCGCGGCATCGGTTATTTCACGGCGCTGGAACTCGCCAAGGCCGGTGCGCATGTCATCGCTTGCGCCCGCACGGTCGGCGGCCTCGAGGATCTGGACGACGCCATCAAGGCTGTCGGCGGCACGGCGACGCTGGTTCCCTTCGATCTCTCCGACATGAACGCCATCGACGCACTGGGCGCCAATATCTTCGAACGCTGGGGCAAGCTCGATATTCTGGTCGCCAATGCCGGCGTTCTCGGCGTCATTTCGCCGGTCGGCCATATCGAGGCGAAAGTCTTCGAAAGGGTCATGACCATCAATGTCACCGCCACATGGCGGCTGATCCGTTCGGTCGAGCCGCTGCTGTTGAAATCGGATGCCGGCCGCGCGCTGATCCTGTCTTCGGGCGCCGCGCATAGCTGTCGTCCCTTCTGGGGTGTCTACTCCACCTCCAAGGCCGCCGTGGAGGCCCTTGCCCGCACCTGGGCTGCGGAGACGCAAAAGACGCCGCTGCGCATCAACAGCATCAATCCCGGCGCGACGCGCACGGCCATGCGCGCCCAGGCGATGCCCGGCGAAGACCCGGCGACCGTACCGCACCCTTCCGAGGTTGCCGCTGCCATTCTGCCGCTTGCCTCCCCCGAGCTTACCGAAACCGGCAAGCTCTTCGTGGTGCGAGACCGGAAATTCGTGGACTACCGTCTGCCGGAATAAGCTTTTGGCCGACGACCGGTCTGGCGAAGAGAGAAACGCTTGACCGCAAAAGACGGGCGCGCCATAAGGCAAGACATGAAAACAACGATCTGCACCTGCTGCTGAATAAATTTTGCTGGTTTACCACCGGCCAGATCGTTTTCGTCTCCCGCAAAGTCGCAAAGACAAACGTTCCGGCCAGGACAATATTCTGCCTTTAGGGAACTGCCGCATGTCCTTGCGCCTGAAATTTCACAATACACTGACCCGCGAAAAGACGGAATTTGCGCCGATCGACGCTGAAAACGTGCGCATGTATGTCTGCGGCCCAACGGTTTACGATTTCGCGCATATCGGCAATGCGCGCCCGGTCATCGTTTTCGATGTTCTCTACCGGCTGCTGCGCCACGTCTATGGCGAGAGCCATGTGACCTATGCCCGCAACATCACCGATCTCGATGACAAGATCAACGCGCGGGCGCTGCGCGACTATCCGCATCTGCCGCTGAACGACGCCATCCATGCGGTGACGAAAAAAACCGCCGACCAGTTCCATGAGGATGTGGCCGCGCTCGGCTGCCTTCAACCGACTGTCGAACCGCGCGCCACGGACTATATTGCTGAAATGATCGGGCTCATCGAGAAGCTGATCGCGCGCGGCCATGCCTATACGGCGGGTGGCGAAGTGTTGTTCGACACCCGGTCGATGGCGGATTACGGCCAGCTCTCCAAACGCCCGCTGGACGAGCAGCAGGCGGGTGCGCGTGTGGCGGTGGAGGCCCACAAGAAAACGCCCGGCGATTTCGTGCTGTGGAAGCTTTCCTCACATAACGAACCCGGCTGGGAAAGCCCCTGGGGCCGAGGCCGTCCGGGCTGGCATATCGAATGCTCGGCCATGGCCGGTCGCTACCTCGGCGAAGTGTTCGACATTCACGGCGGCGGGCTCGATCTCATCTTCCCGCACCACGAGAACGAAATCGCGCAATCGCGTTGCGCCCATGGCACGCATGTCATGGCCAATCTGTGGATGCATAACGGCTTCGTGCAGGTGGAAGGCCGCAAGATGTCGAAGTCCGAGGGCAACTTCGTGACCATCTACGAATTGCTGCACACGGAAAAATTCGGCGGCCGCCAATGGCCGGGCGAAGTTCTTCGCCTTGCGATGCTGATGACGCATTATCGCGAGCCGATCGATTTTTCGGTGAAGCGTCTGGAAGAGGCCGAACGCCTGCTCGCCAAGTGGCCTGCGACCGAAACCACCGACGCCGCACCGGATGCAACCGTGCTTGATGCACTGGCCGACGACCTGAACACGGTTGCTGCCGTGCAGGCGCTGCACGCGCTGGCGCACGCCGCCAATACCGATCCTTCGAGGCTCCCTGCCTTTGCGGCCAGCGCCGCCCTGCTCGGTGTTTTGCCGAAGAAGGCGGAAATGGACGAGGCCATCGTTTCGGCCGTGGATGCCCTGGTGCAGCTGCGCCTTGAAATGCTGAAGGCGAAGAACTTTGCGGAGGCGGATCGTTTGCGCGATGAGCTTTCCGAGAAGGGTATTCAGTTGAAGGATGGCAAGGATAAGGAAACGGGTGAGCGGACGACGACTTGGGAATTGAAGCGGTAGGGTCTCGTCTGCAGCTTACCCCCCTCTGCCCTGCCGGGCATCTCCCCCACAGGTGGGGAGATCGACTGGAAGCACACTCCCGCTCCATATTCAGCGTTCAAGATGGGCGAGCGATAACCGCAATTGATCTCCCCACCTGTGGGGGAGATGCCCGGCAGGGCAGAGGGGGGCCTGACAGTCACCACAATCCGCTTGCGGTTTTGAATTACCTCAACCAATCTGGGGTAAAGCAGCTAAATGGCGGACCCAATCATGCCGCACGCAGACGTAGACCCGATGCATCGCAAGTACGCAAAGCAGATGCGGAAAACGATGACAGATGCCGAGCTAAAACTCTGGAACGCCATTCGCGCTCATCGCCTTGAAGGCTTAAGTTTCCGCAGACAAATGCCGATCGCCGGTTTTATCGTCGATTTCGCTTGTTCGGATCATCGCCTCATTGTCGAGGTCGATGGTTTTCAGCACACATCCGAGGCAGCGTTACAATACGATCGCGAAAGAACTGCTCGGCTGCAGAAAGACGGCTGGACCGTCCTGCGGTTCTGGAATGATGATATTATGAAGGACATAGACAATGTCTGTCTCCACATTCTTCGAACGGGAAAGGAGAGCCAAGCATGACGACTTACACAGGCGGATGCCAATGCGGCGCGATCCGCTTTCGCGCAACTGGTGATCTCAAAGACAGTTCGATCTGCCATTGCCGCATGTGCCAGAAAGCTTTCGGCGCCTATTATGCGCCGCTGGTTTCGGTGCGCGAGGTCGAATTTGAATGGACGCGTGGCGAGCCGAAACGGTTTCAGTCCTCCAGCGTCGTCAAACGCGGTTTTTGCGCCGAATGCGGCACGCCGCTGACCTATGAGGCTCCGGATGGCATCGCGGTTGCCGCCGGTGCTTTCGACGACCCCGCTGCCCTGCCGCCCACCATTCAGTGGGGGGTGGAACGCAAGATCGATTTCGTCGACAGCATCCACACGCTGCCAGCGGTCCCCACGGAAGATGATCTGACGTCAGTCAGCTATCTCACGGATCTGGTTTCCTACCAGCATCCCGACCACGACACCAAGACCTGGCCACCGGAGAACAGATAATGAGCGAAACGGGCTTTTCGGGCGGCTGCCAATGCGGCGCCGTGCGTTTCCACGCGGGCAAGATCGGCCGGCCATCCATCTGCCACTGCCGCATGTGCCAGAAGCATTTCGGCAACTTCTTCGGCGCGCTGGTGACCGCCGATCAGGCGCATCTCACCTGGACACGCGGCCAGCCTTCCCTCTTCCGCTCGTCCAAAAAAATCCATCGCGGCTTCTGCAACAAATGCGGCACGCCGCTGACCTATCATTACCCTGATGGCGTGGAGATCGCCATCGGCGCATTCGACGAACCGGCGCTGATCGAACCGCAGGTGCAGGTCAATATCCACAAGCGCATGCCGTGGATCGAGCAGCTGTTTACCAAACCGGCAATCCAACAGAGCGTCGATGAGGCTGATATCACCTCCTACCAGCACCCGGATCACGACACGGCCGAATGGCCACCGAAGGAAAGTGAGATATGAGGCAAGAATTGCGCAGCTATTATCCCGAGATTGAACCCTTCGAGAGCGGTATGCTCGATGTCGGCGACGGGCACACGATCTATTGGGAACGGGTTGGCACACGCGGTGCAAAACCGGCGGTTTTTCTGCATGGCGGCCCGGGCGGCGGGGTGAACCCCACACATCGGCGCGTCTTCGATCCCGCACTTTACGACGTCGTCCTGTTCGATCAGCGCGGCTGCGGCCGCTCCACGCCGCATGCGGAACTTGAAGCCAACACCACCTGGCATCTTGTCTCCGACATCGAAAAACTGCGCAGGCTCTGCGGCTTCGAAAAATGGCTGGTTTTCGGCGGTTCCTGGGGTTCCACTCTGGCGCTCGCTTATGCCGAGACGCATCCGGACCGCATCAGCGAACTGGTCCTGCGCGGCATCTACACCGTCACGAGGCCGGAACTGGACTGGTATTACCAGTTCGGCGTCTCGGAAATGTATCCCGATCGCTGGGAAAACTTCATCGCGCCCATTCCGGAGGCGGAACGTGGGGCAATGATGCAGGCCTATAACCGTTACCTCACCGGCATGGATGAGGCCAAGAAGCTCGAATGCGCCAAGGCATGGAGCCAGTGGGAAGGCGCAACCATCGCTCTCGTCACCGATCCCGATCGCGTCGAGGATTTCGGCGAGGACAAATATGCCATCGCGTTTGCGCGGATCGAGAACCACTTCTTCGTCAACGGCTGCTGGCTGGAAGAAGGGCAATTGCTGCGCGATGCCGGCAAGCTCAGCGATATTCCTGGTGTCATCGTGCATGGGCGTTATGACATGCCCTGCCCGCTGAAATATGCTTGGCAGCTTGCCAAGGCGTGGCCGAAGGCGGATTTCCATATTGTCGAGGCGGCCGGACACGCGTTGAGCGAACCCGGCATTCTCGATCGGCTGATCCGCGCAACCGATGGCTTTGCCGGAAAATAGCCCGTTCAGATCGACCGGATTTACCGGTCGTTGGCAAACATCCCGTATCCTGTGTTGACCTTTGTAAAAGCAGCGCATTCCGGGGCATGGCGTGACCGATATCAATAAGACACTCGACCTTATATACGAAGCAGCATTCCTGCCGGACAAATGGCAGGAAGTGCTGGATATCATGGCTCACGGCGCGTCTGCCCACGGTACGGCACTATTCAGTACCAGCACGACGACAGCGCGATCGATCGCCTCGGACTCTCTTGCCGATCTCACCCAGAAAATGGTGGATGAAGGCTGGCTCAACCGGAACTCGCGCGCCGCCAAGCTGCTGACAATCGAGCATGAGGGCTTCATTGACGAAGCTGATCATTTCAGCGAGCAGGACTACAATTCGCAGCCTATTTTTACGCAGGTCATGCAGCCTCTCGGTTACGGCTTCGGAACCTCCACCTTCATTACATCGCCAAGCGGGGACCGAATGATCTTCGCGGTGGAGAAAAAGGCGGCGACAGGGCCCGTCAGCGCTGAGGCCATCGCATATCTCGATCGCCTTCGTCCGCATCTCGCAAGGGCGGCGACGATGGCCAGCAGACTGGAATTCGAACGGGTCAGGGCCGCCGTAGAGGCTTTGCAGATAGCCGGCCTTCCTGCCGCCGTTCTTCGCGCCGATGGCGTGGCGATTGCCGTAAACCATCTCCTGGAGCAAATGTCGCCGCGTATCATGACGGCTGCCTTCGGGCGAATTCGGTTTCTTCACGCGCCTGCCAACGCCTTTCTGACTAGCCTGCTCGAGCAACGACGCATGGCGCAAAGCGGCGCAAGCGGTTCTTTTCCGCTGCCGACGATGGAAGATCACGCTCCTGCCGTCGTCCACGTGATGCCCGTGGAGGGTGGCGCGCGCGATATCTTCACCAATGCGGCATTGTTTATGATCGTCACCCCCATCGACCGCCAACGCGTGCCTTCGGCGGAAGTCATCAAGGGCCTTTTCGATCTCACGCCGGCGGAAGCAAAAGTGGCGCGTGAATTGGCAACAGGCAGCGACGTTGCTTCGGTGGCACACCAGCTATCGGTTGGCAGAGAGACTGTGAGGTCGCACGTGAAGGCGATCCTCTCCAAAACAGGAATGTCGCGTCAGGCGGACTTCGTAGCTGCGATTGCGAGCATCAGAACCATCGAAAAATGATCGACCGGCACCAGTTGGAAAATCCTGTTCTCGCAAGATAGCTATAAAGCACCCAGATCAGCACCAGAATGATGGCGGCGGGCCAGAGAATGCATAGAACAAAACCAAACACCCCGGCAAACGTCACCGCTTTTCCGCTCCGTTTTTGTTCAAGAAGTGTTTCAAAAGCAAAAAACAATGCCACGAGCGTATAGCCGACAGCACCGGAGATTTTTGCCGCAATTTCAAAGTCGAACATGGAGTTTTAATCTTCCTGCCTGGAACTGCGGCAGAAATTGCACAACCATGCAGCTTCTTCGTCCCCAATTCGGGGGACATGCGGTAAACAAAATTCAAATTACGATTGCATGCTGGAGACGACGTACCTGCTTTCAGTGGCAACGACGACAGCAAGGCCAAGAGTAGAGCAGCCTTGCTTGCGGACACGAAGTGTCCGGACGTGGTCATATGAAATTATCAACATCCGCCATTTTTTTGCGAAAACGGTCTGTTTCAAGAGCAACGCGCCTCTTATCCGTGCAGTTTTTCTCATGAACGCTTCACGGAAATGAATTGGCCGCCGCCACGCCGATCCGCTATGAAGAGCCATCCCTAATAATTGGCGGTATTCCCATGGCACTCGATAAAACGCTTCCGGCCCAAGAGGGCGGCGATAGCGCGCGCGGTTTTGCTTTCGCGCTTTCCGCATATCTGCTGTGGGGGTTCCTTCCCTTCTACATGAAGGCGGTCGCGCATATTTCACCGATCGAGGTCATCGTGCATCGCGTGATCTGGTCGGTACCGATCGCCGCTGCGGTGTTGATCGCGCTTGGACGGACGGCGGAAATCAGGACGGCGCTGAAAAACCCGAAAATGCTCGCCATGGCCAGCCTCACGGCCGCTCTTATCAGTATCAATTGGGGCGTCTATATCTGGTCGATCGGCGCGGGCCGCGCGCTCGATGCGGCACTGGGCTATTTCATCAATCCGCTGTTCAGCATCTTTCTCGGTGCGGTGCTCCTGAAGGAAAAACTCTATCCCGCACAGATCGCCGCCATCGTTCTGGTGGCGCTCGCGGTCGCGATCCTCACCTGGCATGCGGGCAGCCTGCCGTGGGTTTCCATTGCACTCACCGTGTCCTGGGGCTTCTACGCCTTCTTCCGCAAGACGTTGCCTATCGGCGCCACACAGGGCTTTCTGCTTGAAGTCATGCTTCTCTCCGTTCCCGCCGTGCTGGTGATGGCATGGCTGGGCTTCAGCGGACAGGCGCATTTCATGGCAGGCAACACGACTGACACCTGGCTTCTGGTCGCCAGCGGCCTCATTACCGCCGTTCCGCTCATTCTTTACGGCAACGGCGCAAAACTCCTGCGGCTGTCGACCATCGGCATCATGCAATATATCGCGCCGACGATGATCTTCCTGATCGCCATCTTCGTCTTCAAGGAGCCTTTCGACATGGTGCGGATGGCGGCGTTTGCGATGATCTGGGTGGCGCTGGCGATCTATACCGGCTCAAGCCTGCTGCGGCTCAAGCGGTAACAACCGTCAATAATCGACCAGCAATTGCGGTGTCGCGTCATAGCCGAAGCGTGGTTTGACGCCGAGAAGGGCGGCCGTCCGGGCGATGATTTCGCGGGTCATGGGTGCTGCGGTCGAGGCCGCCGTGCGCCCTCCATTCACGCCGGTCCTCGGGGCGTCGATCATCGTCAGCACGACATATTTCGGCTTGTGCATCGGAAAGCCGGCAACGAAAGCGTTGAAATTGATGTCCTTGGCATAACGGCCATTGATGACCTTGTCGGCGGTGCCGGTCTTGCCGCCCACATGAAATCCCTCCACCTGTGCGCCCCGACCCGACCCTTTGATGCCGTTCCAGTTGAAGAGATAGCGCATATCCGCACTCGTCTTTCCGTTGATGACGCTGCGGGAAAGCCCCGCCGCATCCTCTCTGGAGCGCGGCAGGAAGGTCGGCGAAATCAGGTTGCCGCCATTGATGAGCGCTGCAGCCGCCACCGCCGTCTGCAACGGGGTGGTGGCGACACCGTGGCCGAAGGAGATGGTGACGGAATTGATCTTCTTCCATGTGCGCGGCTGGGTGGGCGTAGCAACGCCCGGCATTTCCGTGTCCATTCTGGAGAGAAGCCCCAGTTTCGTCAGGAACTGCTGATGGCCTTCGATCCCGACCTTGTCGGCGACTGCCGCCGTGCCGATATTCGATGAATATTGAAACACTTCCGGGATTGAAAGCGGGCGGTTCCTGCCCCTGAAATCCTTGATGGTGAAGCCGCCCATGCGGATCGGCCGCGACGCATCCACCACCGAACCCAGCGTGATCGCGCCCGCATCCAGCCCCATGGCGAGCGTGAAACTCTTGAAGGTGGAGCCCATCTCGAAGGTGGCGTTGCTCATGCGGTTGAACCAGCCTTTTTCATACTCCCTGTCGATGCTGCCATCGGCAAGTGTGCGGGAAGGTTCGTTCGGATCGTAATCGGGCACCGACGCCATGGCCAGCACCTCGCCCGTCTCCACATCCAGTATCACCGAACCGGCCGCTTCCGCCTGATAGGCGCTTTTCGCCTTCAGGACGACCTCGCGGACGATGTTCTGCACCCGCAGATCGATCGACAGTCTCACCGGCTCCAGCGGCGCGCCGCTGGCAAGACCGGTCGCACGCAGGTCGGCCAGCCCCTGCTGGTCGAGATAACGCTCCATCCCCGCAAGGCCCTGATTGTCGACATTGACGTGGCCGATAATATGCGAAGCGGTGGGGCCACCCGGATAAAAGCGCCGCTTTTCCGGCCGGAAACCGATGCCGGGTATACCAAGGTCGAGGATATCCGCCTGCTGGCGCGGCGTCAGCTGACGCCGCAGCCATTGAAAGCCGGTATCCGAGCGCAATCTGCGGTGCGTTTCGCGCCAGTCGAGATTGGGGATGACGGTTGCGAGCTTCTCAACAACTTCATCCGCGTCCACGATCCTGCGCGGATCGGCATAAAGCGACACCATGTTGAGATCGGTCGCGAGCAGCGTGCCGTTGCGGTCGACAATATCGGGTCTGGAAGCGACCGCGATGGAGCCGGTGTTGACCCATGCGGTCGCGACGGGTTCGGCAAGGCCGTATTGGACGAGACGTGCCGCGACGACGCCAAAGATGACGGTGAAGACCGCAATCAGGAGCCCGAGCCTCTTTTTCGCCTCAACCCGGCGGCGGGCAGCGGAACCGAGGATCGCGTCCCGCCCCTCAAACGGGCTTCGCTGAATAATAAAATGCGCCCGGCTTTTCAGCCGCACCAAAAAAGCAATCATTCCCCAGTGAGCCCCGCTCTCATGGCGGCGAAAATCAAATTCCGCGCTCAGCCAACGCCTTATTGACGCTGGCACAGGATCGGGCGCGGAGCCATGAAAACAGCGGGCGGGGAGATGCCGCAGTCAAATCTCTATTAATATACACTTAAAACTATAACGAACCGCATGGCGGTTCGTTAATATTCATCCGATGCTTAAAGACGGGAGATTACCGAAGGATCGCCTTCCGGGTTCTGCTGCGCAAGCGCCCGGTCGATGATGGCGGGCACAATGTCCTTCACCTCGTCGATGACCAGCGGGTTCAGAAGATGGGCGCGATGGATAAAACCCTGATCGCGCATATGCTGCACGAGTTCCAGCATCGGGTTCCAGAAGCCGTTGATATTGGCAAAAACAATGGGCTTGGCATGACGGCCGAGCTGGGCCCAGGTCATGATCTCGACGATCTCTTCCAGCGTGCCGACGCCGCCCGGCAGGGTCACGAAGGCATCTGAGCGCTCAAACATCATATGTTTGCGCTCATGCATGTCCTTGGTGACGACAAGCTCGTTCAATTGTCCGAGAGAATGGCGCGTCGCCTCCATATCGACCAGAAATTCCGGTATGATGCCGGTTACTTCGCCGCCATTGGACAGAACGCCGCTGGCAACCGCGCCCATGATGCCCTTGGTGCCGCCGCCGTAAACGAGGCGAATGCCGTTTTCGGCAATGGATTTCCCAAGCGCGCGGCCTGCTTCCATGTGGGCGGGATCACGTCCGGGCTGGGAGCCGCAATAAACGCAGATGGATCGAATCGCTGTATTTTTGTCCGTCATCAAGTGAAGGAACTATGCTGGATGCGGCACGTCAAGAAAATTTGGGAAATCCCTTGCAAATATGGCCTTTTACGGCCACGCCGCTTGTCTGGGGCAAGGTAAGACGCTAGCAATCTCAACTCGTGTAAAAAGCTTACAATACCCGGAGATTCCAGGATGAAAAACAATAAAGCCGGTTTGCTGGCGCTGATCGTGCTGGGCGTTGCGTCCCTGCTCATGATCTTTTTCGTCCTGCCGAGGATCTCCAATGACGGCAAACCGATCGGCGACGCCATCAACGAGGCGGGCAACGCGGTGAAGAACAGCGTTGAAATGGGCGGCGACAAGGCGGGTGATATTCTATCCGACGCGGCCGAAGAGACCGCCAATATCGCCGACAAGGTGGGACGCCTGGCGGCTTCCGCAACCCAGTCGATCAAGAATCTGACCACGCTTTTCGCCGATAGCAAGGTTCCTTCCGACGCCGATTTCGCGACGGCACGTAAAAATGTCGAGGCATCGCTCAAGGAACTCACCAATATCGAAATTCCCGAGACGCTGGACGAAACGACGTCACGCCTCATCACCACGGCGCGCGCTGCGGCCGAACGCACCACCGTCTTCCTGCGCGGACTGCCCGAAAGTGCGGCCGCTGCCGCCGCACAGGTTCGCCGTCTCGCGGGCGTCTTCACCGGCACTGACGATGGTGCGCCCGTACCGGCAAAGCCCGCCGCAGCACCGACCGATGCTGCGCAGACCTCTTCCGGTGCGCCAACCTTCGACGTGCTGCGCGTCGAACCGGATGGCTCGGCCGTGATTGCAGGCAAGGCACAGCCCGGCTCCAAGCTGGAAATTCTCAGCAACGGCAAGGTGGTCGCCCAGACGACAATCGACGGTACGGGCGATTTCGCCGCCGTTTTCGACAATCCCCTGCCGCCCGGCGACCATGAGCTGGTGCTGCGCTCGACCGACACCAACGGCAAGGCGACGCAATCCGAAGAAGTGGCGACCGTGTCCGTGCCTGATGGCAAGGCGGGCGAACTTCTGGCCATGGTTTCCAAGCCCGGCAAAGCGAGCCGCGTGCTCGCCATGCCGGAGGCTGCACCCTCCGCGCTCCAACCCGCGCAACAGCAACAGCCTGCAACGACAACGGCCAACAACACGACCGCGCCCACCGCCGGCACGACGGCTCCGTCCGCTGCCGGCGCGACCCCCGCTGCCCCGTTGACCGCAACCGTTCAGGTCACCGCCGTCGAATTCGAAGGATCGAAGATTTTCGTCGCGGGTTCCGCACCCGCCGCTTCGACGGTGCGCGCGCTGGTCGACGACAAGGAAATCGGCAAAAGCACCACGGAAGCTTCGGGCCATTTCGTCATTGAGGGCAATGTCGAACTTTCCGTCGGCAGCCATATCATCACTGTCGAGGAACTGAATGCCGACGGCACGGTGAAGCTGCGCGTGCGCGTTCCTTTCGAGCGTCCGCAGACCGATCAGGCAACCGTCGCCATGCAGGCCCCGGCCACCGCCTCGCCTTCTGTCGCAACGACCGCCGCGCCCGCTGAGAACCAGAGCACAGCAAGCGACCGCGCCGCTTTCGAAAAACTGCGCACGGATGTCGCCAAGGCCTTCGGCATTCTGTCCAATCTCTACAAGGATCAGGCGACACCGGCGCTCGATCAGGCCATTGCCGGTCGCTCCGCCGTGGTGATCGGTCTCAAGTCGCTCTCCGAGTTCCGCACTGCCGCTGGCACGGAGCCGTCCTTCACCGCCTTTGCAGGCGACATCACCGCCAAGGCGCGTCAGCTGCTGACATCGGTAGAGGCATGGCCGAACGACGTGGCGGGGATTGGCAAGGGCATCGCGACGCTCGCAAGCCGTCTTGCCGAACTCCACATCATCGCGCCGCCCGCACCTGCACCGCAGGCGCCCGCCGGTCCGCAGACATTCGAGCAGCCGCCGCTTGCCGAGAGCCAGAACAGCGTCATCATCCGCCGCGGCGATACGCTGTGGCAGATTTCCCGCCGTGTTTACGGACAGGGCGTGCGTTACACCACGATCTACCTCGCCAACGAGGACCAGATCAAAAACCCTGATCTGATCGAGCCCGGCCAGATTTTCGGCGTGCCGGAAAAGGCCCTGCCGAATTCGGAAGAACTTCACCGCAAGCGTCTGAAGAGCGGTTCCTGATCGCGTGAAGACGTTGCGGTGAACCCGCGACAATCCTATCTGTGACAAGCACGGCGGCTTTATCAAAGCCGCCGCCCTGCTGTCGGCTTCCGGCAGTGACCGGAGCGAATGATGGCCACGAAGAAAAAAACCATTTCGGCGGATTCCAGCAATCCCACACAGACCTTGATCAATCTCTGGCCCTATATGTGGCCGGAAGGCCGGCTTGACCTGAAGATGCGGGTGATCTGGGCGACGGTGTTCCTTGTTGTCGCCAAGCTGGTGCTGATCCTCGTCCCCTATTTCTTCAAATGGGCGACAGATGCGCTGAATGGCAAAATGGACATGGCCGGTCTGGTTCCGGCCTTCCTGCTCGGCGCGGTCGCGCTTGTCATCGCCTATAATCTGACGCGGCTGATCCAGGTCGGGCTCAACCAGCTGCGCGATTCGCTTTTCGCCAGCGTCGGCCAGCACGCCGTGCGCCAGCTGGCCTACCGAACCTTCGTGCACATGCACCGGCTTTCCCTGCGCTTCCATCTGGAGCGCAAGACCGGCGGGCTTTCGCGGGTTATCGAACGCGGCACCAAGGGCATCGAAACCATCGTCCGCTTCACCATCCTCAACACTGCGCCGACCTTCATCGAATTCCTGCTGACGGCGATTATCTTCTGGGCGTCCTACGGCTTTTCCTATGTGCTGGTCACTGTTGTCACCGTCTGGACCTATATCTGGTTCACCGTCCGGGCCAGCAACTGGCGTATCGGCATTCGCCGCGCCATGAATGACAGCGACACCGACGCCAATACCAAGGCGATCGACTCGCTGCTGAATTTCGAGACCGTCAAATATTTCGGCAACGAGGAGATGGAGGCGCAGCGCTTCGACGTCGCCATGGAACGTTACGAAAAATCGGCAATCTCGATCTGGACGTCACTTGGCTGGCTGAACTTCGGCCAGGGCGTGATCTTCGGCATCGGTTCCACTGTCATGATGGTGATGTCGGCGCTTGCCGTGCAGCGCGGCGAACAGACCATCGGCGACTTCGTGTTCGTCAATGCGCTTTTGCTGCAGCTTTCAGTGCCGCTGAACTTCATCGGTTTCGTCTACCGCGAAATCCGCCAGGGATTGACCGACATCGAACAGATGTTCGAGCTTCTCGAGGTCGAAGCCGAGGTCACCGACAAAGCGGACGCGAAACCTCTTGCGGCCGGGCCGGGCGCCATCTCGTTCCGCGACGTGCATTTCGCCTACGATCCCGAACGGCCGATTTTGAAGGGCGTTTCCTTCGACGTGCCGGCGGGCAAGACGGTGGCGATCGTCGGGCCTTCGGGTGCGGGGAAATCCACCATCTCGCGGCTGCTCTATCGTTTCTACGATATTCAGGAAGGCGCCGTCACCATCGACGGACAGGACATACGCGACGTGACGCAAAAGAGCCTGCGCTCGGTGATCGGCATGGTCCCGCAGGATACGGTGCTGTTCAACGACACGCTCGCCTACAACATCCGTTACGGCCGCCCTTCGGCGACGAACGAGGAGGTCACGGCGGCGGCGGATGCGGCGCAGATCAGCGCCTTCATCGGCAAGTTGCCGGATGGTTACGCCACCATGGTCGGCGAACGGGGTCTGAAGCTTTCCGGCGGAGAAAAGCAGCGCGTGGCGATCGCCAGAACCATTCTGAAGGCGCCGCCGATCCTCATTCTCGACGAAGCGACCTCGGCGCTCGACACCCATACCGAACAGGAAATCCAGAGCGCGCTCGATATCGTTTCGAAAAACCGCACGACGCTGGTCATCGCCCACCGCCTTTCCACCGTCATCAGCGCCGATGAAATCATCGTGTTGAAGGAAGGCCTGATCGCCGAGCGCGGAACGCACGGCTCGCTGATGGCGCAAAACGGTCTCTATGCCTCGATGTGGAGCCGCCAGCGCGAGGCAATCAGGGCAGAGGAAATGCTGCGCCATGTTCGCGAAACCGACGATCTCGGCGTGGTGGACCGCGGCGAACCCGCGCATTGACGGGCATAAACCTTAGGGAACAGGGGCTGCACACCAACCGGACCATTGCCGGGCGGGAAGTTTGGCTGTAACCAGCTAGGCGAACTTTGTCGCATGCCCGTATGGATCATGTCGTATCACGACAATATACAGACGCGGCAGGCGAAAACCGGAGCAAGGAAACTTATGAATCTGTTCGACACCATTCGCAACACCATCGTACCGATCCACAAGGAAGGTTACGTCTTCGTAGCCGCCTTCTTCGTCGCATCGCTGGTGCTCGGCTGGATATCCGAACCGCTTTTCTGGGTCGGTCTCGTTCTGACCGCCTGGTGCGCCTATTTCTTCCGCGATCCCGAGCGCGTGACACCGCAGGATGACGATCTGATCATCAGCCCCGCCGACGGCAAGGTTTCCGCCGTCCAGACCGTCGTTCCGCCGCTGGAGCTGGAACTCGGCAAGGAGCCGATGGTGCGCATCTCGGTGTTCATGAACGTGTTCAACTGCCATGTGAACCGTGCACCGGTGCGCGGCCGCATCGTCAATGTCGCCTACCGCCCCGGCCTCTTCCTCAATGCGGAAGTGGACAAGGCCTCCGAAGACAACGAGCGTAACGGCCTCGTGATCGAGACCGCGCATGGCAAGGTCGGCGTGGTGCAGATCGCCGGCATGGTCGCCCGCCGTATCGTCTGCTGGGTCAAGCCGAATGAACCGGTTGATGCCGGCGAGCGTTTCGGTCTTATCCGGTTCGGCTCGCGCCTCGATATCTTCCTGCCGGAAGGTTTTCAGCCGCGCGTTTCGGTGGGCCAGACGGCGATTGCCGGTGAAACCGTGCTTGCCGAGTTCGGCTCCGCCAAGGGTCCGGTCGTCAGCCGCCGCGGTTGACGGAAAACGGAAACAGGAAGGGCATGAGCCATGGAAACGCCGATTTCGGAGCCGCAACAGAACGGAAAGACTGAGGGCCGCAACGATAGCGGCCGTGGGCCACGCCTGAGGGAAATCCCCTTTCGCCTCGTGATTCCCAATCTCATCACCGTTCTGGCCATCTGCGCGGGCCTGAGCGGCGTGCGCCTTGCCATCGAGGGCCGATTCGAACTGGCCGTCGGCATGGTGCTGCTCGCCGCCTTCCTCGACGGTATCGACGGGCGCATCGCCCGCATGATGAAGGCGACTTCCAAATTCGGCGAACAGATGGATAGTCTGGCCGATATCGTCAATTTCGGTGTCGCCCCTGCCCTCGTCGTCTATATCTATCTGCTCGATCAGGTCCGTTCGATCGGCTGGATCGCCGCCCTCATCTATGTCATCGCCGCCGGCCTGCGCCTGGCGCGCTTCAACGTCATGATCGAGCGGCCGGTGAAAGCGCCGTGGCAGAACGAATTCTTCGTCGGTGTTCCGGCCCCCATGGGCGCCATGCTGGTGCTTCTGCCCGTCTATCTCGGCTTCCTCGGTGTGGAACCGGGCAAACCCTTCGCTTACGTCGCCGCCGCCTATACCGTGCTGATCGGTTATCTCCTCATCAGCCGTCTGCCGGTCTGGTCGGGAAAATCCGGCACCAGCCGAATCCGCCGCGATCTGGTGTTGCCGATGATCCTCGTCGTCGTGCTTTACGTGGCGATGCTGATGAGCTTCACCTGGGAGGTGCTGGTCCTGACCGTTGCCGCCTATCTCCTCTTCATTCCCATCAGCGCCCGCCTGTGGCACCGCCGTTATGGCACGCTGACAATCGATGAAGATGCGCATGGCGACGCGGATGGCGGCGATGGCCTCGATCGCGGTATTTAAAACCTGAGGCTTTATTTTTCTCTTCCGGGCCGAAGTGGGATGTGGCGCGAAATGTCGCAGTCTCAAAAAAACGGTTTCGTTTTTTTCGCCTCGAATCCGTCAAGATTTCCCTCGAAAGAAGTCGCTCACACGCTTCGCACAGGCGATTGGCGTGAATTGTGGAGAGAGAAAAATGACGAACGAGACGAAGGCGCAGCCGCAGGCCAAGCCTGACCTCAACAGCCACTACCGCCCGCTCGGACTGAAGGCCGTTGCAGCCGCGGCCCTGATGCTGAAGCGCAAGCCTGCCGCCAAAACCGCCTGAATGCATTCACTCCTTCCGGCTCGACCGGAAAGAGGAAATCTCTGCAACACGTTGTTTTCACACAATAGTGTCCCGGAGCCGCGACGGCTTCCTTCAGGAACAGCCTAAAAGTATTTCCGGTTTTTACTGTCGCCGGCGAAGTAGCTGCGGGTCTTGCCGCTCACGCACATCTTGCCGAAAGGATTTTGGCAATCGCGCGGCGCCGTCACTGGCGCCGCAGCTTTTATAGGCGTTGGCTTCAAAAGTCATACAAATGATACGACATTTTCATAAATCCCGCCGTTTTCCGTAACCAAGTTGCAACGAAACAGGTGTAGAATGCTCCACTTCTGCAGTTTAGCTGTACGGATAGTTTCGAATATACTACTGAACATCAAAGAGTTTTCTACTTTCACGATTCTTCCCGCAACAATGCGCAAGCCCGATTTTCGGATCCGTAGGCATACGGCGACGGAAAGTCTGACGTTTCGGGAAACCGTCGAAATGGGCCATTGGGGGCTTGGGACCGCATGCAGGACAAAATCCTTCTGATTGAAGATTCCGTTGCTCTTTCCATATTGCTGACGACGCGGCTCTCGGAGGAAACGCAAGCCGAGGTCATCCATTGTGACAGCATGGCGCAAGCCGATATCCTGTTGCAGGCCCATGATTTCACACTGGCGCTCACGGGGCTCAATCTGCCCGATGCGCCGAAGGGTGAAATTCTCGCGCTTCTTTCGGAACGCAAGGTGCCGGCGATCGTTTTCACCGCCACGGTGGATGACGAGGCGCGCAAGCGCTATGCCGAGAAGAAGATCATCGACTACATCGTCAAGGACGGTCATCGCACCGTCGATGCGGTGGTCAAGACGGTCGACCGGATTTTGACCAACAGGCTGTTCTCCGTTCTCGTGGTCGATGATGCGCGCACGGCGCGTTCCGGCCTCGTGGAAATTCTGGAGCGGCAGAACTTCAGGGTCAGCGAAGCGCATTCGGGCAATCGGGCGCTGGAAATCCTGTCGCAGGATCCGTCGATCCAGCTTGTCATCACCGATTATCATATGCCCGACATGGACGGCTATGAGCTGACGCGCCGCATCTGCGACAGCCGCTCGTCGGAGGATCTGCGGGTCATCGGCATATCGTCCTCCACCGACCGGCTGCTTTCGGCAAGCTTCCTCAAGGCCGGGGCGTCGGATTTCGTCTATCGCCCTTTCGTGCCGGAAGAATTGCAATGCCGCATCGACAACAATATCGAGACGCTGAAACAGCTCAAGCGACTGCGGGAACTGGCCGAACGCGACCATCTGACCGGATTGCCCAACCGCCGCTCTTTCTTCGAGCGCACGCGGGCGCTGATGGAGGTCATCAACGACGATGCCGAGAGCGGCGCGGTCGCTATCCTCGATATCGACCATTTCAAGAAGATCAACGACACGCTCGGGCACGACGCCGGTGACAGGGCCCTGAAAAAGCTTGCCGAACTGTTGCAGGACATGTGTGCCGAGCAACGCCATATTCCCGCACGCCTCGGCGGCGAAGAATTCGCCGTGTTCCTGCGCGGACTGGATGCGCATGCGGCCTATCAATTCTGCGAAAACCTGCGTGAGAAGGTGGAAAAGAACGGCCGTCAGCTGAGCGGCAGCAGCCTGGCGCTGACGATTTCGCTTGGCGTTGTGGAAATCGAAAAGGGCGAGCCCTTCGACAACCAGCTGAATGCCGCAGACCAGCTGCTCTATCTCGCCAAGGCGAATGGCCGCAATCGCGTCTATTCCGACGTCATGATCCAGGAAGGCCTGCTGAAAATGGGCCGAAACGGGTAAGGCTGTCGCAGGACGGTCACCTGTGGATCGAGCGGGTGCCGCATATTTCTTCTCCCCGGCGGGGGAGAAGAAACAAGCTGCAACGCCGATCTGCAATGGTCAGCCTCGGATGCCTGGCAAGCACATCAGAATAGCGACATCTGGCCATCATCTTTAGGCGACCTGATTTTCGCAAGCGGTGCGCTTTCCGGCACCGGCTCGATGAGATCAGCACCGACATTGGCGACCTTGTTGACCTTATCGGACACAGGGATCATCTCGAAAAAATCATCCTGAACCGGCCGCATCAGATCGGCCACTTCGCGCGGCTCCTGCGTCTTGCAATCCAGCCAGCGACTGAAATCCTCGGGCGCGATCACCACCGGCATGCGGTCGTGAATGCGGCCGATCGCGGCATTGGCGGCGGTGGTGAGGATCGCGCCGGTATCGACCTCGGATCCGTCAGCGGAGGACCAGGTTTCCATAAGACCGGCAAAAGCGACGATGCCACCGTTTTTCGGGCGAATGAAATAGGGCTGGGGCTTGCCGCCCTCCTCCTTGGGTGGACGCCGCCATTCGTAAAAGCCGGTTGCCGGCACCAGCACGCGGCGATGGCGCATGGCCGCCCGAAACGACGCCTTGCCGATGGCCGTTTCCGAGCGGGCATTGATGAGCAGCGGAAAATCCTTGGGGTCCTTGACCCAGCCGGGCATAAAACCCCAGCGCACCAGCATGGCCCGCCGGTTAGGCAGGTTACTGCCACGCTCCTGCCGCTCACCTTCCAGCACGATCAGAATGGGCTGTGTGGGCGCGATATTGAACCGGGCGGGAAAATCCTCAAGGCCGATCAGGTCGAGATAATCGGCAATCTCTTCCGGCGTCGCTTTCAGGACGAAACGTCCGCACATTGTCTGCTCCTCAGGCCCGGGGGCCGAATAGAATAATGGCCGTGCCGGCAAGGCAGACGCCGCCGCCAGCGATATCCCATTTATCCGGCATCTGCCCTTCAACGCCCCAGAGCCAGAGAAGCGATGCGGCAATGTAAATCCCGCCATAGGCGGCATAGGCCCTGCCCGCCGACTCGGTCGGAACCAGCGTCAAAGCCCAGGCAAAAACCGCCAGAGCCAGCATGCCCGGCAACAATATCCAGCCCGTTTTGCCGAGTTTCAACCATGCCCAGAAGGCAAAACAACCGGCGATTTCCGCGACAGCGGCCAATGCATAAATAAGATAGACCTTCATTCCACCGTCTTCTGCGTGCACAATCGATCCGATTCCCGAATACAGCATTGGTATTCTGGGACCAATATAGACAGGCCCAAGACGGCTTAAACAAGCGAAACCATTGATGACCCTTCGTATCAAGCCCCGCCCCGCCTCCTCCGCCATCGTCAGGAATGGAGACCGGCTGCTTCTCGTGCGCCGCATCAACCCGCCGTCGAAAGACATGTTCACCTTTCCGGGCGGGCGCGGTGAGGAAGGCGAAACGCCAGCGGAGACCGCGCTTCGCGAATTACAGGAAGAAACCGGTATTATCGCCCGCGAACCGCAATTGTTCGCGACCTACGATTTGCCGTCGCATGACTCGGAAGGTGTGCTGACGAGCCACTATTTCCTCTCCGTCTTCACCGTGGAGACGGATACGGACCCGGCGGTGACGGCGGCTGACGACGCGGCGGATGCGGGCTGGTTCACGCTTTCCGAAATCAAGCGGTTGCCGGCGCCTGAAAGCGTCATCGAATGCGCCGAGCGTCTGCTTGCATGATTGCCAGCCGGCCAGAATCGCTATTATCTACGGTCCATCCGCCCGCCGGGTGTTCACGAGTATGTGTGGGGCTGAATAGAATTTTGATACGACCAACCATTTTCCTGTCTCTTTTCCTGATCATGCTGGTTCCTGCCGGGCAAGACGGCATTGCCTATGCGCAGCCTTCCAAGGCTGCTTCCAAAGAGGCCCGCCCGCCGGAAGCACAACCGCCCAAGCCAGCACCCTATGACGACAGGCTGGCAAGGCTTTCGGAGATATTGGGCGCGGTGCAATATCTGAGAACGCTGTGCCCCTCTTCAGGGCCAGAGGACTGGCGCAAATCGATGAGCGATCTTCTGGCTGCCGATACGGCCAACGAAGCTGAGAGGCGTCAGCGCATGACGGCTGCATTCAACCGTGGATATCGTTCCTTTGCGGCCATCCACACCAGTTGCACACGCGCCGCCGTCATGGCAGAAGAGAGCTACCGTAACGAAGGGGCAACACTTGCTCAGGAAATAGCTTCCAGGTTCGGAAATTAGCGGATTGTTAACCTCTTTTCGCCGCAGCCCGTGCCGTTTTGATAAAAGGCTGCTAGTGTTGTTAACAGGGTGGTAAGGACTTGCCCGCCCTGTCGAGGATGAAAAATGCAGACGAGCCGTAACGAAATCGACGACATGATCGTGCATGAAAAGATGCAGGTCGCTCTGGAACACCAGAACGAGGCATGGGCTGACGGCATGGCCGACGGCATCGAGCCTGAGATCATCGCCGATGCCGCCATCGCTCTGGCCATGCGCGAAACCATCCGTATGCACGGTGAAGCCGGCGCTGAAGCAATGCTGGAATCGCTGCGCCAGCGCATGCTGGAAGGCGAATTTTCTCCGCAGCGGGTGATACAGTAAAGTCGGGGTCTATCATGTCTTGCCTGAGCAAGGGGCTTTTGCGCTCTTCCGCCATGCTGTCCATTCTGCTTGCCCTGACCGCGGGGCTGCCGAGCCGTGCCTTTGCGCTTTCCGAGCTGAAACCGGCGCAAAATACCGAAAGCGAACCGCAAGCCCAAAATGGCGAGCAGCCGCAACGGCCCCAGCCGCCGGAGCCTGACGAGATCGAAGGTGATTCGGACGGCATTCCCCTGCCCGACCCTCTGGTCGACCGTTCCGCCGGTCAATCGACCCAGCAGCCCGCCAAGCCGGACAATACGCCTGAAATGTCGGTCGTTATCGAGCATGACTTTTCCAAGGCGCCGGAAGCCGTGCGCAAGCTTCGCCAGCAGATCATTGACGCTGCCGCATCTGGCGATATCGAGAAACTGCGGCCGTTCATCGCCGCCAGCGACAAGCAGTTCCGTATCGACGGCACTGACAGCGACGACCCGATTGCGGCGCTGAAAAGCTATTCCGGCGATCCCGACGGTCTTGAAGTGCTGGCGATCATCATCGACCTGCTATCGACTGGCTATGCCCACATCGACGCCGGCACGCCCGATGAAGCCTATGTCTTCCCCTATTTCGCCGGAAAGCCGCTCAATACGCTGACTGCGCCTGAAAAGGTGGAGCTGCTGCGCATCATCACGGCGGGCGATCTGGCCGACATGCAGGAATTCGGCAATTACAGCTTTTACCGCATCGGCATTTCGCCTGACGGCAAGTGGAAGTTCTTCACCGCCGGCGATTGATCGCATCGTGGTGCTTGCCGTTCTTTTGCAAAAATCCTAACTGTGCGGAATGAGCATTTGGCAAAAGCGCGGTCGCGCTGTTGCCATGATGTGCGAAACAATCGAGGGAGCATTTCTACGATTCGGTTTCAAAGTGAACGATACGAGGATTTAGATTGGTGCGGCAGGTTTGAAACTTGCTGTGGTTCGTAACGCTCCCTACTCCCGTCATCCCGGTCTTGAGCCGGGATCCAGCCAGCCCAAGTCCTTGGGCTGAAAAGGGTTTCCCCGCCGCGCCGACGCGCGTCGACTGGATTCCGGCTCAGGGCCGGAATGACGGAAGAAGAAAGCCCCAACGACGGCAAGCTTTAAGCCTGCCTCATCAATCCCGGCCCGTGCGTCGTATGCTGTGAACGGTTTCGGCCAAATGCCCTCAATGAACCGAACGGTGACGCCATGCCTTCCGCTTTTCTTGCCGACCGCCGCCTGATCAGAGTTTCCGGTACGGGTGCCGAAGAATTTCTGAACAATCTGATCACGGCCGATGTTGAAAACCTGCCGGAAGGCGAAGCGCGCGCCGCAGCCCTTTTGACACCGCAGGGCAAGATCCTGTTCGATTTTCTGATCGCGCGCGAAGGGCCGGGTTACGTGATTGAAACTGGCGCTGCCGAACAGGATGCGCTGCTGCGTCGCCTGACCATGTACAGACTGCGCGCACCCGTCGATCTCAAGCTAGAGCCTGTCGAAGGCGTCAGCGTTTTCTGGAATGAGGGCGCGCCAGAGGCTGGCGTGAAGGATGGCCGTTTCACCAAGGCCGGCATCGATCTGTTCCGTGTGCCTGATGCTTCGACCTCAGGCGACGTGGCGGCCTACGACGCCTTGCGCATCGAACAAGGCATTGCCGACTCCGGCCGGGATTATGCGTTGCAGGACGCCTTCCCCCATGATGTGCTGATGGATGTGAATGACGGCATCTCCTTCAAAAAAGGCTGCTTTGTCGGCCAGGAGGTCGTCTCGCGCATGAAGCATCGCGGCACCGCAAGACGGCGCATCGTCACCGTTTCGGCCGAGAGCACGCTTCCCGCTACGGGAACAGACATCACCGCCAATGGCAAACCGGTCGGCACGCTGGGAACCGTTTGCGGCAACAAAGCGCTTGCCATCGTGCGGATCGACCGCATTGCCGATGCGCTCGCCTCCGCTACACCACTGCTTGCGGAGGATGTCACCGTGACCGTGGCACTGCCGGTCTGGACCGGCATTTCCTTCCCAACAGTCGATCCGGCACAGGCGGAGGAATAAGCTTGGCGCCCGCAAAAAGTCCGCGCGCCTGGCAGCGCATGCTTTCCGGACGGCGACTCGATCTGCTCGACCCCTCGCCGCTCGACGTTGAAATCGCCGATATCGCCCATGGTCTTGCCCGCGTCGCCCGCTGGAACGGCCAGACGCGCGGCGATCACGCCTTTTCCGTCGCCCAGCATAGCCTCATCGTCGAAACCATCTTTTGCCGTATGTGCACGAATGCGACGCCCGACGACATGCAGATGGCGCTTTTGCACGACGCGCCCGAATATGTCATCGGCGACATGATCTCGCCGTTCAAATCCGTGGTCGGTGGCGGTTATAAAACCGTGGAGAAACGGCTGGAAGCCGCCGTGCATCTGCGCTTCGGCCTGCCGCCGCATGCCTCGCGGGAATTGAAGGACCGCATCAAGAAGGCGGATACGGTTGCCGCCTTTTTCGAGGCGACGGAGCTTGCCGGCTTTTCCATCACTGAAGCGCAAAAATTCTTCGGCCTGCCGCGTGGCATCACCCGCGACATGTTCGACATTATCCCGCTTCCCTCGACGGAGGCGCAGAGGTTGTTCATCGAACGTTTCGAAGCGATCGAGGCGATGCGTGCCGTAAAAATCGGGGACGTGAAATGACTGCCATCGTCGTATCGCCACTGTCGCGGATCGCGGAAATGGCCGTGAAGCACAAGGCCCGCGAAATGGTGACGCTGATCGCCAGGGAGCAGACCTTTCACCGCCCGGCTGTGATTGCCGCTGATCGTCATCTGACACTTGCCATGAACGACATCACCTTTAAGGGCACAGGCGATCTCATCGCTCCTGATGATGCGCATGTGCTGCGGCTGATCGATTTCGCGCGCGAATGGGATCAATCCGCACCGCTTCTCGTCCATTGCTGGATGGGCGTGTCGCGCTCGCCGGCCGCAGCCGTCATCGCGGCGCTTTGCCTCTATCCGGATCAGGACGACATGGCGCTTGCGCTCAGCCTGCGCGCCGCCTCGCCCTATGCCACGCCGAATACGCGCATCATCGCCATCGGCGACCGGCTGCTTGGCCGCGATGGCAGGCTGGTGGCAGCAATCAAGGCAATCGGCCGGGGTGCGGATACGGATGGCAATGTGCCCTTCGTGCTGCCGCTCGGCAACTGACGCTTCCGCCTGGCGGAACCCCGGCGGCGTCCGTTCGTTACCCAACCTGAACAGCAATAAGAATCACGGGACAATTCATGGAACAACAGGCAACGGATATCATCGTCGCATCACAGGCTGCGGTGAGACAGGCGAGCGCGCTTGCGGTGCAATATTCCTTCTCGATCGTCGGCGCGCTTCTGCTCCTGATCATCGGCTGGCTGGCCGCGACTTTCCTGCAACGCTGGGCTTTTCAGGGCCTGTCGCGCATTCGCGGCTTCGATGCGACGCTCGCCGGTTTCTTCGCGGGCGCCGTCCGTTATGTGGTGCTTATTCTGGTGCTGGTCATGGTGCTCGGCCAGTTCGGGGTGCAAACGGCCTCCATTCTTGCCGCACTTGGCGCCGCCGGTCTCGCCATCGGTCTGGCACTTCAGGGCACGCTGCAGAACATTGCCGCCGGCATCATGCTTCTGGTGCTGCGTCCCTTCCGGGTCGGTGAATATATCGAGACCAGCACGGTCACCGGGACGGTTATCGAAATAGGCCTGTTTGCGACCGAGCTTAAAACCAGCGACGGACTTTACCGTCTCGCGCCCAACTCCACCCTGTGGAACGTGCCGATCACCAATTACAGCCGCTTCCCCTCACGCCGCCATGAATTGAGCCTGACCGTTGCCAACGACGAAGATCTGACGGCGGCGCAGGACATGCTGATGCGCGTGGTGCGCTCGGAAAGCCGGGTGCTGCTGGACCCCGCCCCCATCACCTTCGTCGATTCGGTCAGCGCCGACAGCGCCACCGTGAAATTGCGCTACTGGGCCCGCAGCGACAATTATTTCGCGACCACGCGTGACGTGACGAAGGCGATGAAGCTCGCTTTCGATGAGCGCAAGGCGGAATTAAACGCGCAGACCGCTTGAGCTGAGCGCGTCCCAACCGCTCCCTTCTCCATTCATTCTGTTTCATACGAAAGCCGGCCCAGTGCCGGCTTTCGCCATTTTTCGCGCAAGGGTGGCGACAGGCGCTCTTGCGTCTGGCGAAAGACGTGTTTATACGACCTATTCGTAATGTTATTACATTACGAATCTTTCGATTTTGGAACATACAAAGGGGCAGAACAATGCAAAAAACCATCACCCGCGTCACCGGCGCGCTTGCCATCGGTTCCATGCTGCTGATGACAGCCTCGGCACTGGCAGCCGGAAACGACAAGGCCGCCTCCGCGCATAGCCATGACCACAGCCACGGTCAGACCGAGGCCGAGAAGCAGATCTACAAGGGTTATTTCGAGGACGCCCAGGTGAAGCCGCGCACGCTTTCCGACTGGGAAGGCGACTGGCAATCGGTCTATCCCTATCTGCTGAACGGCTCGCTCGACCCCGTCATGGCGGAAAAGGCGGCCCATGGCGACAAGAGCGCCGAAGAATACCGCGCCTATTACGCCATCGGCTACAAGACGGACGTCAACCGCATCGTCATCAAGGGCAACAGCTTCTCCTTCTATCGCGAAGCCAAGCCAATCGAGGCAACCTATGCCGACGATGGCTATGAAATCCTCACCTATAAAAAGGGCAACAGGGGCGTCAGGTACATTTTCAAGAAAACCGGTGGCGACGAGGCAGCACCGCAATTCGTCCAGTTCAGCGATCACACCATCGAGCCTGCCAAGGCCGGCCACTACCACCTCTACTGGGGCAACGACCGCAAGGCGCTGCTCGATGAAGTGACCAATTGGCCGACCTATTATCCGTTTATGATGGACGGCCCCGAGATCGTGAAGGAAATGTCGGCGCATTGAGACCGAAACCTCGCGTTTCTCTCATCATGTGTGAATGACGTGAGCGGGCGCGGTTTTAGCCTTCTCCCCGCCGGGGAGAAGGTCGCGGCAGCGGGTTGAGGGGGCAACTCTCGGCTTATCGCTGGCGTTGCCCCCTCACCTACCCCTTCGGGCCATCTTCTCCCCGGACGGGGAGAAGAAACAAGCGGCCACCGCTCACTGCCCCATGGTCGAGCGATGCGCCCAGCCGGTCATGCGCCTTTCGAGCCAGGCCATGATCGCGTACATGACGATGCCTTCCACAGCGAGCATCAGCAGGCCGGCAAAGACCAGCGGCACGTTGAACTGGCTCTGCGCCGAACTCATCATGTTACCGAGGCCGTAATTGGAGGCGACGGTTTCCGATACGACCGAGCCGACGAAGGCAAGCGTGATGGCGATTTTCAGCGAGCCGAAAAAATAGGGCATGGAACGCGGAATGCCGACCTTCAGCATGATGTCCATCTTTTTCGCGCCGAGTGCGCGCAGCACGTCCTCCGTTTCCGGTTCGATGGTGGCAAGACCGGTCGCGACATTGACGACGATGGGGAAGAAGGAGATCAGGAAGGCGGTCAAGACGGCGGGCACGGTGCCGATGCCGAACCAGATGACGAGAATTGGAACCAGCGCCACTTTCGGGATGGCATTGAAGCCGATCATCAGCGGATAAAGCCCGGCATAGATGGTTTTCGACCAGCCGATAAAGAGACCGATGGCGAGACCGGCGGCCACCGCAATGGCGAAACCCAGCGTCGTCGTATAAAGCGTCTGCAGCGAATTCTTCCAGATCGGCGACCAATATTGCACGATGGCCTGCCCGACCCTGACCGGCGACGGCAGAATGGTCGGCGGCATTTTCAGCGCGTAAACCAGCAATTCCCACAGGACAAAGAGCGCCAGCGTATAGAGCCAGGGCGCGGCTTTCACCCAGTTGACCCGGTCGATCAGCGGCTTTGACGGCGCGACCGCCACGTTGCTTTCAACAATCGCGCTCATGCCGCCACCCTCGCCTGCGCTATTTCGCCATGCAGTTCCTGCACCATGTCGTTGAAACCCTTGTCATACATGATATCGAGCTGGCGCGGCCGCGCGAAAGGCACACGGTGTTCCGCCAGCACACGGCCCGGCCTTGCGCTCATCACGAAAATCTTGTCGGCCAGAAATGTCGCTTCGCGCAGATCATGCGTTACGAGAATGATGGTGACCCGCTGCGCCGTATGCAGATCGCGCATGACGCACCACAACTCCTCGCGGGTGAAGGCATCGAGCGCGCCGAAAGGCTCATCCAGCATCAGAAGATCCGGTTCGTGGATCAATGCGCGACAAAGATTGGCGCGCTGCTGCATGCCGCCGGAAAGCTGCCAGGGATATTTCGATCCGAAGCCTTTCAGGCCGACGATCTCAAGCAGCCGCTCTGCTTTCGCGACATATTCAGCCTTGTGAGCGCGCAGACGTCGGCGATGTTTCTCGACGATCTCCAGCGGTAGCAGGATATTTTCCAGCGTCGTGCGCCAGGGCAGCATTGTCGGGTTCTGAAACGCCATGCCGACAATGGAGACCGGCTCCGTGACCTGCCGCCCGGCGACGATGACATTGCCCCTCTGCGGAATATGCAGCCCCGTCACCAGCTTCATCAACGTCGATTTGCCGCAACCGGACGGACCGACGACCGCCGCGAACTCGCCCTTCTCGACCTTCAGGTTGAGACCGGAGACGGCCAGCGTTCCATCCGCCCCACCGTAACGCATGTCGACATTGTCTATTTCCACGAGATGTGCCATCGCAGTCCCCAATTTTTTGGCGCGCGCATGCGGCACCATCATCCTCGCCTCAATTTCGAAGCAATCGCAAACGCCCGGCGTCGCGGCAGGTATCTTCTCCCCGCCGGGGAGAAGAAGCGAGTGGCGCTCGCTCGCTTCATCGTTTCCTCCCATCAGGGAAGCATGCGTTCTTCCTTGGGCGGCAGGTAGGTTGCGTCGAAGACCTGATCCGCCTTGACGTTGCCCTTCAGACCCATGGAAACTTTCAGCGTTTCGAGGGAGGCAGCAAGCCGAGCCGGATCGACGCCGCCCATGCCGTTTTCCACCACGTAGGGTGTCTTGATGTTCATGCTGTTGGCCATGTTGAGGCGTTCAAGCTCGATGGCGCTGTCGAGCGTCTCGTTGCGCTTGAGCACGGCCGCCACACCCTCTTCCGGGGTCTTGACGGAATCGGCGAAGCCCTTGGCCAGCGCCTTGATGAACCCCTTGACGGCTTCAGGGTTTTTCTCAGCGAAATCAGTGTTTACCAGCACCGCGTTGCCATAGAGATTCAAGCCATGCTCGGCCATCAGGATGGTCGAGATATCGTCGTCGGCAATGCCCTGCTTCTTAAGATTGAGGATCACCGAAAAGGCAAAACCGAAGACGCCGTCGACATCACCCTTGGCGAGCATCGGTTCACGCACCGGAAAACCGATCGATTCGATCTTGATCTTGCTGTCATCCAACCCTGCGACCTGCTTGAAGGCCGGCCATTGCGCAAAAGCGCCATCCGGCGGCGGCGCACCGAGTTTCTTGCCCTCCAGCGATTTCGGATCGCCGGTGACACCCAGCGACTTACGGCCGACGATGGCAAATGTCGGGCGTTCATAGACCATGTAAACGGCCTTGACCTTCTGGCTCGGGTCTTCATCGAGGAATTTCATCACCGAGTTGATATCGCCGAAACCCATCTGGTAAGCGCCCGTCGCCACGCGCGGAATGGCTTCCACCGAACCATTGCCGCTGTCGATCGTCACGTCGAGGCCTTCGGCCTTGAAGTATCCCTTGTCGAGCGCAAGCAAGAAACCGGCGGCGGGACCTTCGAATTTCCAGTCGAGCGTGAATTTCACCGGCGTTTCGGCATGCGCGCCAGTCGCGGGTAGCGAAATACCGGCGGCGGCGCCAACAACGGCGATGGCTAAAGCTCTGCACAACAACCTACGCGTTAATATCATCTATTCCCCCTGATGGTTCTGTTTGGTTTGGTTGCATAAGACCCAATTCCAACCATCAAGGCAAGATAAAATTGCATACAAAATAGCCGTAATTGTGTATGCTTATTTTATAGTCACAAACGATCGATACAAAGGCAGAAAGCCCGATTTCTACGCATCCCGCATGCAACGAAGCCACGGGGATACCGTTCACGCAGAGAACACAGCGTTCTCATTTGTCGGGGTTGCGGATCAGGGGCAGCGTGAGACAAATAGAGCTACGAACAGCAGGCGAAACGGGCGGGGCGGCAAGATGAATTCTGCACTGGGCATACACCACATCACGATGATCACCCGGAAGGTGCAGGCGAATGTCGATTTTTACGCTGGCTTCCTCGGCCTGCGGTTGGCCAAGCGCACCGCGGGCTTTGAGGACGCCATGCAGCTTCACCTGCTCTATGGCGATGACATCGCCTCGCCCGGCTCCCTTCTGACATTTCTCGTCTGGGAAGATGGCGGTCGGGGCCGCGTCGGTTATGGCCAGACGCTGGAAGTCTCGCTGGCGATCGATCCCGCCAGCATCGGCTTCTGGCTGACGCGGGCGCTGAAATTCGGCATCCGCACTGAGGGACCGTCCGATGAATTCGGCGCCCCGGTCATCCGGCTGAAAGATCCGGATGGCTTGATCGTCAAGCTGGTCGGCACTCACGCTTTTCCCGACGCCACGCCGCACGAAACGGACGACATTCCCGCAGAAGACGCCATTCGTCGTATCTACGGCGCAACGATGCTGAGCGAGGTGCCGGAAGAAACCGTGGCTTTCCTCACCAGACATTTCGATTATCGGCAGGAAACCCAGACGGGCGCGATCCGCCGGCTCGTTTCGCAAAGCGGCGATATCATCGATGTGCGTGACGCCACCGGCTTCTGGTCCAGCGCGCCCGGCACCGGCACCGTCGATCACATCGCTTTCCGCGCAAAGGACATGGATGAGCTGAATGCGGTTCTGACCGGGCTGAAATCGCTGAATTCCAGCCCCACAAACGCCCATGACCGCAAATATTTCCACTCGCTTTATGTCCGCGAACCGGGCGGAGTGCTGATCGAAATGGCGACCGATGGCCCCGGCATGACAATTGACGAGCCGTTGGAAGCGCTCGGCGAAAAACTGTTCATTCCCCCACTCTTCATGAAGGACGAGGCGGATGTGCGCGTGGCCCTGCCGCAATTTTCGATGCCTGGCGAGGAGCGTATCGTCTATCGTGACCTGCCCTTCGTGCACCGCTTCTATACGCCCGAAAAGCCGGATGGCAGCACCATCATTCTGCTGCACGGTTCCGGCGGCAGCGAAACGAGCCTGATGCCGCTGGCACACCGGGCGGCTCCGGGCGCCACGCTCCTCGGCGTTCGCGGCCGTAGTACGGAAGACGACGTCGCCCGCTGGTTCCGGCGTTTCCCCGATTTCAGCTTCGACCAGAAGGATATCGTCTCAGAGGCGGAAGCCTTTTCCGCCTTTGTCGACAGCGCTATCAGGTCCTATGGTCTCGACCGTTCGAAACTGCGCTTCATCGGCCATTCCAACGGCGCGAATTTCTACGCGGCCTTTACGGCGCTTCATCCGGAATTCGCCGGCGATGCACTGCTCTACCGCCCGATGCCGGTTCTCGATACATGGCCAGACACCGATCTTACCGGCCGCAATTTCCTGCTTGTCGCCGGACAACGCGACAAATACCTCGACAGGGCGGACGACCTGCGGAGCAGGCTTGCAGAAGGCGGCGCGGAGGCGCAGATGGAGACAGTCGAGGACGGGCACGATCTCGGGCTTGCCGATATCGAAGCGGCACGGCGCTGGCTTGCAGCGGCATCCTGATCCAGGGCAATTGCATATGGACCGAGCGAGTGCGGCTTCTTTCTTCTCCCCGAGGGGGCGTGTTGCAAAACACCTTGTTTCGGCCGTCTGACAGGGGGGAAGGCCGTGTTTTGGCCCCACCGTCCTGTGGA